>NZ_CP025263.1:4854500-5171500 GCF_002843605.1 Pseudomonas sp. S09G 359 | reverse complement strand
CATCAACCGCCAGGTTCGCCTAGGCGACTTTCTTTTCACCGGAGAGTAACGAGGAATCCATGAAGGTTCTTGTAGCTGTCAAACGCGTTGTCGATTACAACGTGAAAGTTCGCGTCAAGGCGGACAATTCCGGCGTCGACCTTGCTAACGTCAAGATGTCGATGAACCCATTCTGTGAAATCGCCGTGGAAGAAGCCGTACGCCTGAAAGAAAAAGGCGTGGCGACTGAAATCGTCGTGGTTTCCATCGGCCCTACCACTGCTCAAGAGCAGCTGCGTACCGCCCTGGCGCTGGGCGCCGACCGCGCCGTGCTGGTTGAGTCCGCTGAAGAGCTGACCTCCCTGGCCGTGGCCAAGTTGCTCAAGGCCGTTGTCGACAAGGAACAGCCTCAGCTGGTGATCCTCGGCAAACAAGCCATCGACAGCGACAACAACCAGACTGGCCAGATGCTGGCTGCGCTGACCGGTTACGGCCAGGGCACCTTCGCCTCGAAAGTCGAAGTGAGCGGCGACAGCGTTGCCGTCACCCGCGAAATCGACGGCGGCGCACAGACGGTTTCCCTGAAACTGCCGGCCATCGTCACCACCGACCTGCGTTTGAACGAGCCGCGCTACGCGTCCCTGCCAAACATCATGAAAGCCAAGAAGAAGCCTCTCGAAGTGCTGACTCCGGACGCTTTGGGCGTTTCCACCGCCTCCACCAACAAGACCGTCAAAGTCGAAGCGCCGGCTGCACGCAGCGCGGGCATCAAGGTCAAGTCGGTGGCTGAACTGGTCGAGAAACTGAAAAACGAAGCGAAGGTGATCTGATCATGGCTATCCTCGTAATCGCCGAACACGACAACAAGGCGCTGGCCCCGGCCACCCTGAACACCGTGGCTGCTGCCGCGAAAATCGGTGGCGACATTCACGTGCTGGTAGCCGGTCAAGGCGCTGGCGCCGTGGCTGAAGCCGCTGCGAAAATCGCTGGCGTGAGCAAAGTGCTGCTGGCCGACAACGCCGCGTACGCTCACCAGTTGCCGGAAAACGTTGCTCCTCTGGTCGCAGAGCTGGGCGCCGGCTACAGCCACATCCTGGCTGCCGCCACTTCCAACGGCAAAAACATCCTGCCACGCGTTGCCGCGCAGTTGGACGTTGACCAGATCTCCGAGATCGTTTCGGTAGAAAGCGCCGACACCTTCAAGCGCCCGATCTACGCCGGTAACGCCATTGCCACCGTGCAATCGACCGCCGCGATCAAAGTGATCACCGTGCGTGCCACCGGTTTCGACCCGGTTGCTGCTGAAGGTGGTTCGGCTGCCGTTGAAGCCGTCGCTGCTGCCCACGACGCTGGCACTTCCAGCTTTGTTGGCGAAGAGCTGGCCAAGTCGGACCGCCCTGAGCTGACCGCTGCCAAGATCGTCGTTTCCGGCGGCCGTGGCATGCAGAACGGTGACAACTTCAAACACCTGTACGCCCTGGCTGACAAGCTCGGCGCTGCGGTCGGCGCTTCCCGCGCGGCCGTCGACGCAGGTTTCGTACCCAACGACATGCAGGTCGGCCAGACCGGCAAAATCGTTGCGCCACAGCTGTACATCGCGGTCGGTATCTCCGGCGCGATCCAGCACTTGGCCGGTATGAAAGACTCCAAAGTGATCGTCGCGATCAACAAGGACGAAGAAGCACCGATCTTCCAGGTGGCTGATTACGGCCTGGTTGCGGACTTGTTCGAAGCCGTACCTGAGTTGGAGAAGCTGGTCTAATCCAGTCGCTTCACTTATAAAGAGCCCGGTCTTGTGACCGGGCTTTTTTATTTTTGGAGGCATCGCCATGCAATTGCGCCACTGGACCGTATTGCTCGGTCTTACGCTACTGCCGGGCCTGACGCTGGCCGCCGGCAAGTGTGACCGCCTGGTGATCACCGGCAGCCCGGACGCGCCGCCCTTGCTCTGGCGTGACCCTCAGGACCCCACGCACCTGATCGGCGCCACCGCCGATGTGTTGCAGCAAGTGGCCAAGGAGTTGGGCCTCAAAGTCGACCTGCTCTATGGCGGCAAGCGCTCCCTGGCTTTGGATGAAGTGCGCAGCGGGCGCATGGACATCCTCGCCGATGCGCCGCTGAACCTGGGCGAACTGGACAGCCTCGACTACATCCACCCGGCGTTGGTGCAAACCGACTACCTGGTGTGGACACGCAAGGATTCGGCCTTGGCCTACACCATTGCGGCCGACCTGCATGGGCACAAGGGCGCCGTGTCGGAGCGCGCACGCTTGAGCCGCGAATTCGAGACCTTCGCCGGCCAGCAACTCAGCCTGCAACGTCTGCCCAGCCTGACTCCCGCGTTCCAGAAGCTGCTGCTCGGGGAAGTCGATTACGTGTTGGCCGGGCGTTATTCCGGCATGGCCATGGCGCAGACATTGGGCATGAGTAACGACCTGGTCGCCCGTGATATTCCCATCGACCAGCCCGGTCTGTACCTGGCGATTTCCCACAACTCGGCCTGCAATGATCCGTGGTTGCGCGGACAGCTCGCCAAAAAGATGACAGAATTGCCCGCGTCCGGTGTGACGGAAGCCGCGCTGCAGCGCAACCTCGAGCGTTGGAAAGCGCAATTGCAACAACCCGTCGGCACCCCAACAAAGTAGGGATTTTCAGTGACTCTTCGACCTCTTTTCGCGGCCCTCGCCGTTGTCGCTCTGGCGGGATGTGCAGCCGATCCTGCGCCGAATGAACAAATACGCCTCACCCAGCAAGCCTTGGAACAAGCCAATGCCGTGGGTGCCAGTGCCGACGAATCACCCGAATTGAAGCTGGCCGAAGATAAATTCGCCCAGGCCAAGGCCGACATGGCCGACCAATCCTACAAAGACGCGCGCATGCAGGCCGAACAGGCCGAGCTGGATGCACGCTTGGCCGAAGCTCGCGTGCTGACCCGCAAGAGCCAGGAGCAACTCAACGTGCTCAACACCCGCATCACGCGCCTGCGCAAGCAATTGCAGTTGGGGGAAGCCCAATGAGCCGGCGTTTGCGTTGTGTTGTGCTGCTGGGGGCTGCGGTACTCGGCGGTTGCGCCAGCCACCCGAGTGGCGAGCAGGCCTTGCAGCAGGCCGGCAGCGACTTCCAGAAGGTCAAGGAAGACGCCAATGTGTTGCGCATCGCGCCCAAGGACGTGATTCGCGCCGGTGAATCCCTGGCGCGTGCCGATCGCTTGTCCAGCTATTGGGGCAGCGGTGCGGACGTGGTGCATTACGCCTACCTGAGCCAGCGCTACAGTGCGATTGCCCGCGAACACACCGAACAGGCGCTCAACGAAGAGCGCGGCGCCAAGCTCGAACTGGAACGTCAGCGCCTGCAACTGGCCCTGCGTGAAAACAAGCTGATCAGCGTGCAGCAACAGGGCAAATGGCTTGAGGAACAGATCGCCAGCCTGGCCACTACCCAGACTGATCGCGGCCTGGTGATGACCCTGGGCGATGTGCTGTTCGACACCGGTGACGCCGAACTGAAAAACTCGGCCAACCGCATCGTGCTGAAAATCGTGCAGTTCCTGCAACTGAACCCCAAGCGCGTGGTGCGCATCGAGGGTTACGCCGACAACACGGGCGGTGAGCAGGAAAACCTCAAGCTGTCCCGCGACCGTGCGCAAGCAGTGGCTGATGTGCTGGTGGACCTGGGCATCGACGAAAAACGCATCCAGGTCGAAGGTTATGGCGACCAGTACCCGGTGGAAGCGAATGCCTCCGAGCGGGGCAGGGCGCAGAATCGTCGCGTGGAGATCGTGTTCTCCGACGAAAAAGGCCAGTTAGGCGCCGCTCGCTAACAGCCTGGTGTAGATCAGAAATGTGGGAGGGGGCTTGCCCCCGATGGCGGCGGTCAGTCAACCTCTTTGGTGACTGAAACTCCCTCATCGGGGGCAGGCCCCTCCCACAT
This sequence comes from Pseudomonas sp. S09G 359, assembly GCF_002843605.1. Taxonomy (NCBI): domain Bacteria; kingdom Pseudomonadati; phylum Pseudomonadota; class Gammaproteobacteria; order Pseudomonadales; family Pseudomonadaceae; genus Pseudomonas; species Pseudomonas sp. S09G 359. Next base: position 5,167,591 of record NZ_CP025263.1, on the reverse strand, counting down.
TTGTTTCTGTGTCTATCTGAAAATTCAGTCAGCCACCCCTACAGTTTTTACTGTCACTCCCGCCAGCGCTCGACTATTGTGGTAACTGTCCCCGTACACTTCTAAACTGTGCTGGTATGTTTCACACAAAAATAAAATACCCGTGAAATCGAGTGCTGCGTCATGACCAATCTGTTGCTTTACCAACGTATCGCCCAGCAACTGGCTGAGGATATCCGGCGCGGTGTCTATCAACCGGGTGAGCGCGTGCCTTCGGTGCGCAAGATGAGTTCCCAGCTCAACGTCAGCCATGCCACGGTGTTGCAGGCCTACGCCAACCTGGAAGACCAGGGGCTGATCCGGGCGCGGCCGCAGTCCGGCTATTACGTGCACCAGACACCGGCGCTGACCGCGCCGACGCCGGACATCGCCCGGGTCGAGCGCCCGGGGTTGGTTACCCGCAGCAGCATTATTCAACAGGTATTGGGCGAGTCGCGCCGTGAAGGCGTATTCCCGTTGGGCGCCGCCGTGCCGAGCGTCGACTACTTGCCGGTGCGCGCACTGCACCAGCAACTGGCCAAGGTCACGCGCTTCCAGAGCCCGCGCGCCTTCAGCTACATGTTCAGCCCCGGTTTCGAACCACTGCGCCGCCAGGTGGCGATTCGCATGCGTGATGCCGGCGTGGTGGTGGACCCTTCCGAAGTGGTGATTACCCACGGTTGCGTGGATGCGTTGCAGATGTCGCTGCGGGTGCTGACACGCCCTGGTGACCTGATTGCCGCTGAATCACCGACCTATTATGGCTTGCTGCAGCTGGCCGATCTGCTGGGCCTGAAGGTTATCGAGATTCCCAGCGACCCCGCCACCGGCATGAGCCTGGAAGCCCTGCAGCTGGCGGCCAACCAATGGTCGATCAAGGCCTTGGTGCTGACTACCCGCCTGAGCAATCCCTTGGGCGGCACCATGCCCGAAGAGCGGCAGAAACAGTTGCTGCGCCTGGCCTCGGATTTCGATATCCAGATCGTCGAGGACGATATCTACGGCGAGCTGATGTTCGAAGTGGGCCGCACCAAGGCCCTGAAAGCCTACGACCGCCTTGACCGGGTCATCTATTGCTCAAGCTTTTCGAAAACGCTGTCCCCAGGCGTGCGCATCGGTTGGATGATCGCCGGCAAGTACCAGCAGGAAATCCAGCGCCTGCAGATGTTCAGCACGCATTCGGCGTGCAGCGTCACCCAGATGGGCGTCGCCGCCTACCTGGAGAACGGCGGCTACGACCGGCACTTGCGCTACATCCGCCAGGAATACCGCAAGAACCTGAGCGCGTTCCAGCTGGCGGTGCAGCAGTACTTCCCGGAAGGCACCCAGATGACCCGTCCGACCGGCGGTTTTATCCTGTGGGTCAGTTTGCCTGGGCGGGTCAATACCCAGGAACTGCACGTGCGTGCACTGCAACAGGGCATCAGCATTGCGCCGGGGCTGATCTTCAGCAATACCGAGCAGTTCAACCACTGTATCCGCCTCAACTGCGGCACGCCGTGGAACCGCGAGGCGGAGCGGGCGCTGATGACGTTGGGCATGCTGGCCAGCCAGTTATGCCAGGAAACTGCGGCCGGCCTGCTGTAGATGAGGCACACAATGGGGACAGCTCCGATAGCTGGCTAATCACCGCGCTTGTCATGCCGCGCACAACAAGCGAGCATATGGCCCTCTGCCGTTAATGCTGTTGGCGATATGACCTCGATTGTTCGTGCTGCTTTGGTGATTGGCCTGTTAAGCCTGTGTAACGTTGGCACGGTGCTGGCGGCAGCCCCCGTGACTGACAGCAAGCCCGCTGCCAGCACCCAGCAGAAGACTCCCGCGAAAAAACCGGCTGCCGCCCAAAAAGCGGCGGTGGCGAAGAAAAAAGCCGCCACGGTTAAAAAACGCGCAGCGTCCAAATCATCCCGTGAAGTGGCGCAAACCCAATTGCCACCGGCACAGTTGGATCTGTCCCTGCCTTCGGACATGGTCCGGCACCTGCAACCCCTGGGCACCGTGCCCAAGCCCAAAAGTGTGCCGCTGCTGCCACCGATGTTTGGCGAGAAGCCCACCGACAACAGCGCGTTCCAGATCAACGGCCGCCTGCTCAGCAATGAGATGAAGCTGCAACTGCGCAACGAAGAGCGCCGTGAAGTGGAAGGCGCCGCGTTGGAATTCGAGTTCAAGCAGTAAACTTTTCCCACAGACGTGACGTCGCCCCTCGACCATCTGTCGCAGACTGGTCAGTCACATTTGTTTTGTGCGAAAAACCCCTGTTAGACCATTTTAAAACGGCTGTTTAAGGGCGTACTCTAGCCCGGCCATCCACATTGAGTCGTCGAGGACCTGCTGGTCATGAATTGCCGTGAAGGCTGTGGCGCTTGCTGCATCGCCCCCTCCATCAGTTCGCCATTACCGGGAATGCCACAGGGCAAACCGGCGGGCGAACGCTGCCTGCACCTGTCGGTCGAACAGCTATGCCAGCTGTTCGGGCAGCCGGAACGCCCGGCGGTGTGCAGTGAGTTCAAGGCGGATATCGAAGTCTGTGGTACCGACCAGGCCGATGCGATCCGGTTGATCGGCTGGTGGGAGCAGATGACGGCGGCTTGATGGGCTTTACTATCTGAACTTCAACAATAAGGAATACAACAATGGGTTCGCTGAAACGAATGGCTGTGTTGTGCGGTTTTACAGTGTTGTTTGCCGCCACTGCCCAGGCTGAAGATTGGCAAGTCGCCAAGGATGAAGACGGTATCAAAGTGTCCCTAAGCGAAATCGCCGGCTCCAAGTACAAGGCGTATCGCGGTGTAACAGTTATCAAGGCGCCCGTCGCCAAGATCGTCGCTCTGCAGGAAGACGTGGCCGGTGCCTGTTCCTGGATCCATGAGTGCAAATCGCAGAAACTGGTGGACAAGAAAGGTGACGAGAGTTGGACCTACACCCAATTCAAGGCCCCGTTCCCGGTGACGGATCGTGATTCCTACCTGCATATCACCACCAGCAAGGCGGCCGACGGCACCCTGACCCGCAAGCTGGAAGGTGTTCCGACCTACAAGCCTGAAGAAAAAGGCTACGTGCGCGTCGCCAAAGTCGACGGGTTCTGGAAACTGGTGCCCAAAGGCGACAACCAGACCGAAGTCACCTACCAGGTGCACACCGAGCCAGGCGGTAGCGTGCCTTCGTGGCTGGCCAACAAGTTCGTGGTGGATGCGCCGTTCAACACCTTGAAAGCCCTCAAGGAACACGCTGAAAAGTAAGTGCAGCTGATCCGGTGCCTCCGGCCTTGAGTGGAACGTTTGGTTAACCCTCAAGGTCCAGATAGTTGTGAGCCCACACGCGGGCTTTATCGAGGAGGCACCGATGCAAACGTGGCAAATTACCTTCGTTGATGATCACGGCGTGCAGACCGTGGAGCAGTTCACCTGCGAGCAAAAGCCCAGCCTCGAAGATGCGGCGCACATGATCCGCAACAAGCTGGTGCCGGTGGCTGCAGAGCTGGACCTCAATGACCTGGAAGGGCGCAAACCCGAGCCTACGGTCAAGATCCTCAAAGACCAGAACAGTATCCAGATCCTCGACATCTCGCCTGCCGCCTGAACAATCCCTGTATGCCCATCACACACCTCTGGTGGAGGTGATAGCTTCGCGCTACTCTGCAAATGAGATCAGCGAATGAATCGCTAAGGTCTGGTCTTGTCAGCTACATGCTTGTTTTCCAGCGGTGTTGTATGTGCCGTAGCTCCCGCGCCAGTAGGGCGCGGGCTTCGGGAAGCACGGAAAGTCTATCCATCAATTCGAGGAGCACTTTTCATGAGCACAGCCTATCAAGAAGACATCAGCACCAACGTTCTGCGCCGCATGAAAGAAGGCGGCTTCGACTTCTCGCGTTTCCACCCCATCGAGTTCTACGCCATATTCCCGGATGAGGAACGGGCGCGCAGGGCTGCGGGTGAGTTTCGTGGGGAATCCCTGAATGCCCAGGTCAGCGCGCGCGACGATGGCGCCTGGTACCTGGAACTGAGCAAGATCATGTTCGCAACCTACGACGGCATAGGAGACTTCGAGCAGGACTTTGAGGCGGTGGTCGAGCCTCTGGGCGGCATCATCGAAGGATGGGGCGTCAAGCAGGAGGTGCGTGGGTTACCCATGTAAATTACGCTATTGATTCGCATGAAAACCGCAGCGTATCGGCTGACCTTTGGGTCGGCCGATTTTGTTTGTGCTGTGTGAAAACTACTCGGAACTTGTCATCACTTTTTCAGCACCAAAAAAAAGCCACCCAAAGCAGGGTGGCCTAAAGGGAAGAGCGGTGCGCTGAAGACTGTTCAGCAGATGATGGCAATTATCCGCAGGTGTGGCCGGGCAGTGAAATCAACTCTGACTATGCTGTTGATAGCCAAAGCCCGCATTGCGATGAAGCGCGCGGGGAGGCACCGGGCATTCTGCGCACCAGGACGGTGCGGCCAGAACCTGGTGGTAATTCAACTCACTGATTCTTAAGTGTTTATGCCGCTGGCACGGGCCTTGCGATAGTTCTTGCGTCCGGGTGACAAGGAGTTCGGCATGATCCGCACTTATTACGACGAAATGTACGACGGGGCAGGGCAGGTTCGCCCCCATTACCGCGAATTCGCCCGCTGGTTGGCTGAAACCCCGGCTGAACTGCTGGCCCAGCGCCGGCGCGAAGCCGATTTGCTGTTTCACCGCGCGGGTATCACCTTCACCTTGTACGGCGACGAGCAGGGCACCGAGCGCCTGATTCCCTTTGACACCATCCCGCGCAGCATCCCCGCCAGCGAATGGCGTATGGTCGAGCGCGGCTGTATCCAGCGGGTCAAGGCCCTGAACATGTTTCTGGCCGACCTTTACCGCGACCAGCGCATCATCAAGGCCGGGATTATCCCTGCCGAACAGGTACTGGCCAACGAGCAGTACCAGTTGGCAATGCAGGGGCTCAACCTGCACCGCGATCTGTATTCCCACATCTCCGGGGTCGACCTCGTACGCGATGGCGACGGCAGTTACTACGTGCTGGAAGACAACCTGCGTACCCCGAGCGGTGTCAGCTACATGCTCGAAGACCGCAAAATGATGATGCGCCTGTTCCCCGAACTGTTCGCCGCCCAGCGCATTGCTCCCATCGACCATTACCCCAACCTGTTGCTCGACACCCTGAAAAGCTCCAGCCCCCTGGATAACCCCAGCGTGGTGGTGCTGACCCCGGGGCGTTTCAACAGCGCGTTTTTTGAACATGCCTTTTTAGCCCGGGAAATGGGCGTGGAACTGGTAGAGGGCGCCGACCTGTTTGTGCGTGATGACCGCGTGTTCATGCGCACCACCGACGGCCCCAAGGCCGTGGATGTGATCTACCGTCGCCTCGACGATGCGTTCCTCGACCCGCTGGCGTTCAACCCGGACTCCATGCTCGGCGTGCCCGGCCTGCTGGCGGCTTATCGCTCGGGCAATGTGGTACTGGCGAATGCCATCGGCACCGGGGTGGCGGATGACAAGTCGGTGTACCCCTTCGTCACCGAGATGATCCGTTTTTACCTGGACGAAGAGCCGATCCTGCAGAACGTTCCTACCTTTCAATGCCGTAAGCCTGAGGAACTGTCCCACGTGCTGGCCAACTTGCCAGAGCTGGTGGTCAAGGAAACCCAAGGCTCCGGCGGCTACGGCATGCTTGTTGGGCCGGCCTCCACGGCAGCGGAAATCGAAGCCTTCCGCGCCCGCATCAAAGCCAAGCCCCACGCCTATATCGCACAACCGACGCTGTGTTTATCCACCTGCCCCACCTTTGTCGAAAACGGCATCGCGCCCCGGCATATCGACCTGCGCCCGTTCGTGTTATCGGGCAAGGAAACCCGCGTGGTGCCCGGCGGCTTGACCCGCGTGGCGTTGCGGGAGGGTTCGCTGGTGGTCAACTCGTCCCAGGGCGGTGGCACCAAAGACACCTGGGTGGTCGAGGATTGAAATATGTTGAGTAGAACTGCCTCGGATCTGTACTGGATGTCGCGCTACCTGGAGCGTGCGGAAAACCTCGCACGCATGCTCGATGTCAGTTATTCGCTGTCGCTGATGCCCCAGGATGGGCGCGGTGACGGCCTACATGAATTGGCCATGCCGCTGTTGATCACCGGCACTCTGGAGGACTATCTCGAGCGCCACGGTGAACTGCACGCCGAACGCCTGCTGCACTTCTTCGCGCTGGACGCGGCCAACCCGGCGAGCATCTACAGTTGCCTCGGTGCTGCGCGGGCCAGTGCCCATGCCGTGCGTGGGCGAATTACCGCAGACATGTGGGAAAACATCAACGCCACCTGGCTGGATATCCGCGATATCGCCCAACAGGGCTTGAGCCGCTACGGCATGAGCCGGTTCTGTGAATGGGTCAAGGAGCGTTCCCACCTGTTCCGGGGGGCCACCTACGGCACCATCATGCGTAACGACGCGTTCCGGTTTATTCGCCTGGGCACCTTTATCGAACGCGCCGACAACACCCTGCGCCTGCTGGATGCGCGCTATGAAATGGCCGGCGACCAAGCCAGCGCTGTCACCGATGGCACCGCCCACGCCTACTATCAATGGAGTGCCTTGCTGCGCGCATTGTCGTCGTTTGAGGCCTATACCGAGATTTACCGCGACGCGCCTGGTGCCCGCCAAGTCGCAGAGCTGTTGCTGTTGCGCGCCGACGTACCGCGCTCGCTGCGCGCGTGCAGTGAAGAGATCGACCAGATCCTCGCCAGCCTGCCTGGCCTCAATGGTCGTCCGGCGCAGCGCCTGGCCGCCGAGATGGACGCGCGCCTGCGCTTTACCGCCATCGATGAAATCCTCGAGGAAGGCCTGCACGCTTGGCTGACCGACTTTATCCCTCTGGTGCGCCAACTGGGCGACGCCATCTACAGTTCCTACCTGGAGGCCGCATGAGACTCTCCATCAGCCACGAAACCACCTACCACTACGAGGACCAGGTGCGCGCCAGCATCCAATACCTGCGCCTCACGCCCCACGACAGCGAGCGCCAGCATGTGCTCAGCTGGCAGCTGGACCTGCCACGCCCGGTGCGCGCCCAGGTCGACCCGTTCGGTAACATCCTGCATGTGCTGACCCTGGACGAACCCCACGACGCCATCATCATCGGCGCACGTGGCCAGGTGGACATCGACGAATTACGCGAGGCCGAGCATGAGAGCCAATCGGCCTTTCCGTTCCTGCGGTGCACGCGTCTGACCGAACCCGACGAGGCGTTGCGCGGTTTTGCTCAGCAGCACTGCCACCAGCGGCGTGATCGCAGCGCATTGATCGACTTGATGCACGCCCTCCACCAGGCAATGGCCTACACGCCAGGCGCCACCGAGGTCGACACCTGCGCCGCTGCAGCCTTCGCCGGGCAGGCAGGCGTGTGCCAGGACCACACCCACGCGTTTCTGGCCTGCGCGCGCAGCCTGGGGATTCCGGCGCGGTATGTGTCGGGGTATTTGTACACCGAGGACAGCACGCACCTGGCCAGCCATGCCTGGGCCGAAGCCTGGCTGGATGACGCCTGGTACAGCTTTGACGTAACCAACCAACTGGCCCGCCCGGAGCGGCATTTGAAACTGGCCGTGGGCCTGGACTACCTCGACGCCTGCCCCGTGCGCGGCATGCGCCGTGGCGGCGGGCATGAGCAGATGCATGCCAAGGTATTCGTGGCGCCGACGCCGGTGATCTCCGTGCAGCAACAATAGCGCAACGCGCTCGCCACAGGGAGGTGTGTTGACCTGATACAGAGAGGCACAACGGAACATCTTCTGTGGCGAGCGGGCTTGCCCGCGTTGGGCCGCGAAGCGGCCCCAAGACCTGCGCCTGAGGAGTCCTGACACAGCGCATTTACCTTTAGAGGGGCTGCTGCACAGCCCCACGCGGGCAAGCCCGCTCGCCACAAAGGCCTGCTCAGGCGCCTGCTTGGTGGTCGAATGTGGGAAGTGGCAAGCCCCTCCCACATCAGGACTTTTCGCAAACCTCAGGGCTGTTGTTTACGCCCCGCCATATGCTTCAAATACCCCACCAATAAATCCAGCTCTTTGTCCGGTAGCACGCTGGCCGCGAACGCCGGCATCTTCGCCTGCGGCCAATGCCTCAAGCTTTGCGGGTCACGGATGTAGCGCTTGAGGAAATCGCCGCCGAAATACTCGGTGGGGTTGTAGGGAATATTCAGGTCAGGCCCCACCTGCGCATCACCGGCGCCGTTGAGCCGGTGGCACGCCAGGCAGTTTTTCTGGAACAACGCAAAACCCTGGTTGACCGGGCTATTCGCCGCCAATTTCGAGTCAGGCAACAGTGCCGGGAAGCGCTCGGCCACGGTCTTCAACTGCTTGATCGCAGAGACTTGGAAGGGCCACTGTTCCGGGCTGATATGCCCGGCTTGCGGGTCGGTCCACACCAGGTAAAACGGCCCGGCACTGGGTTTGCCGTCTGCCAGCGCGGGCCACGGGTGGGCCGGGTCTTCCACCGCCAGCCAGGCACGGGCGCCACGTGTTTCCAGCAGGGGCGCGGCCGCGAGTTCGGCGGCGAAGCCATCCAGGGCGACGGCTTGCAGATGGCTCTCAGGCTGCAGGCCCGGTAGCAGCACCGCCAACGGCACTGCGCGATAGGTCATGTTGCGCTTGTAGGAAACGTCATCGACGATCTGCACCGTCTGCGCGTCCGGGTGCTGGAGCAGCTCGGCGGTCTGCCAGGTCTTGCGGGTATGGTCGAGTTCAATGGTCAGTTGCGCCGCCGTGGCCGGCAGGCTGATGAGCAGGGCGAGAACGGCGAGGATCGATTTCAAGGCAGAGGCCCGATGCAAAATGGCGAGGGGGTTCACGATAGCGGAAATCCGCACGTAAAAAGACAGCCCCTGCAACAGGACCGCTATGCGCAATGTCCCGGCAGGTGCTGCCAAAAGCTGCAGTCCTGGTGCTGTGTGTGCACGAAATGTGGGGTGTGAGGGGTCACCCAATAACCTTGGTTAAGTTGGGCAAGATCAGAATCAATGTGGTGGCGAAGAGAATAAGTCCCGCCTGACGTACTTTCGAATGTTTGAACATGGCTGACTGCCTTTTGTTGTTATTCCTGAGCGTCAAATGCGTGCCGGTAAAATCTACTATGCCGATGTGACGTGTCGCTTTTCTTACAGTTGCTCCAGCAAAACCCGGCAGCAACCTCCTACTGAGTGAACCTTAGAGCCCTCGTTCTGCGTGGCTTAGATCCATTTCATATCAGCTAATCAGCTTTTTCGCTAAAAACGTAATGAGGCCTATCGCCATCTTGGCGCCAATGCCTTGGCTAGACAGCTAAAACGATTAATCAAGCTATTACCGTTGCGTCCTACCGTTCGTCCGAGCGTGGTGGTCAAAAGCAATGAGCGCATCGGTCATTGAAACCGTGTCAATCGGGCCTAAGGTAGGGGCACACCTGCACAGCAGTTCGAGGATGTCATGACCCAAGCTTTGATCTTTGATGCGATACGCACGCCCCGGGGCAAAGGCAAGGCTGACGGCGCCTTGCACAGCGTCAAGCCGGTAAACCTGGTGGCCGGCCTGCTCACCGCGCTGGCCCAACGCAGCGACCTCGACACCCAGCAGGTGGATGACATCGTGCTCGGCTGCGTCACCCCGGTGGGCGATCAAGGGGCCGACATCGCCAAGACAGCAGCGTTGGTGGCGGACTGGGCCATCAGCGTCGCCGGCGTGCAGGTCAACCGTTTCTGCGCCTCGGGCCTGGAGGCCGTCAACCTGGGTGCGATGAAAGTGCGCTCTGGCTTTGAAGACCTGGTGGTAGTGGGCGGGGTCGAATCCATGTCCCGCGTGCCCATGGGCAGCGATGGTGGTGCCTGGGTACTCGACCCGCAAACCAACATGCACAGCCACTTCACCCCCCAGGGCATCGGCGCAGACCTGATCGCCACGCTTGAAGGCTTCACCCGCGAAGATGTCGACACCTTCGCCCTACACTCCCAGCAGAAAGCGGCCAGGGCCCGTGCAGACGGTTCCTTCAACAAGTCGCTGATTGCGGTGCAGGACCAAAACGGCATCGTGCTGCTCGACCATGACGAATTTATCCGTGGCGACTCTACCCTCGAAGGCCTCGGCAAACTCAAGCCCAGCTTCGAGATGATGGGCCAGATGGGCTTCGATGCCACGGCATTGCGGGTCTACAGCCACGTCGAGCGCATCAACCACGTACACACACCCGGCAACAGCTCCGGCATCGTCGACGGCGCAGCACTGATGTTGATCGGCTCCGAGGCCAAGGGCCGCGAACTGGGCTTGCAGCCGCGAGCGCGTATCGTGGCCACGGCGGTCACCAGCACCGACCCGACCATCATGCTCACCGGCCCGGCACCGGCCACGCGCAAAGCCCTGGCCAAGGCCGGGTTGCGCGTAGAAGACATCGACCTGTTCGAGGTCAACGAAGCCTTCGCCTCGGTGGTGCTCAAGTTCATCCAGGACATGCGCATCGACGCCGCGCGGGTCAACGTCAACGGCGGCTCCATCGCCATGGGCCACCCACTGGGCGCCACCGGCTGCGCGATCCTCGGCACCCTGCTCGACGAGCTGGAGGCGCGCCAACAGCGCTATGGCCTGGCCACCCTGTGTGTCGGCGGTGGCATGGGTATCGCCACCATTATCGAACGCCTCTGAGCCGAAGGAATCAGTCATGACCGAAGCCATTCGTTACGAAAAAGGCCAGGACCAGATCGTGGTGCTGACCCTGGATATGCCCGGCCAGAGCGCCAACACCATGAACGGCGTGTACCGCGAGGCGATGGCGGCCACCGTCGCACGCCTTGAAGCGGAAAAGGACGACATAGCCGGGGTGGTTATCACCTCGGCGAAGAAGACATTTTTTGCCGGCGGCGACCTCAATGAGTTGATCAAGGTCGACAAGGCCCACGCCAAGGAATTCTACGCCAGCGTGTGCGTGCTGAAAGCGCAACTGCGCCGCCTGGAAACCCTGGGTAAACCGGTGGCCGCCGCAATCAACGGCGCGGCCCTCGGCGGCGGCTGGGAGATTTGCCTGGCGTGCCATTACCGCGTCGCGCTCGACGACAAATCGGTGCAGTTGGGCCTGCCGGAAGTGACGCTGGGCCTGCTGCCGGGCGGCGGCGGGGTGGTGCGCATGGTGCGCATGCTCGGGTTGGAAAAGGCCTTGCCGTACTTGTTGGAAGGCAAAAAAGTCCGCCCACAACAGGCGCTGCAAGCCGGCTTGATCAATGAACTGGAGGCGGACCGCACTGAACTGCTGGCCAAGGCCCGCGCCTGGGTTCTCGCCAACCCGCAGGCCAAGCAGCCATGGGACAACAAGGCGTACCAGATCCCCGGCGGCACACCGTCGAACCCCAAGGTTGCGCAGATGCTGGCGATAGCGCCTTCGATCCTGCGCAGCAAAACCCATGGCTGCTTCCCGGCGCCGGAGAAAATCCTCTGCGCCGCCGTGGAAGGCGCCCAGGTGGATTTTGATACCGCGCACCTGATCGAAACCCGCTACTTCACCGAGCTGGTCACCGGGCAGGTGGCGAAAAACATGATCGGCACCTTCTGGTTCCAGCTCAATGAAATCAACGCCGGCAGCTCACGCCCACACGGTTTTGCGCCTTACGTCACGCGCAAGGTCGGTGTGCTTGGCGCCGGGATGATGGGCGCGGGTATTGCTTATGTCAGCGCCTGCGCCGGCATCGACGTAGTGCTCAAGGACGTCACGCTGGCGGCCGCCGACAAGGGCAAGGCGCACTCGGCTGCGTTGCTCGACAAGAAGGTCGGTCGTGGGCAACTGACCGCCGAGCAGCGTGAAAGCACCCTGGCGCGTATTCGTCCTACGGCCGCCGATGCCGAATTGGCTGGCTGTGACCTGATCATCGAAGCCGTGTTCGAAGACCGCGAACTCAAGGCCAAGGTGTCGGCGGCCGCGCACAGCGTGGTCGGCGTCGACGCGGTGATCGCCTCCAACACCTCCACCTTGCCCATCAGCGGCCTGGCCACGGCCGTACCCGACCCAGGCAAGTTTATCGGCCTGCATTTCTTCAGCCCGGTGGACAAGATGCCCCTGGTGGAAATCATCAAGGGCGCGCATACCTCGGACGAAACCCTGGCCCGAGGTTTCGATTTCGTACTGCAAATCAAGAAAACCCCGATTGTGGTCAACGACAGCCGCGGCTTTTTCACTTCGCGGGTATTCGGCACCTTCACCAACGAAGGCATCGCCATGCTCGGCGAAGGCGTGGCTGCGCCGATGATCGAGACCGAGGCGCGCAAGGCGGGCATGCCGGTGGGGCCGTTGGCGGTGTCGGACGAAGTGTCCCTCAGCCTGATGAGCCATATCCGACAACAAACCGCCAAGGATCTGCAGGCGGAAGGTAAGGCTGTGCCGACTCACCCGGCGACACAGGTGATCGAGCTGTTGGTGAATGAATACAAGCGCGCGGGCAAGGCGGCGGGAGGCGGTTTCTACGACTACCCGGCCGGTGGGCAGAAGCACCTGTGGCCCGAGTTGAAAACCCGGTTTGAACAGCCAGGCAAACAGATTTCGCCCCAGGATGTGCGCGACCGTTTGTTGTTTATCCAGGCTATCGAAACCGTGCGCTGCGTGGAGGAGGGCGTGTTGATGTCCACGGCCGACGCCAACGTGGGGTCGATCTTCGGCATTGGTTTTGCCGCCTGGAGCGGCGGCGCCCTGCAGTTTATCAACCAGTACGGGCTCAACGACTTCGTCGCCCGCGCGCGTTATCTGGCCGAGCAATACGGCGAACGCTTCTCACCGCCGGCACTATTGCTGGAAAAAGCTGCACAGGGTGAAGCCTTTCGGTGATCAGCAGGTGGGAAGCAACCGGGGCTTGCCTTGAAGGGGTGTTTCAAGGCAGGCTCTGGGGTGTGCATTATTCCCATCACCGTGTCAGGTATTTTTTATGTCGCTACGCGTCTGTATCCTGGAAACCGATATCCTGCGTCCAGGCTTGATCGATCAATACCAAGGGTACGGGCAGATGTTCAAGCGCCTGTTTTCCAAGCAGCCGATTGCCGCCGAGTTCGTGGTGTACAACGTGGTGCAGGGCGAATACCCGTCGGACGACGAAGTGTTTGACGCCTACCTGGTCACCGGCAGCAAGGCCGATTCCTTTGGTACCGACCCGTGGATCCAGACCCTCAAGACCTACCTGCTCGAACGCTATGAGCGCGGCGACAAGTTGCTGGGCATCTGCTTCGGCCACCAGTTGTTGGCGCTGCTGCTCGGCGGCAAGACCGAGCGCGCCAGCAAAGGCTGGGGCATGGGCATCCACGACTACAAACTCGACGCCAAGGCGCCATGGATGAGCCCTGAGGTGCCAGAGCTGACGCTATTGATCAGCCATCAGGACCAGGTCACCACCTTGCCGGAAAACGCTACGGTTATCGCCTCCAGCGATTTTTGCCCGTTCGCCGCGTACCACATCGGCGACCAGGTGCTGTGCTTCCAGGGCCACCCGGAATTTATCCACGACTATTCCCGCGAGCTGCTGGAGATTCTTCAGACAACCTTGGGCGAAACGGTCTACACCAACGGCGTGGCAAGCCTGGAGCGCGACCACCACGGCGCAACCGTGGCGGAATGGATGATGCGCTTTGTGGCCCACAAGCCAGAGGCGCGGGTTTAAAGCCAGCCCGAGCGTTTGAAGCTGGCCCACAAGCCAGTACAGCCCAACGCAATAAACCCGAGCACGGCAAAATAGCCGTAGTGCCATTGCAGCTCGGGCATGTTCTGGAAATTCATCCCATAAATCCCCGCCACCGCCGTGGGGAATGCCAGGATCGCCGCCCACGCGGCGAACTTGCGTTGCACCACGCTCTGGCGTGACGCCTCCAGCAACACCCCGATCTCAATGGTCTGGCTGGCGATATCGCGCAGGGTGGTGAGGTCTTCCATCTGCCGCGTCACGTGGATCTGCACGTCACGGAAGTACGGGCGCATGTTCTTGTCGATAAACGGGAAGCTCAGCTTCTGCAGCTCCTGGCTGATCTCCACCATCGGCGCCACATAACGCTTGAGCCGCAATACATCGCGGCGCAGGCCGTGGATCTTCTGGATATCGCGCTCGCTCAAGGAGCTGCACAGCACGTTATGCTCCAGCTCATCGATCTCGGCATGGATGGCTTCGCTCACCGGCTGGTAGTTTTCGGTGACGAAATCCAGCAGCGCATAGAGTACGAAATCTTCCCCATGCTCCAGCAACAACGGCCGCGCCTCACAGCGCTGGCGCACTAAGCCGTAGGATGCCGAGTGGCCGTTACGTGCGGTAATGATGTAGCCATTGCCGGCAAAAATATGCGTCTCAATGAATTCCAGCTTGCCGTTATCACGCACCGGCGAGTAGGTGACGATAAACAGTGCATCGCCGAAGGTTTCCAGCTTCGGTCGGCTGTGTTTTTCCAGGGCGTCTTCGATCGCCAGTTCATGCAGGTTGAACTGGCGTTGCAGGTTGGCCAGTTCCTGGGCGTTGGGTTCTTCCAGGCCGATCCACACAAAGTGGCCGGGTTTGGCGGCCCAGGCCGCGCCTTCGTCAAGGGTGATATCAGTAACTTTCTTTCCGTCGCTGTAAACGGCGGCCGCAACAACTCTACCCATGGTGCTGATCACTTCTTATTAGGAGGACAGATGTTGGGCAGCTTAGCTCGAATGGCGTTCCGTAGTAGCTTTGGCAGATGTTCTAGAAGTGAGCTTTTTGTGGCGAGCGAGCTTGCTCGCGTTGGCGTGCGAAGCACGCCCAACAGTACCTAAGCAGATTGCAACTCCCGATCCATCCCCGCAATGCACGCATCCATCTGCGCCTGACAGGCCTGCATCAACGCCGGAATGTCATCCGAAGTCAGCCCAGCCGTAGGAATCGGCGGCAGCGAGCGTATGAGCACATCACCCGCGTCCCAGCGATTGAGCTGCATATGGGTGACGTAATTGCTCACGCACTTTGGCAGATGTTCTAGAAGCGAGCTTTTTGTGGCGAGCGAGCTTGCTCGCGTTGGCGTGCGAAGCACGCCCAACAGTACCTAAGCAGAGTGCAACTCCCGATCCATCCCCGCAATGCACGCATCCATCTGCGCCTGACAGGCCTGCATCAACGCCGGAATGTCATCCGAAGTCAGCCCCGCCGTAGGAATCGGCGGCAGCGAGCGTATGAGCACATCACCCGCGTCCCAGCGATTGAGCTGCATATGAGTGACGTAATTGCTCACGCACACCTGCACGATGGGCACACCGGCCGCAATCGCCATATGGAACGCGCCTTTCTTGAACGGCAGCAGGCCCTTGCCCAGGTTGCGCGTACCTTCGGGGAACACCCAGATCGAGGTGTCTTCGTGCTGCAAGGTGTGGGTGGTGGTGAGCATCGCGCGGCGCGCTTTGTGTGCGTTGCCGCGGTCGATCAGCACATTGCCCGCCAGCCAGAACAACTGGCCGAACAGCGGCACCCATTTCAGGCTTTTCTTGGCGATACACACGGTGCGATGCGGCACCACGTTGCCGAACACAAACAGGTCATAGTTGGACTGGTGGTTGGCGATGATCACGCAGGTGCCGGGCTTGTTGCGCAGTGAGTCCACGTCGGTCTTCACCTTCAGCCGCAGGATCCACATGGCTGGCAAAGCATACAGTCGTGCGCATAGGCGGCTGTTGTCCGGGTTGAACGGCCGGCATATACCAATCAGCACGCCAAGCACACCGGCGAGCATAAAGTGCGGGCCCATCAACAACATACGCAACAGAAAAAGCATCGACACAGCCTATCGGGGGCAAAAGGTGGCGCAGTGTACGGTTGTGCACTGTCTTCGGCAATTACCCCTGTAGAGGGAGGAGATAGGCGATGTTTAAGTACATATTTCAACATCTGCCAGCACCGGCAGGCTAGAGCGGCCGAAGACGATTCGGATTTGAATGTAAGAAAAAGCCCGACTCAAGGTCGGGCTCTTGCGAGGCGTCAGCAGGAATTAACTCAGGATATGCCCCTGGTCCTGGATGATCGCATCGTCCAGGGCTTCCAACAGCGCCTTCCGCACCTTCAGCTTGGTGTGCTTGTGGGCGTTCATATTGAGCTTCTTCAACTGGCGTCCGGCTTCCAGCGCTGCCGCCTGTAACTCCTCCGGTGCCACTACCTTATCAAGGAAGCCGGCGCCCAAAGCGCCCTGCGGGTCGAACATCTCGGCATTGATCACCGAGCGATGAAACGCCGACTTGCGCAAGCGATCACGCGCCAACTCGATACCGGCGTGGTGCATGGTCATGCCAATCGCCACTTCATTCAGGCCAATGCTGAACGGGCCCTCCACCCCAATCCGATAATCCGCCGACAACAGCAGGAACGCGCCCTTGGCCACCGCATGCCCAGGGCACGCCACAATCACCGGGAACGGGTGCGACAACAAACGCCGCGCCAACGTCGAGCCCGACGTCACCAGCCCGATCGCCTCTTTAGGGCCGGCGGTCATCACCTTCAAATCATAACCACCCGACAGAATCCCCGGCGTGCCGGTAATGATCACCACCGCGCGGTCCTTCTCGGCCTGGTCCAGCGCTGTATTAAAGGCACTGACCACATCGGGAGAAATGGCGTTCACCTTGCCGTTGCTCAAGGTCAGGGTCGCGATACCGTCTTCGAGGTGGTAGGCAATCAACTCACTCATGACGCGGTTCCTTGTAGGGCTTGTTATAGGAGGCTGTAATAGAAATGCATGCACAGACGTTACCCACCACGCCCGCCCCGGTAAAGCGCCGTGACTGACTACCCAGTCAGACTTTTCCCTCAAGCGCGCTGGCAGACAGCCTAGGGCAGGGCACAGTAGCCGTCCCGGACGTGTGTTATGCCTGCCTGAGAATGGCAGAATCACCACCCCTTGCCGGACGCATTCCGGCATAGCCTGCTAACCGCATGAAAATTCTGAAAAAAACCTTTGCCATCAGAAAGGCTTTCGACTACATTAGCGCGCCTCGACAGACTGAACTGGTTTGACGAGATACGGTGAAGTGTCCGAGTGGCTTAAGGAGCACGCCTGGAAAGTGTGTATACAAGAAATTGTATCGAGAGTTCGAATCTCTCCTTCACCGCCAAATTCGATGTAAACAAAACCCCTGGTTTCGAGAGAAACCAGGGGTTTTGTGATTTCTGGGGTTTGAAAATTCAACCTTTATCAGTTCACGCGCTTGGCATATCCATGCGTCGCCCAATGACGTCCAGCAAGTCGCAGCCATCCCGCAGCGGTATTGAGCACAGCAACGCGAAGTCACTGAGCACAACCGCATCACTACTGATTTCACTACGCAGTGCGAGGTTCTCCAGGACTTGGGTGACGGCACGAAGCCGATAGCTCGCGGCGTCGAGGAGTATTTCCAGGGGGACGGTGGTGTCGACAAAAATTGCAGGGGTGGCGCTGTCGTTGCTGGTGAGGGCCATGTATTGGTTCATGCGTGACTCCATTTAGACAAAGAAAAAACAACGAAGCTTTCACGGGTCAGTGCCAAAAGCGGCAATCGCCTAGAAATAACGTCGTTCACATTCCGTCTTGTTTTCGAGTCGCCAAACCCGGCCACTCATCAGAGCGACCGGGCGACTATAGGTTTGGCAATTTATAAGCGGAAGGCCGACGCTTCCGAATTGGACGTAGGACGTTGCCAAAAAACCTTTTTACGGTGAGCCCACCCCTCAATGCCTATGCCGATGATGCACATCCGGAAAATGCGCATGGCTATGCCTCAGCACTTTGTGCGCATGCACATGACTATGCGGCACCTTGGGATCCCACTCAAACCCATGCTCATGCTGATGATGCTCATCATGCACATGCCGGTGCCCGTGTTCCGTAGCCTCATGCAGATGCTCATGCGCATGCCGCTCGGTCAGGTGCAGCCACACCCCCAAGGCCATCAGTGCCGACGCCAGCCAGAACGCCATTGTCACTGACTCACCCAGTACCAGCAGCGCAATCGCGGCCCCCAAGAACGGCGCGGTAGAGAAGTAAGCCCCCGTGCGTGCACTGCCCAGCCCGCGTAGCGCCAGCACAAACATGACCAGGCTGATGCCATACCCCAGAAACCCAACCAGCAGGATCGGCGCCAGTTGTGTTGCGGCTGGTAGCTGCGCACTGAGATACAGCGCCAATCCGCAATTCACCAGACCCGCAATCAACCCCTTGGCCCCTGCTATAAACAATGCGTCAGACGCAGACACCTTGCGCGTCAGGTTGTTATCAATCCCCCAGCACAGGCAGGCGACGGCGACGGCAAACGGGCCGGTCCAGTCGTGGCTGGTTCCGCCACCCTCGGACGATGACAGCACCAGGCCGCCCAGTACTATCGCGAGCATCCCGAAGATTATGCGGCGATCGGCGTTCTCCCTGAACACCACCCAGGCGATTACGGCGGTCAGTACCGATTCAAGGTTGAGCATCAGGGAGGCGGTGGCGCCGGCGGTGCGGGCCAGGCCGAACATCAAGGCGACGGGGCCGAGGATGCCGCCGAAAGCGATGGCGCCGATCAGCCAGGGCCATTCGGAGGGAGTCAGGCCAGTGGGTTTCCAGCCGCGATCACGGATAAGGCGCACAGCGGCGAGGCCGAAGCCGCTGCCGAGGTAAAGCAAGCCGGCGAGCAGTACGGGCGAGAGGCCCAGCCCGAGGTGTTTGGCAAGCGGGGTGCTGGCGCCGAACAGGGCGGCGGCCGCGAGGGCATAAACGATACTGAGGTTCATGGGCTGCCCTCGAGAGTTCAGCCCATGATACGTGGTAAATCCCGTGGATTTACTGCGCGGTTTTCAGCTTAACCACATCACCCGAGATCTTGGTGGTGTAGCCGCTCAATACCCATGCCCAGAACCATTTTTCCTGAACTTCGGTGTTGATCAGCGCGTCGCCGCCTTTGGCCTGGATGGCGGCGGTCTGGGCGCGGACGAAACGGCTGTTCTGGCCGATCGGGATGATACCGAACAGCATGATGCCGGTGGCGCTGGCTTCGCTGTGACCCAGCACGGTGTATTGGCTGCTGTCGTATTGCGGGGATTTGATGGCGGTGCCGGTGCAGCCTGCAAGGGCGAAACCGAGAACTGCTGCTGCAACCACTTTACTGACGTACTTCACTGGGAAACTCCATGGGCTAAAGCCCGAGATTCAATTCTCGGGGGCCGCACTTTAATCGCTCCCGTAACAAAATGAAAACAATCGCCCCTTAGGCCTGCACATACACCCACGCCGTCAGCCCTGACGCCAGTGCCACCGACACGCGTTTGTAGTCCGACACTTCATACGCATCCGCCGCGGCCAATTCCTGCTCGGTAATCTGAAACACCGTCCCCTCAACCCGCGCGCCGTGCTCGGTGGAGGGCCTGACAATAGGGTGATGAGTCTTGCCACTGCTGGCCAGCACCTGCGGGTCGGTGATTTCTACCCAACTTTGCGCATAGCCCAACATGGCGTCGTGCTGGCCGGACAGTTCGCGACCGAAGTTGGCCAGTTGCACGGCTTTGTCCTGCAATGTGCCGTAGGAAAACAACAGCACGGGGTGTTCGGTGGAGCGGTTCATTTGTAGTCCTTAACGGTCAAGCGAGTAAGTCTTCGTAGAAGGCGCCGTAGGGTTTGGTCGGATGGGCAATCTGGATTTCGAGGATCCACAACCCGGCATTCGGGTAGTGTTCAAAATCCCTCAGGTCGCCGCCGCGATGGATCGCGTGGGGGAAGTCGCTGACGCGGTGGCCCTTGATGTCGAGGTTCAGTTGCCAGCCCATGGCCTGGGCCTGTTCTTCGGCGTAGCGGTAGAGCTCGAGGCCGACGACCCGGTCGTTTTTCCAGCGCGTTTGCACGCGGTCGAACAGCTCTTTGGCGGCAGCGGCACAGGCGATCATTTCCGCGTCGTTGCCGGTGGCAAAGGTGGCGCCGGCGTCGCCTTCGTGGCCTTGCCACACGG
This sequence comes from Pseudomonas sp. S09G 359, assembly GCF_002843605.1. Classification (NCBI taxonomy): domain Bacteria; kingdom Pseudomonadati; phylum Pseudomonadota; class Gammaproteobacteria; order Pseudomonadales; family Pseudomonadaceae; genus Pseudomonas; species Pseudomonas sp. S09G 359. Next base: position 5,147,659 of record NZ_CP025263.1, on the reverse strand, counting down.
CGCCCATGTCGATGAAGAAAATATCGTTGTCGCCCAGCACCGGGTCACCTTCGGAACGTTGGTTGAAGGCCTTGAGGGTGTTGGCGCCAAAGCGCACCAGCAGCGGGTGCCAGATGCGTTGCATGTCGAGGTCAGCGAGCACTTGCTTGCCCAGCTCGCGGGCTTGGGACTCGAGCATGCCCGGGCGGATGCGCTGGGCGAGCTGTTCGATGGCTTGCCAGGTCATGGCCTGGGCGTAGCGCATGGATTCGATACTGTAGGCGGCGCCCACGGCTTCTTTGGGTTGTGCGGACACCGGTGTCTCCTTGGGTAGCGTTATGCTATTTACTATATAGCGCTGAGGGCAGGGCGCCCAAGTAAAATTGCTAGAGATGCAGCCACGCCAGGCCACCCAATACCATCGCCACACCGCCCGCCGTGTAAGACATGCGTTTAAGCCACTCCTTGCGCGTCAGCAAGGTGATCGCGGCCAATGAAATCGCAATCTGAATCGCGGTCATCGCCTGGGCCCAGCGATGATGCTGGTGCAGCGCCTGTTCGGATTTTTCGTCCCATTCCCGCGAGGTGGCTTCGAGTTTCTCCGCCTGTTTGCGCACGTCTTCCTTCTGGCTTTTGTAGCGCTCGATCTCTTGCTTGTAATGCGCGGCATCCACCCCCGGAATGTGGGTGGCCAGTTCGGCCAGGTTTTGCCGGCTGGACTTGGCCTGGTAGTAGTTCCACTGGTTGGCGGCCTCGGTCTTGATGATGGCCGCGTTGTTTTTGTCCATCGCCGCTTCGCTTTCGGTGGAGCCGGCCTGGTAGCTGAGCATGGCGCCGAGGGTGGCCATCAGGGCGGTCATCACCGCGATGCGGCTGGCGAAATTGTCCCCGCGGCCGTGGGCATGTTCGGTGGTGTGTTCTAGGTGTTTTTCGTGGGGGCTGGGGACTTCGAAGGCTTCGGACATGGGGGCGTCTACGAACGGAATGAGGGAGACTGATTCTTCACCTCTTCAGCTGTCTCAACCCTGTACGTAACGCCGGATCAGCCGCCCATACACAACAATATTGATCAGCAGCACCACCGCCCCCAGCACCAGTTGAATACCTGGGGTCAGCCCGGCCGGATAGATCAGCGTGAGGATGTAGTGTTCGATAAACCCACCGCCATAACCGTCCTGCCCGGCCAGGTGGCGAAACAGGTTTTCCCAGCGGGTCAGCGGGCAGGGCAGGTGGAACACTTCCACCGCCACGCCCCAGGCCGCCGCCGGCAGGTGCAGCCAGATCACCGGCCGCCATTTCAGGGCCAGCAGCCCGCCGAACAATACGAACAGGATGAAACACAGGTGAAACAGCACCAGGCCGTCGGCCGCTGCGCGATAGAGCATGTTTGGGTTCGCTTTAAAGGTTGGCCGGGGTCGGGCGCTGGGTTCTTCTTTCAGGTTGATGCATTCATGCGCAAGCCGGGCGTGGGGATGCTGGGCGGCGCGGGTTACCGGAATAAAATTACAACTCCAGCTGGCTGGCGTTGATGCCAAACGCCTCAGCGATTTTCTCGCGTGTTGCCCGGCGAGGTTTGTTCACTGCTTCTTGCTGGGCGAAGGCCGATTGGGAGATGCCCAGGCGCTTGGCGACTTCTTCCTGGGTCAGGTTCAGGTGTTCGCGCCAGGCGCGGATGGGGGTTGCGCCATCCACCAGGCGGCTGACGACGGCGTGGGGGATAAGGTTGGGGTCGTTCTGTTGGGCCAGATAGCGTTCATAGGGGATCACCACGAAGGCTGGCTTGCCCTCCGTATTGTGGATGATCTGTATGGCAGTAGGTTCGTTCGTCACGTTTTTTGACCTCTTGAATACTGACCACATGGATGTCGCCGTCCCAGTCGAAAAGCACGCGGTAATGACCTACCCGTAAACGATAAGCGTGGGAGTAGTTAACCAGCGCCTTGACGTTGGTGGTATCGGGCATGCGTTCAAGAGCGAGGACGGCGTCGCGTACTTGATGCTGATGGTACGAATGCAACCGAAGCAATTGTTTGACGGCTTTTCGTGTCCAGTGGATTGAATTCATGGGAGGTTAATAAGTCTTTTATAAGGTTTGCAAGGGGTGTTTTCTGGTGGTCGGTGAACTGCCTCTACAAACCCTAGCTGGCCGCGCTGTAGGCCTGTGGGTAAAACTGTTACGCGCTATTAACCGCGCCGCGAAGGTTGCTTACTGGCAGCGTGCGCCGCTATTGTGCTGAATCCTTTTAGTCCTTCCCCCAGGGTTTTGTAGTGATGAATGCTCCGCGTACCGCAGTCGGTCCGATCAAGGCCGTGATTTTTGATATGGACGGATTGTTGCTGGATACGGAAGGTATCTACACCGAAGTTACGCAGATAATCGCCGAACGCTACGGCCGCACCTACGATTGGGGGATCAAGCAGCACATCATCGGCCGAGGGGCTCAGGACCTGGCGGACTATGTGGTAAAGGCGCTGGACTTGCCGATCACCCCGGCTGAGTTCCTGACGATTCGCGAACCGTTGATGAGCGAGCGTTTCCCCAAGGCCCTGGGCATGCCTGGCGCCGAGGAGCTGGTGCGGCACTTGAAAGCGCACAATATTCCGATTGCCGTGGGCACCAGTTCATCGCGCAATTCTTTTGGCCACAAGACCACGTTGCACCGTGAGTGGTTTGGCTTGTTCGACACCATTGTCACCGCGGACGACCCGGAAGTCGGTGCCGCCAAACCGGCGCCGGACATCTTCCTCACCGCCGCGCGCCGCCTGGGTGTAGCGCCCGAGGATTGCCTGGTGTTCGAGGATTCGCCATTCGGCGTCACCGCCGCCAAGGCCGCCCACATGACCGCCATCGCGGTGCCCGACGAGGCCATGGCCGACAGCAAGTACCACCACGCCGACCAGATCATCCGCAAACTCGCGGACTTCGACCTGGCGGCCTACGGCCTGCCGCCAATGTCCTGATTCAACCCGGTCAAAATGTGGGAGGGGGCTTGCCCCCGATAGCAGTGGATCAGTCACAAATAAACTGGCTGACCCACTGCCATCGGGGGCAAGCCCCCTCCCACATTTGGTTTTGCAGAGCTCCAGAAACGTCAGGCGCTGAAACCACCGTCGATGGTCAAGCTCGCACCAGTGATGTAACCCGCTTCCGGCCCCGCCAGATACGCCACAAAGCTGGCGATCTCTTCCACATGCCCGTAACGGCCCACCGCCATCAACCCAATCAGGCTTTCGGCAAAATCACTGTTCGCCGGGTTCATATCGGTGTCCACCGGCCCAGGCTGCACGTTGTTGATGGTGATGCCGCGTGGCCCCAGGTCCCGCGCCAGGCCCTTGGTCAAACCGACCAGCGCGGCCTTGCTCATTGCGTACGGCCCGCCACCGCCAAAGGGCATGCGCTCGGCATTGGTGCTGCCGATATTGATCACGCGACCCCCTTCACCCATATGCTTGGCGGCTTCCTGGGTGGCGATAAACACGCTGCGCACGTTGATGGCCAGGGTCTGGTCGAAGTCTTCGAGCTTGAAGTCTTCCAGCGGCGCGATGGCCAGCACGCCGGCGTTGTTCACCAGGATATCCAGGCGGCCGAAGGCTTCTACGGTGGCGTGCACGGCGTTGCGGATCGCCGTGGCGTCGGCGCTGTCGGCGTGAATCGCCAGGGCTTTGCCGCCTGCGCTGATCACGCTGTTCTGCAATTCTTCAGCCTTGGCGGCCGAGCTGACATAGGTAAAGGCCACGGCTGCACCCTGCGCCGCGAGGCGCTTGACGATGGCGGCGCCGATGCCGCGGGAACCGCCTTGAATCAAGGCGACTTTGCCGATGAGGTTCTGTGTGGTCATGTCGATCTCCTAGCTGTTCAAGGCGGGATGCCTTGTTGTTGGAGCCGAGTATCGACCTCACCCGCCCCTGCCGGTAGACCGTGATTGCTATAGTCTGTGTAAACCAAAAGTTTAGAGTGGGGCGATATGGAAAGCTTTGGCAGTATCGAATGCTTTGTACGCAGCGCCGAGGGCGGCAGTTTTGCCGAGGCCGCGCGACACCTGAGCCTGACCCCGGCGGCCGTCGGCAAAAGCGTCGCCAAGCTCGAAGCGCGCCTCGGTGTGCGGCTGTTTCAGCGCAGCACCCGGCGCCTGGCGCTGACCGAAGCCGGCAAACTGTTCCTGGAAGAAGTCAGCGGCAGCCTCACCACTATCCAGAATGCCGTGGCCAACCTGGCCAGCGCCGAGGGGCGGCCGGTGGGCACGCTCAAGGTCAGCATGGGCACGGTGTTCGGCAATCGCTATGTGGTGCCGCTGCTCGGGGAGTTTATGCGACGTTTCCCGGATATCAGCCCGGATTGGCATTTCGATAACCGTCAGGTCGACCTGATCGGCCAGGGCTTCGACGCCGCGATTGGCGGTGGTTTTGAGCTGCCTCAAGGGGTAGTGGCGCGCAAGCTGACTCCCGCGCACCGTGTGCTGGTCGCCGCGCCGGGCTACCTGGCGCAACGCCCGCCGGTGCGCGAGCCCGAAGACCTGGCGCGCTGCAGCGGCATCCTGATCCGCTCGCCGCAGACCGGCCGCGTGCGTTCCTGGCAGCTGACCAGCCTTGAGCGTGAACATCGCCCCTTGGTACTCAAGCCCGGCATGACCATGAGCGACTCCGAAGCCGCTTGTTGTGCCAGCGCCCAGGGCCTGGGGATTGCGCTGGTGAGCATGCCGATGGCGGTGCCGTTTTTACGCAGTGGCGAGGTGGTGCGCGTGCTGCCCGACTGGTATGTGGATGACGGCAATATTTCCATCTACTACGCCGAACACAAACTGCTGCCCGGCAAGACCCGGGCGTTTGTGGATTTCATCATTGAGCAGTTTGCCGAGCAGAAACTGGGACGGAGCTTCAGCGCGATTTAAAGCCAGGCATACATTTTTGATCTTCAGTGGCCAAACTTTCCCGGCCAGCCGATGATCTTCTTCGGCCGCGGCGTCGCATAAGTCCGAATCTTCGACGTCGACAGCCCCAGCCGCACCAGCGACTCGGCAATGGTCACCGCCGCTGTCACCCCATCCACCACCGGCACGCCGGTGCGTTGGCGAATCTGCTCGTCCAACCCGGCCATGCCGCCGCAACCCAGGCAGATCACCTCCGCCTTGTCCTCGCTGATCGCCAGTTCTGCCTGGCGCACGATGGCTTCCATGGCGGCCAGCGGGTTTTCTTCCAACTCCAGCACGGCCATGCCACTGGCCCGCACCGAGGCGCAGCGTTGGTACAGGCCGGCCAGTTTCAGGCGGTCTTCGATCAGCGGCACAGTGCGGTCCAGGGTGGTCACCACCGAATAGGCGTGGCCCAGGAACATCGCGGTGCTGGCGGCGGCTTCGGTGATGTCCACCACCGGCACGTTGAGCAACTCCTGCAAGCCTTCGCGACCATGTTCGCCGTAGCCGGCCTGGATCACCGCATCGAAGGGCTGGTCGTAGGCCATCACCCGGTCCATCACGGCGATGGCCGCCAGGTAACTTTCAAAATTGCCTTCCACCGATTCGGCGCCGAAGTAAGGCGTGAGCCCGACAATCTCGGTGCCCGGTGAGGCCACGGCCCGTGCCTGCTGGGCGATGGTGTCGGTGATGGAAGCGGTGGTGTTGACGTTGACCACGAGGATGCGCATGGAATGTCCTTGATTAATGACTGACGTTATCGACTGCAATGCTTTCGCCACTGACATCGGCGTAGTGCGGCTGGCGCTTGGCGATCAGCAGGTATAGCAACCCTGCAATACCGGCGCCAAACAACCAGGAAAACGGCGACACGCTGGCAAACCCTGGCAACAGCGCCAGCAGGATGGCGATCACGGCCGCAGGAATAAAGGCCGCCACCGCACGTAAGTTGACCCCACGGCTGTAGTAATAAACGCCATTCGGGTCTTCGCTATACAGCTGCGGCACGTCCACTTGGCTTTTACGGATCAGCCAGTAATCGACCATGATCACCCCATACAGCGGCCCCAGCAGTGCGCCCAGGCCAGACAGGAAATACACGATCACCAGCGGGCTGTTGTAGAGGTTCCACGGCAAAATCAGCACGGCCACGGTGGCGCTGATCAGGCCGGCGCGGCGAAAGTTCAGGTACTTGGGCGCCAGGTTGCTCAGCACAAAGGCCGGCGCAACGAAGTTGGCCATGATGTTCACCGCCACGGTCACGATCAGAAAGGCCAGGCAACCGAGCACGAGGAAGAAGGTATTGGGGATGGCCGCGATGATTTCAGTCGGGCTTTCGATCACCCGGCCATTGAGTTGGAATTGCCCACCGCAGAGCAGCACGGTGATGGCGGCAAACACCAGGATATTCACGGGCAGGCCCCAGAAGTTGCCGACCTGGATGGTCTTGCGGCACGGCGACGAGCGGGCGAAGTCGCAGAAATTGAGGATCAGCGTGCCGTAGATTGCCAGCCACAGCGCGCCACCGGCAAAGATATTGCGCCACATCTCAGCGCCGCTCAGCGGCTCGCGGATCGACCAGGCAATGTTGCCGCCCGCCTGGTAATACATCCAGCCGGCCAGGGAGGCCACGGTCAGCAGGATCACCGGCCCGGCGAAGCCTTCATAGCGCCGCACCATCTCCATGCCGTAGGCCAGGATCACCAGTTGCACGAACCAGATGGCTACGAAACAGGCCCAGCCCAAGGTCGACAGGCCCAGGATCGAGTTGTGGTCATAGTCGGCAAAGCCTGGATGAATGGCCGTCAGCAATACACGGAAAACCACCGAAGCCAGGTAGGTCTGGATACCGAACCAGGCAATTGCAATCACCGCGCGGATCAACGCTGGAATCTGCGCACCATGAATACCGAAGCTGATGCGGCTGATCACCGGGAACGGTACGCCGGTTTTCTGCCCCATGTACCCCGACAGGTTCATGAAGAAGTACACCAGCGCCGCGCCGATCCCCAGGGACAACAGGATCTGCCAGCCACCCAGGCCCAGCGCGTACAGGCCAATGGCGAACGAGTAGTTGGCAATGTTGTGCACGTCGTTGGTCCACAGCGCAAAGATGCTATAGCGCCCCCAGCGGCGACCCTCGACCTTGGTGGGCGCCAGGTCTTTGTTGTGCAGGCGCGGGCTGAGTACCAACGGGCCGGGGCTGGCGGCCTCGGGGTTCAGGGCGGAGGAGGGCAGATCCAGTGCAAGGTCATTCGAGAGGCTTGTACGCATTCCGGCAGGCTCCAGCACATCTGCAGCGAAGCCGCGGATGGCAAAGTGTATGTAGGTTTTGTATTTATTGTATACAAAGCGCTTTTCACCTTAAGCCATAGGCGTGCCAGTTTTCGATCTATGAAAACCGTGGGTAATTTCGTTTTTATAGGGGGCGCAAATAACTAACTGAATTCAAAGCGATATAAATTGACCGTTTGAACAGGTATTTATTTTTCTACTGCGAGAGTGCGATTCACCTGAGCAAACCGCGATTGAGGTTGGGTGTTACGTTATGGTGCGGGTGAATAAAAATTGCACACATAAATGGCACCAATGGTTACATGTATGTGTACAACTCAATTCCAACATTTTTACCTCAGCAACCTTCAAGCCTTGCTGATGATATTCCCCGCATGCAGCCCACATTCCTTCTGCGTGGCCTCTTCCCACCACCAGCGGCCTTCGCGCTCGTGCTGATTCGGCAACACCGGGCGGGTGCAGGGCTCGCAGCCAATGCTGATAAAGCCGCGCTCATGCAGGCTGTTGTACGGCAGCTCGAGCATGCGGATGTAACCCCAGACTTCCTCGCTGGTCATCTGCGCCAGCGGGTTGAACTTGTACAGGGTGCGTTCCGGGGTGGAGAAAGCGCTGTCGATTTCCAGCGCCGCCACCTGGCTGCGGGTACCGGGGCTCTGGTCGCGACGCTGACCGGTGGCCCACGCACTCACGGCGGAAAGCTTGCGGCGCAGCGGTTCAATCTTGCGTACACCGCAGCATTCGCCATGGCCGTCCTTATAGAAGCTGAACAGGCCCTTTTCCTTGACGAAGGGTTCGAGCTTGCTCTGGTCCGGCGAGATCAATTCGATATCGATCTTGTAGAAGTCGCGTACCTGCTCGATAAACCGGTAGGTCTCCGGGTGCAGGCGGCCGGTATCAAGGCTGAACACCTTGACGTTTTTGTTCAGCTTCCAGGCCATGTCCACCAGCACCACGTCCTCGGCGCCGCTGAAGGAAATCCACAGGTCATCGCCGAACTGGCTGAACGCCAGCTTGAGAATGTCCTGGGCGGATTTGTTGGCATAAGTCGCGGCGAGTTCAGCGACGTCGAAGGCTTGGTTCATCAGCACGGTTCCTACAGGTCAGTGGCGCTGAGCGCTCTATAGGGGAGCGATGGTATCAAAATCCGCTCTGCGTTGCGGCGGCGAGCGTGAATCGCTAGAGTTCGGCAGTCCTTTTGCTCGCTCAACTAACAACATCTAATGGAGTGTCTTGTGGAAATTGCCTGTCTCGACCTGGAAGGGGTGCTGGTTCCGGAAATCTGGATCGCCTTCGCCGAAAAAACCGGTATTGAATCCTTGCGGGCCACCACCCGGGACATTCCCGACTACGACGTGCTGATGAAGCAGCGCCTGCGCATCCTTGATGAGCACGGCCTGAAGCTCGCCGATATCCAGGAAGTGATCGCCACCCTCAAGCCGCTGGACGGTGCCATCGAGTTCGTCAACTGGCTGCGCGAGCGTTTCCAGGTGGTGATCCTGTCCGACACCTTCTACGAATTCTCCCAACCGCTGATGCGCCAGCTGGGCTTTCCGACCCTGCTGTGCCACCGCCTGATCACCGATGAAAACGACCGGGTGGTGAGTTACCAATTGCGCCAGAAAGATCCCAAGCGCCAGTCGGTGCTGGCGTTCAAGACCCTCTACTACCGCGTGATTGCCGCAGGCGACTCCTACAACGACACCACCATGCTCGGCGAGGCCGACCGTGGGATTCTGTTCCATGCACCGGAGAACGTGATTCGCGAGTTCCCGCAGTTCCCGGCGGTGCATACGTTTGAGGACTTGAAGAAAGAGTTCATCAAGGCGTCGAATCGGCCGTTGAGCCTGTAGGTCATTCAGTGATGCTGGCGGCCTCATCGGGGGCAAGCCCCCTCCCACACTCGAATGTATTCACAATTCAACATGTGGGAGGGGGCTTGCCCCCGATAGGGCCCGACCAGCCACCGCTTAGCCCTCTGCCAGCAACCGCTCGTAAGGAATGCTCAAACCCTCATGCAGGCGTTTGATCATCGACAGGCTCAGCTTGCGCTTGTGGTTCAGCACTTCTGAAACCCGCCCGCTGGTGCCGATAAAAGGCTCCAGATCGCGGGCACTCAGACCCATTTGCTCCATGCGAAATCTGATCGCTTCCACCGGATCGGAAGGGGGCATTGGAAAATGTTCGGCCTCGTACTTTTCAATGAGTACGGCGAGAATTTCCAGTTCATCACCTTCAGGTGAACCGATGCCCGCTCCCCATAGCTGTTCGACGCGTGCCAGGGCGGCGGTCAGGTCTTCCTGGGAGTGAATAGGTTTGATGTTCATCACACGGTCTCCGCGTTGATTTGGTCGTACTGCGCATGGGTTCCCACAAAGCGTATGAACCCGAGCTGCCGCTGATAGTCGATTGCCATGACTACCCGATACTTGTTACCGCCCACGTTGAAAACAACCCTGCCGCCTTTGAGAATGCTCGCCGTTCTGAGTTGTGCCTTGAGCGCCTGCGGCGTCGGGTAAGTTGCTTTCTCCATATGCCGATACAACTCGACCATGGGCGGTTTGGCATCGGTATGACCAGGGTGGCTGTCCCAGAATATTCGTAAGGTTGATAGCGCGATTATTCGCATCGTTCCAACCTCCCAATTTGGGAGATAATAGAAGCGGGTAGGCCGGGATGCAATCCCGGAAATAATTCCTGATGAGTCAGCAGTCGCATATGTGATCCTTCACAGACGGCCATTGGGCGGGTAGGAGCCGGACGCTATCGCCCAACTCACACTCCGTCCACAGTCGTTCTGATTCAGATTTTTTCTTCCAGAGGGTGCTGCCTCTCAAAGGCAGGGCTGACTTGGACCTACAGGCTCTCCAAGGTATGTAACAAAACCCGCACCTTGGTCAGCGACTCCTGATACTCCGCCTCCCACTGCGAATCCGCGACGATCCCGCCGCCGCCCCAGCAGCACACCTGACCATCCTTGACCAGCAAGCTGCGGATGGCGATGGAGCTGTCCATTTCGCCGCGCACGTCCAGGTACACCAGCGAGCCGCAGTACAGCCCGCGTCGGGTGGGTTCCAGCTCGTCGATGATCTGCATGGCGCGGATCTTCGGTGCGCCGGTGATGGAGCCGCCGGGGAAGCTGCCGGCGATCAGGTCGAGGGCGTCTTTGTCGTCGGCCAGTTCGCCGGTCACGCTACTGACCAGGTGGTGCACGTTGGGGTAGCTTTCCAGGCTGAACAACTCGGGCACCTTCACCGAACCGGTGCGGCAGGTACGGCCGAGGTCGTTGCGCAGCAGGTCGACGATCATCAGGTTTTCGGCGCGATCCTTGGGGCTGGCCAGCAGTTCGGCGGCGTTCGCGGCGTCTTCTTCTGGGGTCAGGCCACGGGGGCGGGTGCCTTTGATCGGGCGGGTTTCCACCTGGCGTTCACTGATGCGCACAAAGCGCTCCGGCGACAGGCTCAGCACCGCGCCGTCATCCGGCAGGCTCTGGAACCCGGAAAACGGCGTGGGGCAGGCTTCGCGCAAGGCGCAATAGGCGACCCAGGGATCGCCGCTGCACGGCGCGCGGAAACGCTGGGCAAAGTTGACCTGGTAGCAGTCGCCGGCCTGTATATAGGCGTGAATGCGCGCGATGGCCTGCTGATAGGCCTGGGCGGTCAGGTCCGGTGCCATCGGGCCCTGCAGTGTAAAGGTCGCGGGCGTGTCGGGAATGGCAGCGCTGAACAGCGTGATCAAGCGTTGCTGCTCGCCCTCGGCCAACGTCGGGTGAAATACCAATTGGCTGGCCTGCGCCTGGTGATCCGTGATCAGCGCCCAGGCGTAGAGGCCCAAGCGCGCGTCCGGCAGGTGTAAATCGTCTGTGGCCAGGTGCGGCATGTGTTCCAGGTGTCGGCCAAAGTCATAGCTCAGGTAGCCGATCAGGCCGCCGGCAAACGGCAGCTCTAAACCTTTGGGGATTGCCGCTTCACCCAGTTGGGTCAGGTTTTTCCGTAGGCGCTGCAGGAAATCACTGCCGCTTTCATCAGGCCCTACGGTCAACGTCGCCTGTGGCCAGGCGCTGAGCAGGTCATAACGCCCGCGCTCGGCCGCCGGCCGGCCGCTGTCGAGCAGCACCGCGCCAGGCGCATGGCGGATCGCCGCAAAATACTCGGCGGGGTTGGCCCGGTAGGGCAGCGGGTGTACGGAGCAGGTCGACATGCGGGGTGGATCAGCCGTTGGCGTGGGGGAGGCGATTGTAGTCTCCCTGAAGGGGTTGGTCCTAGAGCGAGGTTCAAATGTGGGAGCGGGCTTGCTCGCGAAGGCGGTGTATCAGTCCCGTGTGTGTTGAATGACACTCCGCCTTCGCGAGCAAGCCCGCTCCCACCTTTGGAGTGGCGTCAGCCCTCTACGGCGGGGATGTGCCCAAACATTTCCTGGACGAACTTCACCCGTTCTTCCGGGGTTTCGGTGACGCCGGCGGCTTTCAATTCTTCCAGCCGCGCCTCTACCGCATGGGTGCGCAGGGTCAGGCCGCAGTCGTTGGCGATCTGGATGTTCAGCCCCGGGCGCGCATTCAGCTCAAGAATCAGCGGACCTTTTTCCTGGTCCAGCACCATGTCCACGCCGATATAGCCGAGCCCGCACAGCTCATAGCAGCCGGCCGCGAGCTTCATGAAACCGTCCCAGTTGGGCAACTGCACGCCATCCACCGCGTTGGTGGTGTCGGGATGCTTGGTGATGATGTTGTTCAGCCAGGTGCCGCGCAGCGTCAGGCCGGTGGCGAGGTCGACGCCCACGCCGATCGCGCCCTGGTGCAGGTTGGCCTTGCCGCCGGACTGACGGGTCGGCAAGCGCAGCATGGCCATCACCGGGTAGCCCATCAGCACGATGATGCGGATATCCGGCACGCCTTCGTAGCTGATGCTTTTGAAGATCTGGTCGGGCACCACGCGGTATTCAATCAACGCGCGGTCGCGGTGGCCACCGAGGGAATACAGGCCGGTGAGGATGCTGGAAATCTGATGCTCGATCTCTTCATGGCTGATGATCTTGCCGGACACCGTGCGGTAGCGCCCTTCAAAGCGGTCGGCCACCACCAGGATGCCGTCACCGCCAGCGCCCTGGGCCGGCTTGATCACGAAGTCGCTACGCCCGCCAATGATCTCGTCTAGCTTGTCGATTTCCTTTTCGGTGGAAATGATCCCGTACATTTCCGGCACATGGATGCCGGCGGCAATCGCCCGTTCCTTGGTGATGATCTTGTCATCCACGATCGGGTACAGGCTGCGCTTGTTGTACTTGAGCACGTAGTCGGCGTTACGCCGGTTGATGCCCATGATCCCCCGCGCTTCCAGGGCCTTCCACGTCTTCCAGAAGCCGAACATTACGAGTCAGCCTTCAAGAACGCCTTGAAGCGCACCAGTTCGGTCAGGCGGTAGCCGCGATAACGCCCCATGGCCAGCATGAAGCCCACCAGGATCAACAGGACCGCCGGGAAGGTGAACACGAAGTACACCAGCTCCGGCACGCTCATGATCAGGTGCGCCAGGGACGCGGCGAACAGCGTGCCAATCGCCACTTTCAGCGCATGGTTGGCGCCGCGCTCTTCCCAGGTGATCGACAGGCGTTCGATGGTCATGGTCAGGATCACCATCGGGAACAGCGCCACCGACAGCCCGCGTTCCAGCCCGAGTTTATGGCTGAACAGGCTGATGGCCGCGATCAGCACCACCACGAAGGTGAGCACTACCGATAGCCTCGGCAGCATCTGCAGCTTCAAGTGTTCCAGGTACGACCTGAGCGACAGGCCCAGCGCCGTGATAATCGTAAACAGCACGATCCCGAAGCCCAGCTGCGTCTCGCGGAACGCCAGGGCGATCAGCACCGGGGTGAAGGTGCCCAGGGTCTGCAAGCCGATCAGGTTGCGCAGGATCAAAATCACCAACACGCCAATCGGGATCATCACCATGATCATGAAGGTCTGCTGGGTCTGCAGCGGCAGGCCGTACAGCGAGTATTCGAGGAAGTTGGCGTCGGTGTTCTCGTCGGTCAGCTTGGCCAGGCGAATCGCGTTCATTTCGCTGTTGTTGAGGCTGAAGGTGACCATGGCTTTCTTGCCGCCATCGACCGTGATCAGGTTTTCATCGCCGGTCCACCACAACAAGCGGTCGGCGGGCAGGCCCTGTTCGCCGGTTTCCGGGTTGAAGTACAGCCAGTCATTGCCATTGAAGCTGCGCAGCCACAGTTCCGGGGCTTGCGGCTGGTCGGCGACCAGGCGGATGGTGTGGACTTTTTCCACCGGCACATGGGCGATGGACAGCAGCAACTCGACGATCTTGGCCTTGTGCGGCGTCGACGGGTCGCCCGCCAGCAGCAGCTTCACATTGTCGTCATTGAGGTTGTTGGTGCGCTTGATCGCTTCGGTGATAAAGGTTTCGACGTCGGCCGAGTGCTGGCGGATCGGCGCCAGCAGGGCTTCGGCGGCGATTTTTTCCGGGCCTTCCACGGCGATGCTGTCACGGAAGGTCGGGCCCTTGACCTTGACCTTTTCACCGCTGTAACGCTTGGTCAGCACCAGGCGGTAATACAGGGTCTGGTTGCCCTTGGCGCGGCGTGCCGACCAAGTGACCTTGCGGTTGCCGTCGGTGCGGTTGACGCTCACGCCGTAATTATTCGAAATAAAACTCTCATTGAGGCTGACGAAGTCGCGGCTCAATGGCGGCACGAACATCTGGATCTTCACCGGGTCTTTCGGGTTGGCGACGAACTCGACCTTGGCGTCGATGTTCCACAAGTCGTCGGTGGCGTCTTCGGTGACGGGAATGCCGAGCACGAAGATCTGGTAGGCGGTGACCGAAATACCCAACACCACCAGGATGGCGATCAGGATTCTCAGGTGCAGGGTTAGAGAGCGCATTCGGTTTACTCGGCGGTATGAGCGTCGGCGGCGCAGGCGGGTTTGCCTGCTGCGTATTTAAGACTGGGGTCGACCAGCGCATCAAAGCGTTTCAGCGCTTCGGAGCCGATCAGCAGCGGGTATTGGAAGGCACTTCGGTCGGTCAAGTTCACTTCTATGCTGCGTAATGCGGTGCCCATGCAGATATCCAGGGCAATCACCGGACGGGCGGTGTAGTTCTTGTCCTCATCGGGGTCGTAGTCACCGGCGCGGCGCTTGATCTTGCTCACGCGGGCCAGGGGGCGTTCGATGGGGTGGGAGTGGGCGGTGTCGATGGCCAGGTAGAAGCGCACCCAGGATTCGCCGTTGCGCTTGAAACGCTTGATATCCCGGGCGCTGAGGGAGGCGGTCTTGGCGCCGGTGTCGAGTTTGGCGGCCACTTCAAGGTCGATGCCGGCCAATTGCGCATATTCGTTGAGGCCATACACGGTCTTCTCGGCGGCAGCGCCAAGGCTCGGTGCAAGCAGTAGGCATAACAGGGGGAAGGGCTTGAGTCTCATAGATCCTGAGGCGGTGCAGTGCGATGTTCAATTCAAGGCGACTGGCATTGCTGCGCAAACTCCCTCGTGCGCCGTTTCATCCAATGATGTCAGGCAAAAGCGGCGGGCATTCTAACATGATGCTTTTCTGACGCCAGCGCTGGCAGGCGGCCATGCCCTGATAGAGTGCAATCGCGGTTATTAGACGATTGTCGACAATATGGATTTATTCTTTGACTAAGTGGGGCTGATTGGCTAGTTTTTGCGGCATTGCTTTTAAAGGTGTCGACAATATGCTGGATCAACTGGAAACCCCAGTGGTGGCGCAAGACGATTCCCAGACCATGTCCGAGCACGTCTTCCGGCGTATCCAGGCCGCCATCGTCAAGGGCGAGATCGCCCCCGGCAGCAAGATCTCCGAGCCGGAGCTGGCCCGCACCTATGGCATCAGCCGTGGCCCGCTGCGGGAGGCGATCCATCGCCTGGAAGGCCAGCGCCTGCTGGTGCGCGTGCCGCATGTGGGCGCGCGAGTGGTGTCCTTGAGCCACGCCGAACTGATCGAGCTTTACGAAATCCGCGAGTCCCTTGAGGGCATGGCCTGCCGCCTGGCCGCCGAGCGCATGACCGATGCGGAAATCGAAGAGCTGCGCCAAGTGCTGCACACCCATGAGCGCGATGCCGCGTTCCAGGCCGGTGTCGGCTACTACCAGCAGGAAGGCGACTTCGATTTTCATTACCGGATAATTCAAGGCGCCGGTAACCGCACCCTCACCCAAATGCTCTGCGGCGAGCTGTACCAGTTGGTGCGCATGTACCGCATCCAGTTCTCCGCCACCCCCAATCGTCCACGCCAGGCTTTTGCCGAGCACCACCGTATTCTCGACGCGATTGCCGATCGCGACGGTGAACTGGCCGAATTGTTGATGCGCCGCCACATCGGCGCGTCCAAACGCAACATTGCCCGTCACTTCCCGGACGGTGCGCCCCAATCAAGAGGTGAGTCATGAGTTCCAATAATAAGAGCACACCCGGCCAGCGTTTCCGTGACGCCGTCGCCAGCGAACAGCCGTTGCAGGTGGTGGGCGCGATCAACGCCAACCACGCCCTGCTGGCCAAGCGCGCCGGCTTCAAGGCGATCTACCTGTCGGGTGGCGGTGTGGCTGCCGGCTCCCTGGGCGTGCCGGACTTAGGGATTACCGGCCTGGATGACGTGCTCACCGACGTGCGCCGCATCACCGACGTGTGCGACCTGCCGCTGCTGGTGGACGTGGATACCGGTTTCGGCTCGTCGGCGTTCAACGTGGCGCGTACCGTCAAGTCGATGATCAAGTTCGGCGCCGCCGCCATCCATATCGAAGACCAGGTTGGCGCCAAGCGCTGCGGTCATCGCCCGAACAAAGAAATCGTGTCCCAGCAGGAAATGGTCGACCGCATCAAGGCCGCCGTGGACGCGCGCACCGATGACAGCTTCGTGATCATGGCGCGTACCGATGCCCTGGCCGTCGAAGGCCTGGAGTCCGCCCTGGAGCGCGCCGCCGCCTGCATCGAGGCCGGCGCCGACATGGTGTTCCCCGAAGCCATCACTGAACTGGAGATGTACAAGCTGTTCGCCGCCCGGGTGAAGGCGCCGATCCTGGCCAATATCACCGAGTTCGGTTCGACCCCACTGTACACCACCGAACAGTTGAAATCTGCCGATGTTTCCCTGGTGTTGTACCCGCTCTCGGCCTTCCGCGCGATGAACAAGGCCGCCGAGAACGTTTACACCGCGATCCGTCGCGACGGCACCCAACAGAACGTGATCGACACCATGCAAACCCGCATGGAGCTTTACGATCGCATCGACTACCACACCTTCGAGCAGAAGCTCGACGCGCTGTTCGCCGCGAAGAAGTAATCACCACGGCTCCCTGAATAACTACAAAATTGGAGAACGAACATGGCTGAAGCAAAAGTATTGAGTGGCGCCGGCCTGCGTGGCCAGGTGGCCGGGCAGACCGCGCTGTCCACCGTCGGCCAGGCCGGTGCCGGCTTGACCTACCGTGGCTACGACGTGCGCGAACTGGCTGCCGACGCGCAGTTTGAAGAAGTTGCCTACCTGCTGTTGTACGGCGAACTGCCAACCAAAACCGAATTGGCTGACTACAGCAAAAAGCTCAGCCAACTGCGCGACCTGCCCCAGGCCCTGAAAGAAGTGCTGGAACGCATCCCCGCCGACGCCCACCCGATGGACGTGATGCGTACCGGTTGTTCGTTCCTGGGCAATATCGAGCCCGAGAAAGACTTCAGCGTGCAACGCGATGTCACCGACCGCCTGCTCGCCGCCTTCCCGGCGATCATGTGCTACTGGTACCGCTTCAGCCACGACGGCAAACGCATCGACTGCGTGACCGACGAGCCGACCATCGGCGGCCACTTCCTGCATCTGCTGCACGGTAAGAAGCCCAGCGAGTTGCACGAGAAGGTCATGAACGTGTCGCTGATTCTCTATGCCGAGCACGAATTCAACGCGTCGACGTTCACCGCCCGTGTCTGCGCGTCGACCTTGTCCGACCTGTATTCCTGCGTCACCGCCGCCATCGGCTCGTTGCGCGGCCCACTGCACGGCGGTGCCAACGAAGCCGCAATGGAAATGATCGAGCGCTTCTCGTCCGCTGAAGAAGCGGTGGAAGGCACCCTCGGCATGCTGGCGCGCAAGGACAAGATCATGGGCTTCGGCCATGCGATCTACAAAGACAGCGACCCGCGCAATGAAGTGATCAAGGGTTGGTCGAAAAAACTCGCTGACGAAGTGGGCGACAAGGTGCTGTTCCCGGTCTCGGAAGCCATCGACAAGACCATGTGGGAACAGAAGAAGCTGTTCCCCAACGCCGACTTCTACCATGCCTCGGCGTACCACTTCATGGGCATCCCGACAAAGCTGTTCACGCCTATTTTCGTGTGCTCGCGCCTGACTGGCTGGGCCGCGCACGTGTTCGAACAACGTGCCAACAACCGCATCATCCGTCCAAGCGCCGAGTACACCGGCGTTGAGCAGCGCAAGTTCGTGCCAATCGAACGTCGCTGAATGAGGAGACCGACGATCCGGGTTTGGTAATCGAATCAAATGTGGGAGCGGGCTTGCTCGCGAAAGCGGTGTATCAGTAACAGATGTGTTGATTGACAAACCGCATTCGCGAGCAAGCCCGCTCCCACACTGGCCCGTCGCAGTCTTCTCCTTTTGTAACTACCGTGACCGAGTCCTGACGATGAACACTGAATTCCGCAAACCGCTCCCCGGCAGCCGCCTGGATTACTTCGACGCCCGCGCGGCTGTCGAAGCCATCACCCCCGGCGCCTACGCCACGTTGCCCTACACCTCCCGCGTGCTCGCCGAAAACCTGGTGCGCCGTTGCGACCCGGCCACCCTCAACGCCTCCCTGAGCCAGTTGATCGAACGCAAACGCGACCTCGACTTTCCTTGGTTCCCGGCGCGCGTGGTGTGCCACGACATCCTCGGCCAGACCGCCCTGGTCGACCTCGCCGGCCTGCGCGACGCTATCGCCCTGCAAGGCGGCGACCCGGCGCAGGTCAACCCGGTGGTGCCGACCCAATTGATCGTCGACCATTCCCTGGCCGTCGAAGCCGGTGGTTTCGACCCGCAGGCATTCGAGAAAAACCGCGCCATCGAAGACCGTCGCAACGAAGACCGTTTCCACTTTATCGAGTGGACCAAAAAGGCCTTCAAGAACGTCGACGTGATCCCGCCGGGCAACGGCATCATGCACCAGATCAACCTGGAGAAAATGTCCCCGGTGATCCAGGTGCGTGATGGTGTGGCCTTCCCCGATACCTGCGTCGGCACCGACAGCCACACGCCGCACGTGGATGCCCTGGGCGTGATCGCTATCGGCGTCGGCGGCCTCGAAGCCGAGAGCGTGATGCTCGGCCGTGCGTCGTGGATGCGCCTGCCGGAAAGCGTCGGCGTGGAGCTGACGGGTAAATTGCTGCCGGGCATCACTGCCACCGACATGGTGCTGGCGCTGACCGAATTCCTGCGTAAACAGAAAGTGGTTGGCGCCTGGTTGGAGTTCTTCGGCGAGGGGGCCTCGGCCCTGACCCTGGGCGACCGCGCGACCATCTCCAACATGGCCCCGGAATACGGCGCCACGGCGGCGATGTTCTACATCGACCAGCAGACCATCGCCTACCTGAAACTCACTGGCCGCGAAGACGAGCAAGTCGCCTTGGTGGAGCAATACGCCCGCCATACCGGCCTGTGGGCCGATGACCTCAAAGGCGCGCAATATGAGCGCGGCCTCACCTTCGACCTGTCCAGCGTCGTGCGCAACATGGCCGGCCCGAGCAACCCGCATGCCCGCGTGGCGACCAGCGACCTGGCGTCCAAGGGCATCAGCGGCCAGTGGGACGACGTGCCGGGGCAAATGCCCGACGGCGCGGTGATCATCGCCGCCATCACCAGTTGCACCAATACCAGCAACCCGCGCAACGTGATCGCCGCTGGCCTGCTGGCGCGTAACGCCAACAAGCTCGGGTTGACGCGCAAGCCGTGGGTCAAGTCGTCCCTGGCACCGGGTTCGAAAACCGTGGCCATGTACCTCGAAGAAGCGGGCCTGGGCCATGAGCTGGAAAAACTCGGCTTCGGCGTGGTGGCATTTGCCTGCACCACCTGCAACGGCATGTCCGGCGCGCTCGACCCGGTGATCCAACAGGAAATCATCGACCGCGACCTGTACGCCACCGCCGTGCTCTCGGGCAACCGCAACTTCGACGGGCGTATTCACCCGTACGCCAAGCAAGCGTTCCTGGCCTCGCCGCCGTTGATAGTGGCCTACGCGATTGCCGGCACCATCCGTTTCGACATCGAAAAGGACGTGCTGGGCCTCGACGCCAACGGCAAGGAAATCCGCCTGCAAGACATCTGGCCGAGCGACGAAGAGATCGACGCCGTGGTCAAGGCCTCGGTGAAACCGGAGCAGTTCCGTGCGGTGTATATCCCGATGTTCGCGATTCACGAAGACACCGGCCCCAAGGTTACTCCGCTGTATGACTGGCGCCCGCAAAGCACCTACATCCGCCGCCCGCCGTACTGGGAAGGCGCGCTGGCCGGTGCGCGGCCGCTCAAGGGCATGCGCCCGCTGGCGGTGCTGCCGGACAACATCACCACTGACCACCTGTCGCCGTCCAACGCGATCATGCTCGACAGCGCCGCCGGCGAATACCTGGCGAAAATGGGCCTGCCGGAAGTCGACTTCAACTCCTACGCGACTCACCGGGGTGACCACTTGACCGCGCAACGCGCCACTTTCGCCAACCCGAAACTGTTCAACGAAATGGTGCTGGAAAACGGCAAGGTCAAGCAGGGTTCCCTGGCGCGGATCGAGCCGGAAGGCCAGGTCACGCGGATGTGGGAAGCCATCGAAACCTACATGGAACGCAAGCAGCCGTTGATCATCATCGCCGGCGCCGACTACGGCCAGGGTTCCTCCCGCGACTGGGCGGCCAAGGGCGTGCGCCTGGCCGGTGTGGAAGCGATTGCCGCCGAAGGTTTCGAGCGCATCCACCGCACCAACCTGGTGGGCATGGGCGTGTTGCCCCTGGAGTTTTTGCCCGGCACCGATCGCCACACCTTGCAGATCGACGGCAGCGAAACCTATGACGTGGTCGGCGAACGCACCCCGCGTGCGCAGTTGACCCTGGTGATCAACCGCAAGAATGGCGAACGTGTCGAAGTGCCGGTGACCTGCCGCCTCGACACTGCCGAAGAAGTGTCGATCTACGAGGCGGGCGGCGTGTTGCAACGTTTTGCCCAGGACTTCCTGGAATCGGCGGCGACCGCTTGAAGAGGACAACCATGGCACACGCACCGCAAATCAAGATCGCCGCCACTTACATGCGTGGCGGCACCAGCAAGGGCGTCTTTTTCAGCCTCCAGGACCTGCCCGCTGCGGCGCAGGTCCCGGGCGCCGCACGCGATGCCCTGTTGCTGCGGGTGATCGGCAGCCCCGACCCCTATGACAAACAGATCGACGGCATGGGCGGCGCGACGTCGAGCACCAGCAAAAGCGTGATTCTCGCCAAAAGCACCCGCGCCGATCACGACGTGGACTACTTGTTTGGCCAGGTTTCCATCGACAAGCCCTTTGTGGACTGGAGCGGCAATTGCGGCAACCTGTCGGCGGCGGTGGGTTCGTTCGCCGTCAGCGCAGGGCTGGTCGACCCGGCCCGCATACCCCACAACGGCGTGGCTGTGGTGCGGGTCTGGCAGGCCAATATCGGCAAGACCATCATCGCCCACGTGCCGATCACCGATGGGGCGGTGCAGGAAACCGGTGACTTCGAACTCGACGGCGTGACCTTTCCGGCCGCCGAAGTGCAGCTGGTATTCATCGACCCAGCGGCGGAAGAAGAGGGCGGCGGCGGGTCGATGTTTCCCACCGGCAATCTGGTCGACGACCTGGAATTGCCCGGCGTCGGCACCTTCAAGGCCACGCTGATCAACGCGGGCATCCCGACGATTTTTATCAACGCCGAAGACCTCGGCTACACCGGCACCGAGCTGCAAGGCGCGATCAACAGCGACCCGAAAGCCCTGGCCATGTTCGAAACCGTACGGGCGTATGGCGCGTTGCGCATGGGCCTGATCAAGCACCTGGACGAGGCCGCCCAGCGTCAGCACACACCGAAGGTCGCGTTTGTGGCCAAGCCCGCGGATTACGTGGCGTCCAGCGGCAAGGCGATCAAGGCTGCCGACGTCGACCTGCTGGTGCGCGCGCTGTCCATGGGCAAGCTGCACCACGCGATGATGGGCACGGCGGCGGTGGCGATCGGCACGGCGGCGGCGATTTCCGGAACTCTGGTCAATCTCGCGGCCGGTGGTGTGGAGCGTAACGCCGTGCGGTTCGGGCATCCCTCCGGGACCTTGCGTGTCGGCGCCGAAGCCACCCAGGTCAACGGCGAATGGGTGGTGAAAAAAGCCATCATGAGCCGCAGTGCGCGGGTGTTGATGGAAGGCTTCGTGCGCATCCCGGGCGACGCTTTCTAAGGTTCAACTCCGCACCAATGTGGGAGCGGGCTTGCTCGCGAATGCGGTGGGTCAGTGACATTTCAGTACCTGATACACCGCCTTCGCGAGCCAGCCCGCTCCCACAGGTGATCTTTATTCCAAGGCAGACACTCAAGATCTGCTTCCAGCAACCGTGATTCTGAGGACTAACCCAACCTTTTAGGAGTAACTGCCATGAGCGCCAACGTCGACCAGAACAACCGCCCCGAATACGACCAGGTTTTGCAGGACATCGCCGACTACGTCCTTAATTACCGCATCGATTCCCAGGCCGCATTGGACACCGCGCGCAACTGCCTGATGGACACCCTCGGTTGCGGTTTGCTGGCCCTGCGTTTCCCCGAGTGCACCAAGCACCTGGGGCCGCTGGTGGAGGGCACGGTGGTGCCGTTCGGTGCGCGCGTGCCGGGCACCTCCTTCCGGTTGGACCCGGTCAAGGCCGCCTGGGACATCGGCTGTATCGTGCGCTGGCTCGACTACAACGACACCTGGCTCGCCGCTGAATGGGGCCACCCCTCGGATAACCTCGGCGGCATCCTCGCCGTGGCCGATCACCTTTCGCAAAAACGCGTGGCCAATGGCGATGCGCCGCTGACCGTGCGCGCAGTGCTGGAAGCGATGATCATGGCCCATGAAATCCAGGGCGTAATCGCCCTGGAAAACTCCTTCAACCGTGTCGGCCTCGACCATGTGCTGCTGGTGAAAGTCGCCTCCACGGCGGTCACGGCCAAGCTGATGGGCGCCAACCGCGAACAGTTGCTGGCGGCGCTGTCTCACGCGTTTGTCGATGGCCAGGCCTTGCGCACCTATCGACATGCGCCGAACGCGGGCTCGCGCAAATCCTGGGCGGCGGGGGATGCGTCGAGCCGTGGCGTACGCCTGGCGGACATCGCCCTGCGTGGCGAGATGGGCATCCCCGGTGTGCTGAGTGCGCCGCAATGGGGCTTTTATGACGTGCTGTTCAGCCACACCAACAAGGACCTGGCCCTCAAGCCCGCAGACAAACGCGCGTTCAGCCTGTCACAGCCCTACGGCACCTATGTGATGGAAAACGTGCTGTTCAAGATCAGCTTTCCCGCCGAGTTTCACGCGCAAACCGCCTGCGAGGCGGCGGTGACCTTGCACCCGCTGGTGAAGCACCGCCTGGATGAGATCGAGCGCATCGTGATCACTACCCATGAGTCGGCGATCCGCATCATCTCCAAGGTCGGCCAACTGGCCAACGCTGCCGACCGCGATCATTGCCTGCAATACATGACTGCCGTACCCCTGGCTTTCGGCAACCTGGTGGCCGAGCACTACGAGGATGAATTCCACGCCGCCCACCCGATCATCGATCAGCTGCGCGACAAAATGGTGATTGTCGAAGACCCTCGCTACAGCCGCGAATACCTGGAAGCCGACAAGCGCTCCATCGCCAACGCGGTGCAGGTGTTCTTCAAGGACGGCACCCGCACCGAGCCGGTGGCGGTGGAATACCCGATTGGCCATCGTCGGCGCCGGGTGGACGGCATCCCGTTGCTGGAAGACAAGTTCAAGGCCAACCTGGCCACGCGGTTTACCGCCCAGCACAGCGCCGAGATATTTGCGTTGTGCAAGGATCAGGAGCGGCTTGAGGCCACACCCGTTAACCGTTTTGTGGACATGTTTGTAGTCTGACAAACACCCTCAGCTACTCGGATTTCTTGCAGCCTTGGAACTGATTTCCCACGCATGCCAATCAGGTGTCAGATGACTTGTAGTGGCAGGTCGTCTGACAAACCTTACATGCGATCCGAACGAGAAACGGGAAAGGTATTTTATGACGAGTGTCAACAATCAACCGTATGCGCCCCGATACGGCTACGAAAATCCACCAACGCCGCAGCCTGTTCGTTCAGGCGGCAACACCGATGCAAACGCCAACCCCAATACCTCGGCAAATTCAGCACCACCCCGCCCTCCAGTAGGGCCCGAACAGCGTGGTCAGTTTTCAAGACACAGCAACATCGTCAACCAGCACTCTCAGGGCGCTGACTCAAAGAGCGAGATAGTAGAACTGACTCAGAAAAATCAAAAACTCATCGCCAAATACAGCGCGTTGTCCGAGAAGTTTTCGATGAGGATCAACGAGCTCAATACGAAAATAGACGGCTTTATTGCGCGGCTCAGCACTCCAGGCAACAAGACTGAAGAGGCGCCCATGGCGCCGGATGCCAAGCCACAGGGCCGCCGCGCTGAAGGTCAGTCTGTATCGCCGCCAACGCCTCCTACACAGGGCTCTCACACCCAGGCTACCCAGGCTACCCAGGCTACCCAGGGGGCTCAGGACACTCCGGGAACCGAGCAAAACCAGCCTCAGGGGCTTGATAAATTGGCTACTGAACTCACCAAGATTCAAAGTGCGTTCAATCAATTAATCGAACAATTCAATGCTGAGATGAAAAAGCTGACGGAGAAATTGGATAAATTGGCTCAACTACTCGGCGAAGGTACTTCTCAACACTCGACACCCGCCGCGCAGTCGGACACAAAGACTGCTTCTTCAGACCGCAGCGCTTCCGAAACAACGGCCCCCACACAAAGTGAAAATTCGCCCCACGTCAATGATTCAACCGCGCCGGCTCCCGGCAGCGTTGAGTACCTCAAGCACAAAAACCATGAACTTGAGGCTCAAATCGAGCAAATGGAGCAGAACTTTGAGCAGACCACTTCAAAGCTTGAACAGCAGCTCGATACCTTGACCAAGCAAGCCCGCAAGCAAAAACAATAAAGCTCGACACCGGATTGGCTAGTGTTGGGTAACCCCCACACTAGCCCGCGTGAGTATCAATCGCTTACGCGAAGCGCAAAATCACCCGACGGTTATGCTTGCTCTTTTTCTCGATTTTCTCGCAAAACACCCGGCCGATCTCCTCGGTGTTCAGCACATGGGTGCCGCCGCACGGCTGGATATCGATCCCGCCAATTTCAATCACGCGTACCGAGCCTTGGATCACCGGCGGCGCAACCGCCTGGGTGCGGGTGATCTGCAGCAGGGTGGTGTATTCCGACGCGGGCATCGACAAGGTTTTTACCTCGTGGGCCTGTGCGATCAGCGCGTTGAGATCACGGGTGAGCGTGTCCTTGTCCAGGGTCATTTCCGGCAGGTCGAAATCCAGCCGGCCTTTATCGGCGCTGATGCTGCAACCGGTTACCGGTGCGTCGATGATCGAACACAGCAAGTGCAGGCAGGTGTGCATTTTCATGTGCTGGTAGCGGCGTGCCCAGTCAATGCCGGCCTCCAGTTGCACCCCCGCGGTTAACTGTTCAGGGCAGTGTTCCACCTGGTGCCAGATGATCGAACGCGACAGCGCGTCGCGCACCGTGCCAGTCACGTCTACCCGAGTACCGTCGGCCAGGGTGAAGTGGCCGGTGTCGCCCGGCTGGCCGCCGCCGGTGGGATAGAACAGCGTGTGCTCCAGGGCGATGCCGTGTTCGCTGACGGCAATCACCCGGGCGCTGAATGCATTTTGGTAGGGCGCGCTGTCGAACAGCGCCAGGGTTTCCATGGTATGCACAGACATGTTCAACCTCCGACGTTCATGGGGCTGGCTTGCAGCAGCGAACGCACCATTGCGCTCAAGCCAGGTGGGGAGAGCAGGGTGATTTCAAATTCCGGGCCGCAGACCTTGAGGTTCAGCGGCAAGCGCGGCAGATAGTTGCCCGGTTCGACGCGGTGCAGGCGAAATTGCAGGTGGTGACGTTCCTTTACCGTCGGCTCCAGCATCAAACCCGGCAGGGGGTGGAAGTCAGCGTCCAGCACGGTGACCTTGTGGCTGGCGTTGACCTCGCCGACCACATGCAAGCGCTCATCCAAGGCAAACGCGCCGAGGTAGTTGCTGTGGTCCGACTCATGATTTTTTTGCAGTTGGATCTGGTTCACCACCTTCACCTTGGTGCCGGCGGGCACATCCTGGGTGATCACGCAGGACGGGCTGATAAACACGTTGTCGCCAATCAGCACATAGCCCAGCACGCGGGCGCCGGAACCGACTTCGACATTGTTGCCCAGCCGCGGGTGGCGCTTGCCGTCGGGGTTGTTGGCGATGCCGCGGGCGCCGAGCGTCACGCCGCAGAGGATGTAGCAGTCGTTGCCGATCTCGCAGGTTTCGCCGATTACCGTGCCGTAGCCGTGGTCCAGCACAAAGCGCCGGCCGATGCGCGCCGCCGGGTGGATCTCGGCGCCGGAGAGCACCTTGCCCTGGTTGCTCAGCTTCAGGGCGATACGCGAAAACACACCGTTGACCCGATCCGGGAAATTCCACACCAGATGCGCCAGGCGGTAGAACAAGACGGCCTTAAACGAAGCGTAGGACTCCAGGATCAGCTCGCCGCGCCCGCGTGAGGCCGGGTCGCGATAGGTATAGGCGATCAAATCCTCGGCCACCGCCTGTGCGGCGTTCTGGATCAGCGGCGCCAGGTGCGGTTCCAGCTGTTTCATCTGCGCGGGCGTGAGGGTTTTGATGAGGTGGGTGAGCAACTCATCGTGCAGCTGTTGCATGTCGATAAAGCCCCCCATGGAGGCACCCCCGCATTCTGGATGGTTGGGAAACCGCCTATTCGAAACTGGGCAGGTAGCTGTCGGCATTGTCGTAAACCATGGTCAACACCACCGTTTCAGGCGGCAATTCGGGGGCGAGCTGGGCGATGGCCACCATGTTGGCGGCGGAGGACAGGCCCAGGCTGATGGCGTCGGTGCGCATGATGCGTTTCATCATGTCGATGCACGCCTGGCGCGAGACCTTGAGCATGCCGTCGATCACGTCCAGGTTGAGGATGCTCGGGATCAGGCCGATCGACAGGCCCTGGATATGGTGGGGCGCGTGCTGGTTTTTCAGCAGGTCGCATTCTTCCGGCTCCACGCCCATCACACGGATGGCCGGCCAGTTGGCCTTCAGGGTTTCGCCGATGCCGGTGATATGCCCGCCGGTGCCGATGCCGCTGACGAAGTAGTCCACGCGCAGATCCCCAAAGGCGCGGATGATTTCCGGCGCGGTAGTGTCGCGATGGGTTTGCGGGTTGGCGCCGTTGCGTTGCTGGTTGAGCATTACGTAGCTGGGGTTTTCCAGCTGCAGTTCCATGCACTTTTCACCGTGGGAATTGTTACCGAGGCGGCTGTCCGACAGCACCACCTTGGCGCCGTACAGGCGCAGCAGCTTCTGTTTCTCCGGGCTGTAGTTATCGGGGATTACCAGCACCACTTTGTAGCCCAGCACGTTGCCCGCCATCACCAGGCCGATGCCGGTATTGCCGCCGCTGGGTTCGATGATGGTTTGCCCGGAATCTCGGATCAACACGCCGCGGCGTTCGGCGTCGAGGATCATGCCCAAGGCGATGCGCGCCTTGTGGCTGCCGCCGGGGTTGAGGGATTCAAGCTTGGCGTAGACCTCGATGCCGAGGTCTTCGGAAAACTGTGCCAGGCGCACGATCGGCGTGTGGCCGATCACCTCGAGAATGGAGTTATGCAACATCATTCAGCCCTCGGCTCAATACAAAGGCATGTCGGGTTCGACGTCGCGAACCCAGTGTTTCATGCCGCCCTGCAGGACTTTGGTGTTGGCGAAGCCTGCTGCCAGCAAGGTGCTGGCGGCTTGCTCGGCGCGGGTGCCGGCATAGCAGATCAGGTAGTGGGTGTTATCCCGGCTGAGGCTGTCGAGCTGACCGTCGAGTTCGGCCAGGGGGATATGCACCACGCCTGGCAATTTGCACACTTCCAGTTCGCTGGCATCACGTACGTCCAGCAGCACGTCAGCGCTGCGCGGGTGGTCGAGCAATTGCTTGAGCACCCGCGGCTTGATGTAGCGCTCTTCGGCCAGCATCGGCCGGTTCGGCACGGCATCCGCGCAGGCGGCCGGGGCCAGGGTTTCGCTGTGGCGCAGCTCGGAGCAGCACGGGCAGTCGGCGCGGCGCTTGAAGCGGATTTCGCTGAACTTCATCGCCAGCGCATCGAAGCGCATCAAGCGCCCGGACAGGGGTTCACCGATGCCGATCAGCAATTTGATCGCCTCGGTGGCCTGGATCATCCCGACCACGCCGGGCAGCACGCCGATCACCCCGCCCGCGCTGCAATTGGGCGCCAGTTCCGCCGGTGGCGCGCTGGGGAACAGGCAGCGATAGCACGGCCCACCTTTATAGTTGAGCACGCTGATCTGCCCGTCGAAACGGTAGATGGCGCCGTACACCAGCGGTTTACCCAGCTGCACGCAGGCGTCGTTGACCTGGTAGCGGGTGTCGAAATTGTCGGTGCCGTCGATCACCAGGTCGTAGGCGCCCACCAGCTCCAAGGCGTTATCGGCATTCAAGGCGGTGTTGTGGGCGTTGATCTGGATATGCGCATTGAGGTCGTGCAGGCGCTGCTTGGCGGAGTCAACCTTGGGCATGCCGAGGGTGCTGTTGCCGTGGACGATCTGGCGTTGCAGGTTGCTGCTCTCTACCACATCGAAATCCACCAGGCCCAGGGTGCCGACACCAGCCGCCGCCAGGTACAGGCTGATCGGCGAGCCCAGGCCGCCGGTACCGATGATCAGCACCTTGGCTTTCTTGAGGTTCAACTGGCCCTCGCGACCGACGCCGGGCAGGGTGATGTGGCGTACGTAGCGTTGTATTTCTTCATTGCTCAGCGCATCGACATCCATGCCGCCGGAGGTGGCGAGCAGCACTTCGATCCGGGCTTTTTCCGGTAGCCGGTCGTCGGCGCTGATCAGCTCTTCCTCGGCGGTGAACAGGAAGTGTTCCTTGAGCTGGTTGTTGTTTTCATGAAACAGGTGCGGGCGTAACTGCGGATGGCTGCTGCAGAGGTTTTCAATGACTTCGCGCAATGTCGATCCAGTGCCCTCGAGGGTCGATTCCGGCAGCTTGGCCACGCGAACCAGAATGTCAGGGAAAGAGACAGCGTTCATGGACAACTCCGTGTGCAGGTCGTTGAAGGGTTGAAGGGCGAAATACTGGCCATCCCAGGCAAACAGCTTTGAGCCCAGGGCCTGGCCCTGGCGAACGTCTACCACCAGATAGCTGACGGGGTAGATCGGCTCGCCCATGAACAGCGCCTTGTCCTGGTCTTCTTCGCTGAAGTACGCGCCGACATCGGGGTGGGAGTGGTAGATCACCACCACCGGATTGTCGCTGCGCAACGCCTTGTTCATCAGCAGCGTGTCGGCCACCGAGAACGTGTAGCCGTTGGCGGCGGTGCGCGGGTACATCTCGGGGTTCTTGCGGTGCAACTCGTTCTGGATATTGCTGCCCAGGTACACACTGCCGTCGGCGAAGACAAAACCACAGCATTCCTCGGGGTAGCTGCGGCTGGCGTGGGCGTAGATCTGTTCCAGGGCGGTGGGGCGGAGGACGTCCATGTTTCTCTCGCATTGGTGTGAAGGGGTCAATTTTTCTTGGCCAGGAGTTTTTCAATCGGCAACTTGGTGATCGCAAAACCGGCCAGCAGGATGGCCGAATACAGCATCAGGTCGCGGGAAATCGCCACGCCTTCGTACCAGGCGCCGATGATCACCGCGAACACCGGGAAGATGATGAAGACAAATGAAAGGATGATCGGGCTCAAACGCTTGAGCAGCATGAAATACACGATAAACCCGCCCACCGAAGCCACCAGCCCCAGGTAAAACAGAGCGCTCCAGGACCGCAGGGTGATGTTTTCGAAGGTGGGTGTTTCAAACCACAGGCCGGCCACGAACAGCATCAACCCGGCAATGCCGATGGGCAGGGTGTTGTAGGTGATCACGCTGATAGCGCTGCCTTTTTGCTTGGTGATCACGTAGCACAAGGCGTGCATGATCGCGGCCGTCAGAATCGCCAGCACGCCGAAGAACTCAGCGTGATCCAGGTGCAGGCCCTGGCTGCGGATGATCATGTAGAGGCTGCCGAAACCGATACCGATGCCGACCACTTGGGAGAAGTAGATGCGCTCGCGCAGAAACAGCGCGGAAAAAATCAGGATAAACACCGGCATGCAGCTGAATAGCAGGGCGGTGAGGCCGGACGACACATGCATCTCGCCATAGTTGAGCAGGTAATACGGAACGCTGAAGTAAGACAGGGTCACGAACACGAAGAACCAGCGGCTCTCCCGTGGAAACACGATCGGCTCGCGGCGCACCAGGGCAAAACACAGGAACAGCGGGAAGGCGATCAGAAAGCGCAGGCCGGCGGACGTCAGTGGCGGCACGCTCTCCACGGCAATCTTGATACCCAGCCACGTGGTGCCCCAACTCAGGCACACGATCAGGAACATCACACTGGTGACCAGCCCGGCCAACCACTGTTTTTGGCTTTTTGTTTTGGCGGTGTTTTCGAGAACGGCGGACATTGGCATCGTTTATTACTTCCATGAGCCGAAATTGAACTCTATATTGAGCTTGTAATGAGTTGTAAAATTCGGCGATTGAACCCGTAAAAGCACACTATTAGGGCGAAAGATGGCTGTCAAAACAAATATTGACATGGTGTCAATTATGCGTGAGGGGTTGTCCAGCGGGCAGGGCGTTAAGTACAAGCGCCTGTCCGATGTCATGGAACGGGGCATCCTCGAAGGCTTGATTGAACCCGGAAGAAAACTGCCGCCCCATCGGGTGCTTTCCGACAATCTGGGCGTGACCATCGGCACCATCAGCCGGGCCTACGGCGAGCTGGAACGCCTGGGGTTGGTGGTGGCTCGGGTAGGTGACGGCACTTTCGTGCGCAAACGTGGGATGGAGCGCCAGCGCGACGAAGGTTTTCGCAATTTCAGCGAGGAGCCGCGCCAGTACTTCGACATGAGCCGCAACATGCATATCCCGGGGCAGGAAACCACTTTCCTGGCCCAGAGCTTCCAAACCCTGTCGACCAACGCCAAGTTCCTCCAGGACATCAGCGCCTACACCCCGGATGCCGGCTTGCCGCGCTACCGCGATGCGGGTGCGCAATGGCTGGTACAGCGGGACTTTCATCCGATCCCCGAGCAAGTCATTTGCGTGAATGGCGGCCAGCATGGCCTGCTTTGCGCGATGATGGCGTTGCTGCGCGCCGGCGATACGGTGGTCACCGAGCAACTGACTTACCCCGGGTTGATAACCGCCGCGCGCATGCTCGGTATACGCCTGATCGGCCTGGAGATGGACGAGGAAGGCGTACTGCCGGGTGCGCTGGATGAGGTTTGTCGCAATCACCGGGTGTCGGCGCTGTATTGCACGCCGACTATCCAGAACCCGACCACGGCGGTGTTATCGGTGGCGCGCCGTGAGGCCCTGGTGAAAGTGTGTCGGGAACATAATCTGCTGATTCTTGAGGACGAAGCCCACGGCGTATTGGTCGAAGACCGCCCGCCGCCCCTCAGCCATTTCGCCCCTGAGCGTACGATTTTGATCAGCAGCTTGAGCAAGGCGGTGTCCGCCGGGCTGCGTGTGGGCTACGTGCATGCGCCATCGGCATTGGTCAGCCGGATCTCGGCGGCGTTGCGCTCCACCTGTTGGATGGCCACACCGGTGACCTTGGAGTTGGCCACCCAGTGGATCGAAAACGGCACGGCGGAGTATCTGTTGCGCCAGCAGATCAACGAGATCAGCCGCCGCAAGGCCCTGGTGCAGGGCCTGCTGGCCGGCCTGGAATACCGCACCCACCTGAACAGCCCGCACTTTTGGATCGAAGTGCCGGAGCCGTGGCGCGCGTCGGAAATTGAGGCGGAACTCAAGCAGAGCAATTACCTGATCGCCACCGCCGAGGCTTTTGCCGTGGGGCAAACGGCGGTGCCGCAGTTTATCCGCGCGAGTATCTGCAATACGTCGGGGGATGATCAGCTGTTGCGGGCGGGGTTTGATGCGTTGGCGACGGCGCTGGGGCAGGGTGGGGGCAGGTTTCACCTTTAGATATGAATGTATACCGCTCTAAATGTGGGAGCGGGCTTGCTCGCGAATGCGGTGAATCAGCCAATGAATCTGTTGACTGACACACTGCCTTCGCGAGCAAGCTCGCTCCCACATTTTTGAGTTTCGGCGCTGTCGGGCAATCAGGGTTACTTGAAGCGACGCTCCACGCCTTTCTCCACCAGAATCTTCGCCGAGATCTCTTCCACCGAAAAATGCGTGGAATTGATGTGCGCAATATTCTCGCGCCGGAACAGATTTTCCACTTCGCGCACTTCGAACTCGCACTGGGCGTAGCTGGAATAGCGGCTGTTGGGCTTGCGTTCGTTGCGGATGGCGGTGAGGCGGTCCGGGTCGATGGTCAGGCCGAACAGCTTGTGGGAATGCGCACGCAGGGCGGCGGGCAGCGTCAGGTGCTCCATGTCGTCTTCGGTCAGCGGGTAGTTGGCCGCGCGGATGCCGAATTGCATGGCCATGTACAGGCAGGTGGGCGTTTTGCCGCAGCGCGACACGCCCACCAGAATCAGGTCGGCCTTGTCGTAGTAGTGCGTGCGGGCGCCGTCGTCGTTGTCGAGGGCGAAATTCACCGCCTCGATACGCTCCATGTAGTTGGAGTTATGCCCAATGGAATGGGACTTTCCTACCGAGTAGGAGGAGTGTTCACTCAACTCCTGCTCCAGCGGCGCGAGGAAGGTCGAGAAAATGTCGATCATGAAACCATTCGACGTCGCGAGAATCTCACGAATGTCTTGATTGACGATGGTGTCGAAAATGATCGGCCGAAAACCGTCTTTTTCAGCCGCCAGATTGATTTGTTGTACCATGGCCCGCGCTTTATCCACGCTGTCGATATAGGGCCGCGTGAATTTGGCGAAGGTAATGTTTTCGAACTGCGCGAGCAGGCTTTGGCCCAATGTTTCGGCTGTAATGCCGGTGCCGTCGGAGATAAAGAAAGCAGATCGTTTCATTTGAGCCCTGGGCCTTAAGCTGATGGCGAATCTTGGATATGATAGGCGCGATTTTGCCGTCCCGCAGTGGGCCGCATTCTCACTTATTTTCCAGGTCCAGGCCACAAGCGCGGGCGTTAGCTCCTATTGAGCTGCCGGCGTCCTGAGCTTTTCCAACACAGTTAGTGGAGAGATCACCTTGGTAGAGTACGTAGTTTCCCTCGATAAGCTCGGCGTCCATGATGTAGAGCACGTGGGGGGCAAGAACGCATCCCTCGGCGAGATGATCAGTAATCTTGCAGGCGCAGGTGTGTCGGTGCCCGGTGGTTTTGCCACCACGGCCCAGGCTTACCGCGATTTCCTCGAACTGAGCGGCCTCAACGCTCAGATCCACGCCGCGCTGGACGCCCTGGACGTCGATGACGTCAACGCACTGGCCAAGACCGGCAGCCAGATCCGCCAGTGGATCATGGAAGCCGAGTTCCCCGAGAAGCTCAACGAAGAAATCCGCACCGCTTTCGCCGCTCTGTCGGCCGGTAACCCGGACATGGCCGTTGCCGTGCGCTCCTCGGCCACCGCCGAAGACTTGCCGGACGCCTCCTTTGCCGGCCAGCAGGAAACCTTCCTGAACATTCGCGGCGTGGAAAACGTGATCCGCGCGGCCAAGGAAGTATTCGCCTCGCTCTTTAACGACCGCGCCATTTCCTACCGCGTGCATCAGGGTTTCGACCACAAGCTGGTGGCTTTGTCTGCCGGTGTGCAGCGCATGGTGCGCTCGGAAACCGGCACCGCCGGCGTCATGTTTACCCTGGACACCGAATCGGGCTTCCGTGACGTGGTGTTTATCACCGGCGCCTACGGCCTGGGCGAAACCGTCGTACAAGGCGCGGTGAACCCGGACGAATTCTACGTACACAAACACACCCTTGAAGCCGGCCGCCCGGCCATCCTGCGCCGCAACCTGGGCAGCAAGGCCATCAAGATGATCTACGGCGACGAGGCCAAGGCCGGTCGCTCGGTGAAAACCGTTGATGTAGACAAGGCCGAGCGTGCGCGTTTCTGCCTGACCGACGCTGAAGTCAGCGAATTGGCCAAACAAGCGATGATCATCGAAAAGCACTACAAGTGCCCGATGGACATCGAGTGGGCCAAGGACGGTGACGACGGCAAGCTGTACATCGTGCAAGCGCGCCCTGAGACCGTGAAGAGCCGCACCTCGGCGAATGTCATGGAACGCTACCTGCTGAAAGAAACCGGCACCGTGCTGGTGGAAGGCCGCGCCATCGGCCAGCGTATCGGCGCCGGCAAGGTGCGGATCATCAAGGACGTGTCCGAAATGGACAAGGTCCAGCCCGGTGACGTACTGGTTTCCGACATGACCGACCCGGACTGGGAACCGGTGATGAAGCGCGCCAGCGCGATTGTCACCAACCGCGGCGGGCGTACCTGCCACGCGGCGATCATCGCCCGTGAGCTGGGGATTCCTGCAGTCGTCGGTTGCGGCAACGCGACCCAACTGTTGAAAGACGGCCAGGGTGTGACCGTATCCTGCGCCGAAGGCGACACCGGTTTCATCTTCGAAGGCGAGCTGGGCTTCGATATCAAGCAAAACTCCATCGACGCGATGCCGGACCTGCCGTTCAAGATCATGATGAACGTCGGTAACCCGGACCGCGCTTTCGATTTCGCGCAGTTGCCGAACGCCGGTGTGGGCCTGGCTCGCCTGGAGTTCATCATCAACCGCATGATTGGCGTGCACCCCAAGGCCCTGTTGAACTACGACGGCCTGCCGCTGGAGATCAAGGAAAGCGTCGACAAGCGCATCGCCGGCTACAACGACCCGGTGGGCTTCTACGTCGAGAAGCTGGTGGAAGGCATCAGCACCCTGGCGGCGGCGTTCTACCCGAAAAAGGTTATCGTGCGCCTCTCGGACTTCAAGTCCAATGAATACGCCAACCTGATCGGCGGCAAGCTCTACGAGCCGGAAGAAGAAAACCCGATGCTGGGTTTCCGTGGCGCCTCGCGTTACATCAGCGAAGCGTTCCGCGACTGCTTCGAGCTCGAATGCCGCGCGCTGAAACGTGTGCGTAACGAGATGGGCCTGACCAACGTCGAAATCATGGTGCCGTTCGTGCGCACCCTGGGTGAGGCGAGCCAAGTGGTGGACCTGCTGGCCGAAAACGGCCTGTCCCGTGGCGAAAACGGCCTGCGCGTGATCATGATGTGCGAACTGCCATCCAACGCCATCCTGGCCGAAGAGTTCCTGGAATTCTTCGATGGCTTCTCCATCGGCTCCAACGACCTGACCCAGCTGACCCTGGGCCTGGACCGTGACTCGGGGATCATCGCGCACCTGTTTGATGAACGTAACCCTGCGGTCAAGAAGCTGCTGGCCAACGCCATCCAGGCCTGTAACAAGGCCGGCAAGTACATCGGCATCTGCGGCCAAGGCCCTTCCGACCACCCGGACCTGGCCAAATGGCTGATGGAACAGGGTATCGAAAGCGTCTCGCTGAACCCCGATTCCGTGCTGGAAACCTGGTTCTTCCTGGCGGAAGGCCAGGCGTCCGTCTAAGGTCGATACGTCAAAAGTGCCGGTCACCCGTTGCGGGTGACCGGCATTCTTATCTGTGCAGGGCGGGAATCCTTCCGGACGCCGCCCTTTTTTGTGCAAGAGCATTATGCAAAGCAGCAGCAATCTGTTTCCCGTCGCCCTGATCAGCGCTGAACGTCGTGGCGACCTGAGTGAAGACGTATACCGCCTCAAGCCCGGTAACAGCCCCGACGGTACCGTCGAGTTGGCGGTGACCCGTTTGGGCCTGGCCGATGTCCCGGAAAACCGGGGCATCCCGATAATTTTGTTACATGGCAGTTTTTCCAACCGGCGCTTCTGGTACTCGCCCAAGGGTATCGGCCTGGGCGCTTACCTGGCGCGCCAGGGGTTCGACGTGTGGGTCCCGGAAATGCGCGGCCATGGCCTGTCCAAGCGCAATCATGACTACGCGAAGAATCGGGTCGCCGACTACGCGCGCTACGATTTGCCGGCCATTGGCGCCTTTGTGCGTGAGCAGAGTGGGCAGGTTCCCCACTGGCTTGGCCATTCCCTGGGCGGTATTGCCCTGGCGGCGGCACTCGGCGGCCAGCATCTTGGCGCGCCGGCGGTGGCCTCGGTGGCACTGTTTGGTAGCCAGGTCAGCCGCACCCACTGGCCGTTGAAAATTCCCCCGGTGGAGTGGACCGGGCGTTTGCTTTTGAAGCGTTTTGGTGAGGTGTCCGGCTCGCGGCTCAAACGCGGCCCGGAGGACGAACCGGCGGGCGTGATGATCGAAGCCATGCGCTGGAACGGCCTGTTCGGCCGCTTCGGCGAGGGCAAAAACGACTGGTGGAAGGGCCTGGCGGAGGTCGATGTGCCGCTGCTGGCCGTCAGCGCCGCAGGGGACCAGCAAGACCCTGACTGGGCCTGCCGCAAGCTGTTCGAGCAAGTTGGCTCTGAGCACCGTCAATACCTGTGCCTGGGCCGCCAGCAAGGGTTTACCGGGGATTTCGGGCATGTGGAAATGCTCGTCAGCAAAGCCGCCCAGGTCGAAGTGTGGCCATTGGTTGCGCAGTGGCTGAAAGATCCGCTGACACCTTTGTTCGGCGCATCGCCCGCGGTGCTGGCCACGGTTTGACGGCACGCTCTACCAAGGGCGTTTCGCTCACGGGTGGTTGCGGCTAAGATATGACGCGTTAAACGCTTCTGGTCATATTCAGTCGCTTCGTCGCTCTTGCGTTGCGGCGACGCGAATGGGATGTTGCGCACCTGCATCGTTGGCGCTTCTTTCGAAAGACACTTCTTTGACGGAAAGGAATTTTTCAATGAACCATTACGTGACCCCCGACCTCTGCGACGCCTACCCGGACCTGGTGCAGGTGCTTGAGCCGATGTTCAGCAACTTCGGCGGCCGAGACTCCTTTGGCGGCGAGATTGTCACTATCAAATGCTTCGAGGATAACTCCCTGGTCAAGGAACAGGCCGACCAGCCGGGCGCCGGCAAGGTGTTGGTGGTTGACGGTGGTGGTTCCCTGCGTCGCGCCTTGCTGGGCGACATGATCGCCGAGAAAGCCGCGAAAAACGGCTGGGAAGGGCTGGTGATCTACGGCTGCATC
The DNA here is from genome assembly GCF_002843605.1 of Pseudomonas sp. S09G 359. Classification (NCBI taxonomy): domain Bacteria; kingdom Pseudomonadati; phylum Pseudomonadota; class Gammaproteobacteria; order Pseudomonadales; family Pseudomonadaceae; genus Pseudomonas; species Pseudomonas sp. S09G 359. The sequence continues at coordinate 5,111,028 of NZ_CP025263.1, read as the reverse complement.
CGCGATGTCGATGTGATCGCCCAGACCGATCTGGGCGTGCAGGCCCTGGCCAGCCACCCGATGAAGACCGACAAGCGCGGCATCGGCGACCTGAACGTGGTGGTGACGTTTGCTGGCGTTACATTCCGCCCGGGTGAATACGTGTATGCCGATAATAACGGCGTGATCGTATCGCCCAGCCCGCTGAAAATGCCTGAATAAACCGCAAGAACCGACAGGGGTGAGGATGTTCGAGGAAGAAAACGCGCAATGGGGGCTGGTACATGCCCTGGTGCTGGACGGTAAAGGCGGTGCGCGTTCGATTGCCCGGACTGAGCTCGACGATTTGCAACTGCAGCCTCAGGAAAGCCTGTGGCTGCACTGGGATCGCAGCCATCCGCAAACCCAGACCTGGCTGCGCAAATCCAGTGGCCTGAGCGAATTCGCCTGTGACCTGCTGCTGGAGGAAAACACCCGCCCGCGCTTGCTGCCGCTGCCGGACGCGGAACTGCTGCTGTTCCTGCGTGGGGTCAACCTCAACCCGGGGGCCGAGCCGGAAGACATGGTTTCGGTGCGTATTTTCGCCGCCGCCAGCCGTGTGATTTCCCTGCGTTTGCGCCCACTGCGCGCCACCGATGAGCTGCTGGTGCAGTTGGCAGACGGCAAAGGGCCGAAAACCGCATCGGAACTCATCCTTTATATGGCGCAGTACCTGACCAATAAAGTGCAGGATCTGGTCACGGACTTGTCGGAAGTCGTCGACGCAGAGGAAGAAAAACTGGATACCGACGAACGGTATACCCCGGAGCATGGCAGCGTTTTGCAGATCCGTCGCCGAGCGGCTGGGCTGAAGCGATTCCTTGCCCCGCAGCGGGATATTTTTGCCCAGCTCACCCGGATAAAATTGCCGTGGTTTTGTGATGACGATGCCGATTATTGGAACGAATTGAACAACAGCCTGACCCGCTACCTGGAAGAGCTCGAATTGACCCGGGAGCGCGTAGGGCTTGTGCTTGAGGCCGAAGATCGGCGCTTGAGCGTACGTATGAACCGCACCATGTACCGCTTCGGGATCATCACCGGGATCTTTCTGCCGATGAGTTTCCTGACCGGTTTGCTGGGCATCAATGTGGGCGGCATACCGTTCTCTGCCAGCCCCTACGGATTCGTGATTGCGTGCCTGTTAATGGTGTCGGTTGCACTCGGACAATGGTGGCTATTTCGACGATTGCGCTGGGTTTGAGCTGAATATGACCTGAACGTAAGCAGGGGGCATGTGACCCCTGGAATTTAACCCTCGTCTTTTAAAACACTTGCGAGAGGTCTTTATGCACGATCCGTTCGAACAGTCTTTGCGTGACATGCTCAATGCTTCGCCGTCCAACCGTGACGACGACGCCTGCTTGGGCCGCGTGTTGAAAACCGCCAACCGTCAGGTAGGGGCGGGTGACTTGTTCGGTCTGCTCGGCCGCTGGCTGCCGGCGTTGATGATGGCCCTGAACAATGGTTCGGCCCACGTATCGCCTGTTTCCCGTCGTAAACCTCTTGCTCGCACTGCTGATAAGGCTGATTGAATATGGAACTTGATCTCTGGACCCAGAGCCTGGTCACCGCGATGACCGCATTGTGGACCAAGGTGGCGAATTTCATTCCCAACCTGTTTGGTGCTCTGGTACTGGTGCTGCTGGGCTTTGTCGTGGCCAAGTTGCTCGATACCCTGCTGTCGAAATTGCTCGCCAAACTCGGCCTTGATCGCCTGATGGCTGGCACCGGCCTGACCAAACTGCTGGGGCGTGCGGGGCTGCAAGTGCCGATCTCGACACTGATCGGCAAGATCGTTTATTGGTTTGTTCTGCTGATTTTTCTGGTTTCTGCGGCTCAATCCCTTGGACTTGAGCGAGTTTCAGCTACGCTCGACATGCTGGCGTTGTATTTGCCGAAGGTTTTCGGTGGTGCGCTGGTACTGCTGGTAGGCGTTTTGCTGGCGCAACTGGCCAATGGCCTGGTGCGCGGCGCCGCAGAAGGCGTGGGGTTGGACTATGCTGCCGGCCTGGGGCGAATCGCCCAGGGGCTGGTGATCATCATCAGTATTTCGGTCGCGATCAGCCAGTTGGAGGTCAAAACTGACCTGCTCAACCATGTGATTGTGATTGTTTTGATTACCGTTGGTCTGGCCGTTGCGCTGGCCATGGGCTTGGGAAGCCGGGAAATTGCCGGGCAGATTCTTGCGGGAATCTATGTGCGTGAGTTGTATCAGGTAGGGCAACAGGTGCGTGTGGGCGAGGTCGAAGGGCAAATCGAAGAGATCGGCACGGTCAAGACGACGGTGCTGACCGATGACGGCGACCTGGTGTCGTTGTCCAATCGGATCCTCCTCGAGCAGCAGGTCAGTAGCCGCTAATCCGGTAAACCCTGCTAATGTACGCCGCCGCAAACCCGGCTTACCGGGTTGTAGTGGATATTGACCTGACTGTCGGCACGACTTGTTTTGAATAAAGCCCAAACGCTGTCCACGCGCTATGACCCCCGTGAGCTCTCTGATGAGGAGTTGGTCGCGCGCGCGCACACGGAGCTGTTTCACGTAACTCGCGCGTACGAAGAATTGATGCGCAGATATCAACGCACTCTGTTCAACGTTTGTTCAAGGTATTTAGGGAACGATAGAGATGCGGATGATGTCTGTCAGGAAGTGATGCTCAAGGTGCTGTACGGTTTGAAGAACTTTGAGGGCAAATCGAAGTTCAAAACCTGGCTATACAGCATCACGTACAATGAGTGCATCACGCAGTATCGGAAGGAACGGCGAAAGCGTCGCTTGATGGACGCTTTGAGTCTTGACCCCCTTGAGGAGGCGTCTGAAGAAAAGGCGCCGGCACCCGAGGAGAAGGGCGGGCTCGATCGCTGGCTGGTGTATGTGAACCCGATTGACCGCGAAATTCTGGTGCTACGATTTGTCGCAGAGCTGGAATTTCAGGAAATCGCTGACATCATGCACATGGGTTTGAGTGCTACAAAAATGCGTTACAAACGTGCTCTAGATAAATTACGTGAGAAATTTGCGGGCGAGACTGAAACTTAGTGCGTGGCAAATATCTCTTACGTGTAGGCAGGTTCTGTTAGACTTGCCACCGAGTTGTCCCCCGGTTTGTGGGACTGCTTTACAATCACCAGATGGGGATTTAACGGATGAAACTGAAAAACACCTTGGGCTTGGCCATTGGTTCTCTTATTGCCGCTACTTCTTTCGGCGTTCTGGCACAAGGCCAAGGCGCAGTTGAAGGCGAGCTGTTCTACAAGAAGCAGTACAACGATAGCGTCAAGCACATCGAAGACGGCTTCAACCCAGGCGCTCGCATTGGTTACTTCCTGACCGACGACCTGTCGTTGAACCTGTCCTACGACAAGACCAACCACACCCGTTCGAACGACGGTACTGGCAACCAGAAGATCAAAGGTGACACTGGCAGCCTGACTGCTCAGTACCACTTCGGTCAGGCTGGCGTTGACAGCCTGCGTCCATACGTTGAAGGCGGTTTCGGCCACCAGAGCCGTACCAACGTTCAGGCTGACGGCCACAGCGGTCGCGATCAGTCGACCCTGGCTATCGCTGGCGCTGGCGTGAAGTACTACTTCACCAACAACCTGTACGCTCGTGCTGGTGTTGAAGCTGACTACGCAATCGACAACGGCAAGTGGGACTACTCCGCACTGGTCGGCCTGGGCGTGAACTTCGGCGGCAACGCTGGCGCAGCTGCTCCAGCTCCTACCCCAGCACCAGCTCCAGAGCCAACTCCAGAGCCAGAAGCTCCAGTTGCTCAGGTTGTTCGTGTTGAGCTGGACGTTAAGTTCGACTTCGACAAGTCCGTTGTTAAGCCTAACAGCTACGGCGACGTGAAAAACCTGGCCGACTTCATGGCTCAGTACCCAGCTACCAACGTAGAAGTTGCTGGTCACACTGACTCCGTAGGTCCAGACGCTTACAACCAGAAGCTGTCCCAGCGTCGTGCTGACGCTGTTAAGCAAGTCCTGGTTAAAGACGGCGTGGCTCCTAGCCGTGTAACTGCAGTAGGTTACGGCGAATCCCGCCCAGTTGCTGACAACGCAACTGAAGCTGGTCGTGCTGTTAACCGTCGCGTAGAAGCGTCGGTTGAAGCTACTGCTCAGTAATTACTGAGTGGTATAAAAAAGCCCGGCTTAGGCCGGGCTTTTTTTTGCCTGCGATTTGTCTCAAGCGCTGGCAGCCGACGCGATGGAGGCGGCTTGTCCGCTGGCGGCAACGCTGCCGATCACCAGGATCGCCGGGCTTTTCAGTGCGAATGCCTGGGCATCCGCATACATCCGTGCAAGCTCACTGCGGCATTCGCGCTGCTGGGGCAGCGAGGCATTTTCGATCATCGCCACAGGCATATCCGCCGCCATCCCACCATCGAGCAACTGCTGGCGAATCTCCTCCAGCTTCGCCACGCCCATATACACCACCAGTGTTGTCCCGCCCTCCGCCAATGCGCGCCAGTTAAGGCGGCTGTCGTCCTGGGTATGTGCCGTAACCAGGGTGACCCCACGGCTGACACCGCGTAGGGTCAGCGGGATATCGCAATTCGTCGCACCGGCGAGCCCCGCCGTTATCCCGTTGACCAGCTCTACCTCGACCCCGCGTTCGCGCAGCCACATGGCCTCTTCGCCTGCGCGTCCGAAAATGCACGGGTCGCCACCCTTGAGCCGCACCACGCACTTGCCCTGGCGTGCATAACGCAGCATCAGGCGGTGGATAAAATCCTGTGGGGTTGATCGGCAGCCGCCGCGTTTACCGACGGTAATTACCCGTGCATCCAGGCAATGCTCCAATACCGCCGGGTTGACCAAGTCATCAATCAGCACCACATCGGCCTCGTTCATGGCCCGCACAGCCTTGAGGGTCAACAGCTCCGGGTCGCCGGGGCCTGCGCCCACCAGCCAGACTTTTGCATTCATGGGGTGTCCCTCGTGTAGAAATAGGTCAGCGGTGGAAGAATGAATAAAACAGCACCAGATTGATCAGCATCGAAATCAGCGCGACGGTGCGCCAGACCTTCAACGGCTCGCGCTCCAGCAATGGCCTGGGGCGGATGCTCAGTTCTCGCCGGTCAGCCTGTTCCAGCACCAGCAACCATTCCTCGGCAGTCTCAAAGCGTTGTGCAGGCTGGGCCGCCACGGCCCGCTCCAGGCTGAGCGGCAACCAGTCCGGCAGGTCGGGGCGGTAGCGGCTGGCACTGATGGGCTGGTTGAATCTAGGCCGTTGGAAGGCTTCGATTTCACCGTAGGGGTAATGCCCGGTCAGCAGGTAATACAGGGTCACGCCCACGCTGTATAAATCCTGCTGGGCTGTAGGGCGCTCACCACTGAATGCCTCGGGGGCAATGAAGCTTGGTGTGCCGGGCAGCACGTGCGCGCGGTCCTCCGAGAGGCCTGGGCAGTAAGCCAGGCCGAAATCCAGCACACGCAGTTCAGCGTCGTCTCCCAGCAGCAGGTTTTCCGGCTTGATGTCGCGGTGCAGGATCTGCCGTCGGTGCAGCATGCCCACCGCCCGCAGCAAGCGTTCGGCCACCGACTGCCATTGCGCCAGGGGCAATGGGCCTTGTTGCTGGAATAATTCGGCCAGGGTTTTCCCCGGGTATTCGCGCATCACGTAGTACAAATGCTGACGCCCGCTGGCGGCATGCACTTCAGGAAATGCCCGCCCGGCCACGCGCCGCAAAAACCATTCCTCGGACAACAGCGCCTGGCCTGCGTCGCTGTCATCATCGCGGCTCAGCGGCAGGGTTTTCAGCAGCCAGGGTTGCTGTTGGGCATCGCGTACCCGGTACAGCAATGACTGTCGACTGTGCGCCAGCACGCTTTCTACCTGCCAGCCTTCAAAGTGTTGCCCGGCTTTCAAGGGCGGCGGCAGCGGCCATTGCTGCAACTGCACCAGCGCATCACCGAGGGTGGCTGCGCCAAGTGTGTCGACGCGCACCAGCAGGGCGCTGGCATTGTCCTGGCTGCCCGCCAAGTGCGCGGCAGTCACCAGGGTGTTGACCGCCAGATCCAGGTCAACCTGCTCTCGCAGGATGGCGCTGATGCTGTGATCGCCCAGGGTCGCCCACACGCCATCACTGAGCAGCAGGAAACACTCGCCCTCGCGCAACTGGCCATCCAGAAAATCCAGCACCAGGTGTTGATCCAGCCCGAGTGCGCGCTTGAGCACATGCTGCATGCCCGGCTGTTCCCAAACGTGATCCTCGCTGATGCGCTGCAACTCACCGTCCAGCCAGCGGTAGGCCCGGCAATCGCCGACATGGGCGAGGGTGAAGCGCTGGCCGCGAAACACCAAGGCACTCAGGGTGGTCAGCAACGGCTGGCCACCGCCGTTGGCCTGCAGCCAGCGATTCTGCGCCAACAGCAAGCGTTCCAGGGCCTGGGCCACGCCCCAGGTTTGCGGCGTGGCGTAGTAGTCCAGTGCCAGCGCCTGCAAGGTCGAGCGTGCAGCCAGGCCGCCATCGGCGCATTGGCTCACGCCGTCGGCCATGGCGCACAGGTAGCCTTTGCTCGCCGCCAGTTCTGCCACGGGGGTGACCACCCGCAGGGCATCCTGGTTTTCCGCCCGTGGGCCGATGGCGCTGGCGTGGGCGACGCTTAGTTGCAGGCTCATCAGACGCGTGCGGCGGTCACAGCGGCCGAACCCCAAGTGGTTCTCCAGCGACGCTTGACGCCGTGCAGGCCGAACCAGGCCAATACGCCGAGGCTGGCGAACAACCACAAGGCCAACTGATAGCTGCCGGTGCTTTGCTTGATGGCGCCCATACCCGCCGCCAGGGCGAAGCCGCCGATACCGCCGGCCATGCCGATCAGGCCGGTCATCACGCCGATCTCGCGGCGGAAACGCTGGGGTACCAGCTGGAACACCGCGCCATTACCTGCGCCGAGACCGAGCATGGTGCAGACGAACAGTGCCAGTGCCGCGTAGGAGCTTGGCAGGTTGAAACCGACCGCCGCGATGCAGATCGCCGCCACGCTGTACATGCCCAGCAGTGTGCGGATCCCGCCGAAGCGGTCGGCCAGGGCGCCACCCAGCGGGCGCATCAGGCTGCCACCGAACACGCAGGCGGCGGTGTAGTAGCCAGCAGTCACCGGGCTCAGGCCGTACTGGTCGTTGAAGTAGCCTGGCAGGGCGCTGGCCAGGCCGATAAAACCGCCGAAAGTCACGCTGTAGAAAAACATGAACCACCAACTGTCACGGTCGCCCAAGGCCTTGAAGTAGTCGGCCATGGATTTGGCTTTCGGCCGCTCAGGAGCGTTACGCGCCAACCAGGCGAAAACGATCAGGGTCAGCACCAAGGGAATCAGGGCAAAACCGAACACATTGCTCCAGCCGAACGCGGCGGCCAGCACGGGCGCCAGCAACGCCGCGAACACCGTGCCCGAGTTGCCGGCACCGGCAATGCCCATGGCCTTGCCCTGGTGTTCGGCCGGGTACCACTGGGATGCCAGGGGCAGGGCCACCGCGAAGGACGCGCCGGCCATGCCGAGGAACATACCCAGCAGCAGGGCTTGCTCATAGCTGTGAATGCCCAGTTTCCAGGCACCGAACAAGGCCACGATCACAATCACCTGGCCAATCAGACCGGCGGTCTTGGGCGACAGTTTGTCGGCCAGCATGCCCATCAGGAAGCGCAGCACCGCGCCCGCCAGGATCGGCGTCGCCACCACCAGGCCGCGCTGCTGGGTGGTCAGGTGCAGGTCAGCGGCAATCTGTACCGCCAGTGGGCCCAGCAGGTACCAGACCATGAAGCTCAGGTCGAAATACAGGAACGCGGCAAACAGGGTCGGGGTGTGCCCGGATTTCCAGAAGCTTGATTTCATCACGCACCTCAACGGTTGGGAGTCTTGTAAGAAGGCCTGGTGATGGAACAGCCCGCCAGGGCCGCCCCACCGGCCCCGCGAAGGGGCCAAAACGAAAAAACGCCGCCACCGGGTTCGCGAGGGCAAACCGGGTGTGCGACGTCTTTGTCGTGGAGGGGCAACCGCCGTTGGCTACCTGTGATGATTCTTTAGCAAGAGCTGAGCCAAATCAGCCAAGCAACTCATTCATGGCGATAATCTGCTCCGCCACCTGGATCAGCTTCTGCTGCCGGCTCATGGCCTGGCGGCGCATCAGGGTGTAGGCCTCTTCCTCATTGCAGTCCTTCATTTTCATCAGCATGCCCTTGGCCAGCTCGATGCGCTTGCGCTCGGCCAACTGCTGGTCGCGGGCGTGGAGCTGCGCGCGCAAGGCCTGGTCGCTCTCGAATCGAGCCATGGCCACATCGAGAATGGGCTGCAGGCGCTGGGCCTGGATGCCTTCGACGATGTAGGCACTGACGCCGGACTTGATCGCCTGTCGCATCACATTGGGGTCGTGTTCGTCGGTAAACATCACAATTGGGCGGGGCTGGTCGCGGCTGACCAGCACCACTTGTTCCATCACATCGCGGCCCGGTGACTCGGTATCGATCAGGATCACATCCGGGCGCACCGTTTCGACGCGCGCGGGCAGGTCGATGGTCAGGCCCGACTCATCGATCACCTCAAAACCGGCCTCGATCAGCGCCGCCCTGAGGCGACCGACCTTGCGCGGGGTATCGTTGATCAACAGGATTCGCAGCATAAGGGGGCTCCTGTCAGCGCAAGGCTTGGCGATGGGTAGGGTCGGCCATGGCATGCAGGCGGAAGCTGCGCGCATAAGCGGCAGGGTCCGAGCCGTCCCAGATCTTGCCGTCGATCAGCTGGCTGCTACGCATGTCCCGGCCATTGTCGGTGATCCCCAGGGCGTCGGCGGCCTGGCGATAGAGCCGCAACTGTTGAACCTGGCGCGCAACGCCCAGGTAGTCGGGATCTTCGCGCAGCAAGCCCCAGCGCCGGAACTGGGTCATGAACCACATGCCATCGCAGAGGTAGGGCAGGTTCACTTCGCCATCCGCAAAGAACCGCAGCGCGTGGGGGTCTTGCCACTGGTTGCCGAGGCCATCCTCGTAGCTGCCCAGCAAGCGCGGTTCGATGCAGTCGAGCGGCGCGTCGAGGTAGTCGCGACCGCTGAGCAGTTGCGCGGTAGAGCGGCGGTTTTCGAGGTTCTGCTCGATAAAACGACTGGCCTCCAGCACCGCCATCACCAATACGCGAGCGGTGTTGGGGTACTGATCGACGAAGGCCTGGGTGCAGCCGAGCACTTTTTCCGGGTGGTTCGGCCAGATTGTCTGGGTGGTTGCCAGGGTAAACCCCTGGTTTTGCTTTACCGCGCTGGCACACCAGGGTTCGCCGACGCAAAAACCGTCGATCCGCCCGGCTTGCAGGTGCGCAACCATTTGCGGCGGGGGCACCACTACGCTGTCCACATCCTGCAAGGGATGGATGCCTTGGCTCGCCAGCCAATAATACAGCCACATGGCGTGGGTGCCGGTGGGAAAGGTCTGCGCAAAAGTCAGTTTTGTTCGGCTTTGGTGCACGTGGCGGTCCAGTGCTTCAGGAGTGATCACACCTTGCTCCTGCAAACCCCGGGACAGGTTGATGCTCTGGCCGTTCTGGTTCAGCCCCATCAGCACGGCCATGTCGGTGGCTGCCACGCCACCGATGCCCAGGTGCACGGCGTAGATCAGCCCGTACAGGCTATGGGCGGCATCCAGTTCGCCGCTGACCAGTTTGTCCCGCAGGTTGGCCCATGAGGGTTGGCGCTTGAGGTTCAGGGTCAGCCCATAGGGTTGCGCGAAGCCTTGGGTGGCGGCCACCACCAGTGAAGCGCAATCGCTCAGGGCCATGAAGCCCAGGTCGAGGCTGCTTTTTTCCGGGGCATCACTGCCGTTTACCCAGGCCAACGGGTCGTTCATCGGGCTGTTGCCTACCGAATCGTTCATCAAGACCTACCTTTTCTTTCAAAAAAAAGCGTCGTTCCCTCAGATGGCGATGTAAGCCATTGCAGGTAACGACGCCTTTGTCCGTAAGCTCGCTCCGCCGTTGGTGCGCGCTGTGATACAGAGTCCATAGCAAGGCACATGCCACGGGGCGACAGGCGCAGCCGGCCGTCAGCTTTCCATCAAGATTGAAAGCAGACGGCCTTTCAGTATGGCCACCTCTTTAACGCCAGGCTGCCCAGGAAACCCACGGTGTACGCTGAATTCCCCGCAACCATGCCCCGCCTCCGGCTTTGTCGCTGGCTGCTGTTTGCCGTGCTGATACTGAGCAATGCGATGGCCTGGGGCGAAAGCTACCTGGCGCAGGACGAAAGCCTGCATACCGTGTTGACTGCGTTGTCGGTGCCTTTGGGCGTGCCCATCGTGGTGAGCAGCGCAGTGGCGCGCAAACGCTTCAGCGGGATGCTGAATCTCGACGTTCCGCAGCAGACCCTGGAGGCGCTTGCGCTGCAACAGGCGCTGATCTGGTATAGCGACGGGCAAGTGCTCTACGTCTACGACGCCAGTGAAGCAAAAAGCTCGGCGGTTGCGTTGCGGCATATTTCCATCGACAGGCTGCGTGCCCTCATGCGCCGCTCGGGCCTCGATGAGTCACGCTACCCGTTGCGCGAAAGCGCCGGGAGCACGTTCTATGTGTCCGGCCCGCCTAACTATGTAGACCAGGTGCTTCGCCTGGCCCAATTGATGGACCGGCAACGCGCGGATCTACGCGTGGGCGCGCAGGCCTTTGCGGTGGTCCAGGTGCTCAACTCCGACGTTGCGGACCAGCAGTACGGCAGCAGTGACAGCCCGGTCAACGTGCCGGGCATGGCGTCGATGATCGAAACCCTGCTGGCCAGCGAGCGCAATGGCCCGCTGGCCGACAAAGACCTAGGCGTGATCGCCTACCCGGACACCAACAGCCTGTTGATCAAGGGCAAACCGGCGCAGGTACGTTTTATCCAGGCGCTGGTGGCGGAATTGGATGTGCCCAAGCGATCCATCGAGGTCTCCCTGTGGCTGGTGGACATGTACCGTGACGACCTGAAGAAACTCGGCCTGGACGGCGGCAGCGATGCCGAGGCGGCGACCACGCGAATCATGGAGCCTCTGGACGACAATCGTTTGATCACGCAAATCGAAGTGCTGGAACGCCGGCGGCGCGCGCGAGTGGTGACGTTGCCGGTGATTCTCACCCAAGAGAATGTGCCAGCGGTATTTCAGGATAACCACTCGTTCTATCTACCGGCGCCCGGAAGCGACGAGGCTGACTGGAAACCCGTGCGTTATCGCACTCAGGTCAGCGTAGTGCCGCGTTTTGCCGAGGCCAACCAGATCGAAATGCGCCTTGATGTCGAGGATGGCCGCCAGATCGTTGAGGTGGGGCGTCGCGGAGTGCCTGGCGCAGTTGGACGCATCAGCGTTGATAGCGTGGTCCGCGTGCCGCAGGGCAAGCGTTTATGGCTGGGAGCGTTTCGACGAGAAACCGCGGAGCAGGGGCGTGGCACGCTGCCAGGTCGTTCGGCCCCCGTGCGCCTGTTCGTCATTCAGGCGCGGGCCGTGGGCAATGAGCTGGGGGGTGTCGGGCCTCCGCCGTTGACTGCGAGCCAATACGAGCGTGTGCAACGGGCGTTCGTACGGCCGGATCGCGATATCTCTCCGTGAAAAAGGCGATACCCCATGCATCTGGAAATTTTGCTACAGGAACAATTGGTCAGCACCAGGCGCCTCGCAGCATTCGCGCCGGGAAAGGTACTGCCCTTGGCGCCCGAGGCTATTCATTGCGTGGAGGTACGGGTTGACGGCCGGTTGCTTGCCTTGGGTGAACTGGTGCAACTGGAAGATCGTTTGGGGGTTGAGTTGCTTGAGGTTTATCAGGTTCCAGTGTCTGGCGGGGCTGGATGAAGAAAAATCCTACGAGGTGGTTCTTAAAGTCGCCGGGTGTATGGGCTTTTTCCTAGCGTGAGACGTAAGGCAGGTTTTTATAGTTGTGACATGGGCACATACGCCGTAACTGGAAATAGGGGCTTCAATGTCAGTCGTCGGATACCGAGGCAGGTATGGTCGTCGTGGATAGTGAATTGACGACGCATTCTCTGATCTTTGCGCGTTGGACCCTGTACGGCGATGGCCGCCTGACCGGCGAGGGTTCGGATGTTCAACTGCCACCCAAGGAGTGGCGCGTACTGCGGCTTCTGCTGGCTTCGGGCGGTGAGTTGATGACCAAGGATCGCTTGCTGGAGCTGGTGTGGCCCCAAGGGGAGGTCGCCGAAGAATCGCTGACGCGCTGCATTTACTCGCTGCGCAAATACCTTGGCGCGGACAAGGGGTTTATCAAGACGATCTATGGCCGAGGCTATCGGTTTACCTGTTCGGTGAGGGCCGACGGGCAGGCATCGCGGGGGAGCGGGCAATTGGCGCATGTGTGTTCGGTGTGCGGCCAGGTCAGCCATGCGCCGGTAACGTATGAGCAGGTAAAACATGGCTAGGTTCTGGAGCAAGGGCGTGTTGTTTAGCTTATGGATAAGCGCTGATCAGGCGCTGGCCTATTGCTGGGTTGAGACCGCCAGCCGTTACAACATCGAGCCGGAATTATTGCAGGCTATCGCTGCTGTGGAGTCGGGTTATCGTATGGATGCTATCAATGCGGCCAATCGCAATGGCACCCGCGACATCGGTTTGATGCAGATCAACAGCATCCATCTACCGCGCCTGCTCAAGCAGGGGATTACCGAAGAGCGCTTGTTGAGCGAGCCTTGCCTGTCAGTGGAGGTAGGGGCGTCGATTCTCGCGGAGTTCATCCGGCGCTTTGGCTATAACTGGACAGCGGTGGGGTCATACAACGTGGGGATGGGGTCCGGGCCGCAGCTCGAGACATTGCGTATGCGCTACGCCGAAAAAATCTGGTCGCATTATGAGGCCCTGGTCATGCAGCGCGATTGACGTTTACACCGCACGCCTCGCGCGCGCGGCGTCACCCCGGCTATAATCGGCGCCACCTTTCGCCGCCATCCGAGTCTAGCCCGCCCATGTATACCCTGGCCCGCCAGCTGTTGTTCAAACTTTCCCCGGAAACCTCCCACGATCTGTCCCTGGACCTGATCGGTGCCGGTGGCCGCCTGGGGCTCAATGGCCTGGTATGCAAGGCACCGGCGAAAATGCCGGTGTCGGTGATGGGGCTGGATTTCCCCAACCCGGTTGGGCTGGCGGCTGGCCTGGACAAGAATGGCGGGGCCATCGATGGCTTTGCGCAGCTGGGTTTCGGGTTTGTCGAAATCGGCACCGTGACGCCTCGGCCGCAGCCGGGCAACCCCAAGCCGCGTATCTTCCGCCTGCCCGAAGCCGAGGCGATCATCAATCGCATGGGCTTCAACAACCTGGGCGTTGATCATCTGCTGTCGCGGGTCCAGGCGGCGAAGTACAAGGGCGTCCTGGGGATCAATATCGGCAAGAACTTCGATACCCCGGTAGAACGCGCGGTCGACGACTACCTGATCTGCCTGGACAAGGTCTACGCCCACGCCAGCTACGTCACCGTCAACGTCAGCTCGCCGAACACGCCGGGCCTGCGCAGCCTGCAGTTCGGCGACTCCCTCAAGCAATTGCTCGAAGCCTTGCGCCAGCGCCAGGAAGACCTGGCCGTACGCCATGGCAAGCGCGTGCCGTTGGCGATCAAAATCGCCCCGGACATGAGCGACGAAGAAACCGTGCTGGTGGCTCAGGCCCTGGTGGATTCGGGTATGGATGCGGTCATCGCCACCAACACCACGCTCAGCCGCGTCGGCGTTGAAGGCCTGGCCCATGGTGATGAAGCCGGTGGCCTGTCGGGGGCCCCGGTGCGTGACCAGAGCACGCATATCGTCAAGGTGCTGGCTGCTGAACTGGCCGGGCGTTTGCCGATCATTGCGGTGGGCGGTATCACCGAAGGCAAGCATGCCGCGGAGAAGATCGCTGCGGGCGCCAGCCTGGTGCAGTTGTATTCAGGCTTTATCTACAAGGGCCCTGAATTGATTCGCCAGTCGGTGGATGCCATTGCAGCACTGCCAAAGAAGGCTTGAACCACAGGCAATAAAAAGGGCTCCTTGAAGGAGCCCCTGGGCCGAAGCCCGCCGCCTGGATAGGGCGTGCGTGGTTAAGTCGTTACATATTCGTGGTGGTGTCGGAATTAAATGCCCTTGATTAGCCGACGGCGTGAAGTTCGTTGAGTCTGTGGATGCCCGCAGTGCCAGTCATACCGTCCCAGTTGTCGCCGCGTCCTTCTCGCCAGCCGTTGATCCAGGCTTGGCGTACCGACGGTAGAGTAAATGGGCAAAGCTCACGGGATTTGCCATGAACGCCATATTGATATCCGCGTAAAAATGCTCTTTCCAACGGATCACGCTTAAGTCTTCTCATAGGGTGTTTCCCTCACTTGTTGACTGTCTTGATATCCTTCGGCCTCGTCTGGGGCCGGGCAGAGTTTTTCTGCCGTTGGTGGGCTCGCTGCCGGCGTGGCGAGCCTATGTGTCGGCGTCGTTACGGCGCCAACCTGTGTTGAGTTCTAACCAATAGGTCACATGGATTCAATGATCGTTTTGTCATAAGCACGTAACGATAACGATGCTATAGCCATAAGCTGGGATGGCTTTTCGCCCCATTTATTAGGCAAAGCCAGCTATGATGCACCCTGCAAAGAGGATGGGTTTAATCCTTTAGTGAGAATGCCCGCTCGTTGCAGTCGGTTATTATTCGACGAAGGGTCGGAATATTTCTTTTTGTTGCTTCAAAAATTCACTCTGCCCCGTCAATAAAGGCTCAAGGGCCCGGTAGACGGGGTGGGACGGCACATTCGTGCCACGCGAGCACTCTTCAAGAAAAGTGCTTGATTGAAAACCGAGCCGGCGATGCGTCGCCCGTTCATTTATTGCTGAAAAGCCTGGAATGCCCCATGTCGGACCGTTTTGAACTCTTCCTCACCTGCCCCAAGGGCCTCGAAGGCCTGCTGATCGAGGAAGCCATCGGGCTTGGCCTTGAGGAAGCCCGCGAGCACACCTCGGCCGTGCGCGGCATGGCCGACATGGAAACCGCCTACCGCCTGTGCCTCTGGTCGCGCCTGGCCAACCGTGTGTTGCTGGTGCTCAAGCGCTTCCCGATGAAGGACGCCGAAGACCTCTACCACGGCGTCCTGGACATCGAGTGGGCTGACCACATGGTCCCGGATGGCACGCTGGCCGTGGAATTCAGCGGCCACGGTTCGGGCATCGACAACACCCACTTCGGCGCGCTGAAGGTCAAGGATGCGATTGTCGACAAGCTGCGCACCCCGACTGGCGAACGCCCGTCCATCGACAAGATCAACCCGGACCTGCGCATCCACCTGCGCCTGGACCGTGGCGAAGCGATCCTCTCCCTCGACCTGTCCGGCCACAGCCTGCACCAGCGCGGTTACCGCCTGCAGCAGGGCGCTGCGCCGTTGAAGGAAAACCTGGCGGCGGCGATCCTGATTCGCGCTGGCTGGCCGCGCATTGCGGCCGAAGGCGGCGCGCTGACTGACCCGATGTGCGGCGTGGGCACCTTCCTGGTCGAAGGCGCGATGATCGCCGCCGACATGGCGCCTAACCTCAATCGCGAACTCTGGGGTTTCACCACCTGGCTCGGTCACGTCCCGGCACTGTGGAAGAAACTGCACACCGAGGCCAGCGAACGCGCGGCCATCGGCATGAACAAGCCGCCGTTGTGGGTGCGTGGCTACGAAGCCGACCCGCGCCTGATCCAGCCGGCGCGCAACAACATTGAACGGGCGGGCCTCAGCCACTGGATCAAGGTGTACCAGGGCGAAGTCGGCACCTTCGAGCCGCGTCCGGACCAGAACCAGAAAGGCCTGGTGATCTGCAACCCACCCTACGGCGAGCGCCTGGGTGACGAAGCCAGCCTGTTGTACCTCTACCAGAACCTCGGCGAGCGCCTGCGCCAGGCGTGCATGGGTTGGGAAGCCGCGGTGTTCACCGGCGCGCCGGACCTGGGCAAGCGCATGGGCATCCGCAGCCACAAGCAGTACTCGTTCTGGAACGGCGCGTTGCCGTGCAAATTGCTGCTGATCAAGGTCAACCCGGATCAGTTCGTCACCGGTGAGCGCCGCACCCCGGAGCAGCGCCAGGCTGAGCGTGAGCAAGCCGCCTACGATCAGGCCCCGGTCGAGCCGCAAGAGCGCCAGTACAACAAGAACGGTAACCCGATCAAGCCGGCCCCGGCCCCTGTGGTCGAACAGGCACGCCTGAGCGAAGGCGGGCAGATGTTCGCCAACCGCCTGCAAAAGAACCTCAAGTTGCTGGGTAAGTGGGCCAAGCGCGAAGGTGTGGATTGCTACCGCGTGTACGACGCCGACATGCCGGAATACTCCATGGCCATCGACCTGTACCACGATTGGGTCCATGTACAGGAATACGCCGCGCCTAAGTCCATCGACCCGGAGAAGGCCTCGGCGCGCATGTTCGACGCCCTGGCCGCGATTCCCCAGGCGCTGAACATCGACAAGAGCCGCGTGGTGGTCAAGCGTCGCGAGCGTCAGAGCGGCACCAAGCAGTACGAGCGCCAGAGCGCCCAGGGCAAGTTCACCGAGGTCAGCGAAGGCGGCGTGAAGCTGCTGGTCAACCTCACCGACTACCTGGACACCGGCCTGTTCCTCGATCACCGCCCAATGCGCCTGCGCATCCAGAAAGAAGCCGCCGGCAAGCGCTTCCTCAACCTGTATTGCTACACCGCCACGGCCAGTGTGCACGCTGCCAAGGGCGGTGCGCGCAGCACCACCAGCGTCGACCTGTCCAAGACCTACCTGGACTGGGCGCGTCGCAACTTCTCCCTCAACGGTTTCTCCGACAAGAACCGCCTGGAGCAGGGTGATGTGATGGCGTGGCTGGAGGCTAGCCGCGATGAGTTCGACATGATCTTCATCGACCCGCCGACCTTCTCCAACTCCAAGCGCATGGAAGGCATTTTCGACGTACAGCGTGACCACGTGCAGTTGCTCGACTTGGCCATGGCCCGCCTGGCACCGGGCGGCGTACTGTATTTCTCGAACAACTTCCGCAAGTTCGCGCTGGAGGACAACCTCAGCGAACGCTACGCGGTCGAGGAAATCAGCGACAAGACCATCGACCCGGATTTTGCGCGCAACGCGAAGATCCACCGGGCGTGGAAAATCACCGCGCGCTGATCGCGGTAAACAAAAGCCGCAAGCCTGGATTTTTCCGGGCTTGCGGCTTTTTTACGCTGGTCAAATAGTGGGACGCTAGCTATAACTATGGCCTAGCCAAAGTGACACCCCCCGCACGCTGGCGTTGTGAGTGTTGCCTATGCCGTTGCAAGCCGTTCGCCCGAAAATCCTAGGCTTTATCAGTGAGCAGGCGTCGGCTTGGCTGGTGGCATTGGTGGTGTTTTTGGCAGGCGGCGCCCTGACGATCATCGTCGCCTGGGCGGCGTCCGACCTCTATCAACAACAGGTGCGCCAGCGCTTTCAGTTGCTGGTCAACGAGCGTTACACCCGCTTGCAGGAACGCTTCGAAGACCAGGAACAACGTCTTAACAGCCTACGGCGTTTCTTCGCCAATTCCGATGACGTGTCCCGCGAAGAATTTGACGGCTTTGCCCGGCCCTTGTTGCTGCGTGCCCGTGCCTATTCGTGGGCCCCGCGGGTGTTTCGCGAGCAGCGCAGTCAATTCGAACAGGACGTGTCGCGCCAGCGCGGCACGCCGTTTGTCATTCGAGAATTGAATTCAGCCGGTGAGTTGGCCCCTGCGCCCGAGCGCGAGGAGTACGTACCGGTGCTCTACAGCCAGACCCAAAGCCTGCTGGGCGCGCCGCTGGGTTTTGACCTGTTGGCCCAGCCGCTGCGGCGTTCAGCCCTTGAGCGTGCGCAAAAGAGCGGCAAGCTGGCGGTGTCGCAGCCAATGCAACTGGTGGGGGTGGAGCCGGCGTATGCCACTGGCGTATTGCTGGTGGCGCCGGTGAGCAGCCTGCCTACGTCAACGCAGTCGCAGAATGAGCCCTACGGCTATGTAATGGCGGTGATCAGCATGCGCCAGCTGGTGGCTGACGGTTTGCCAAAGCCGGACCGGGACAACCTGGTAATGCAGATTGTCGACACCTCCGACCTGCAAAAGCGCGTGCTGTTTGAATCCAGCAATGCCGTGGGCGACAGCGACCTCACCGGCGCGCGTCGCCTGACCCTGGGGGACCACGTGTACGCGCTGAGCCTACGCCCGAGCCAGGTATTCGACCAGGCCAACCACTCTTCGCTGGCCACGATCCTGACTATGGGCGGCTTGCTCAGCCTGTTGCTCGGTGCCTTGCTCTATGTGTTGGTGAGCCAGCGCCAGCGGGCGTTGAAACTGGTGGAACAGCGTACCCTGCAGTTGCGCCAGCGCGAACTGGAGCTGCGCGGCGCCCATGGCCAATTGCGCAGCGTGTTGAACGCCGCCACCCAAGTCGCGATCATTGCCACTGACTTGCGTGGGGTCATCAACACCTTCAACGCCGGTGCCGAGCAGATGCTCGGGTTCAACGCCGAGCAGGTGGTAAGCAAGTTGACCCTGGAAAGCCTGCACCTGCCGTCGGAGCTCGAGGCGCGCTCCGCCAGCCTGAGTGTGGCCTTGGGCAAGCGCATCCCGCCGAGCCAGGCGATGCTGGTGGAAAGCCCCGATAACCTGCACAAAGCCCGTGAGTGGAGCCTGATCCGCCAGGACCGCAGCCAGTTGACCGTGAATATGCTGGCCACCGTGTTGCTCGACGACCATGGTTTGTGGATCGGCCACCTCGCCATTTACCTCGACATTACCGAGCAGAAACGCGCCTACGAGGCCCTGGCGGCCCGCGACCGTCTGCTCAAGAAACTCAGCGCCCATGTGCCTGGCGGGATTTTCCAGTTCACCCTGGAACCCCATGACAACTGGCGCTTTATCTACGCCAGCGACGGGATGCGCGACATCTATGAAATCGAAACCAGCGTGTTGCAGCAGGATGCGGCGAAGGTTTTCGAGCGTATCCACCCGCTGGACGTGGAGCGGGTACGTGCGTCGATTCGCTTGTCGGCCTTGCAGTTGAGCCATTGGCGCGAAGAGTATCGGGTGCTGTTGCCGCAACGGGGCCTGCGCTGGATTCGCGGCGAGGCCACCCCGGAAGAGTTACCGGGCGGCGGTACGCTGTGGCATGGCTATGTGTCGGATATTTCCGACCTTAAGCGGGTTGAAGAGGAATTGCGCGCGCTCTCCATTACCGACTCCCTGACCGGGATTCACAACCGTCGCTATTTCCAGGATCGCCTCAAGGCCGAGATGGTGCGACTCAACCGCACCTCGGGGGCGCTGTCGGTGATCATGCTCGATGTCGACCACTTCAAGCGTATCAATGACCAGCACGGGCATGCGGTCGGCGATGGCGTGCTGCAGGAGTTGTGCAAGCGCATCAGCCAGCGCCTGCGGCGCAGCGATGTGTTCTGCCGCCTGGGCGGTGAGGAGTTCATGGTTTTGTGCCCCAACACCGATGGCGAGCAGGCCTACCGCGTGGCGATGGAGTTATGGCAGTCGCTGCGCGATACGCCGATGGAGCCGGTGGGCATCGTCACCGCCAGCTTTGGCGTGGCCAGTTGGCGGGTCGATGAAGGTATTGATGGGCTGCTGCTGCGCGCCGACTCGGCGGTGTATGTGGCCAAGCAGGCGGGCAGGGATCGGGTGGAGGCCGAGCGGATACGGGCTTGATGACAGACACAGGGCAAATGTGGGAGGGGCGGTGCGACGATTCGACTTGCCCCCGAATGCGGAGTCTCAGTCACCCAATCTAGTGACTGGTCTACCGCATTCGCGAGCAAGCCCGCTCCCACAGGGGGGCTGCATTCCCTCTTAAAGGACGGGCGCCGCAGCCACTGCCTTCGGCTGGCGATACAGGTCCAGCAGCACCTGGTCGAGCACCGACGAAGCGCCCCATGGCTTCGGATCGTTGAGGATCGCCACCACCGCCCAGGTATTGCCATTGTTGTCACGGCTGAAGCCGGCGATAGCCCGCACGGTGTTCAAGGTACCGGTCTTGACGTGGGCCTCGCCGCGCATGGCGGTGGTTTTCAGGCGTTTGCGCATGGTGCCGTCGGTACCGGCAATCGGCATCGAGCTGATGTATTCCGCAGCGTAGGGGCTTTTCCACGCGGCTTGCAGCATGGCCGCCATTTCGCGGGCGCTGACCCGTTCGGCGCGGGACAGCCCGGAACCGTTTTCCATCACCAGGTGCGGCGCGGTAATGCCTTTTTTCGCCAGCCACTGGCGCACCACGCGCTGTGCGGCCTTGGCGTCGTCGCCGTCGGCATCGTTACGGAATTGCGCGCCCAGGCTCAGGAACAACTGCTGGGCCATGGTGTTGTTACTGTATTTGTTGATGTCGCGGATGATTTCCGCCAGGTCCGGCGAAAATGCGCGGGCCAGTACCTTGGCATCCTTGGGCACCGGCGCCTGGATATCCCGACCCTGGATGCTGCCGCCCAATTCCTGCCAGATCGCCCGGACGGCGCCGGCGGTGTAGGTGGCGTGATCCAGCAGCGACAGATAGGTCTGCGAGCTGCAGCCCTCGGCCAACTGGCCGCTGACCGTCACCGTCACACTGCCATCGGCGGCGGTGACCGGGTTGTAGCGGACGTCGCCGGTGCATTGCTTGGCAGCGGAAACCTTGACCTGGTTGTCGATGCGGATACTGGCAATGGGCGGCTCGACCGACACGATCACCCGGCCTGAGTCATTGCGGGTGACGAAACGCAGGGCCTTGAGGTTAACCAGCAGGGCGTCGGGTTTGACCAGGAACGGCTTGTTCTCGTCATTGCCGTCGTCATTGAACTCGGGCAACTGCGGCTGGTTGAAGAAACTGCGGTCCAGCACCA
The DNA here is from genome assembly GCF_002843605.1 of Pseudomonas sp. S09G 359. NCBI lineage: Bacteria > Pseudomonadati > Pseudomonadota > Gammaproteobacteria > Pseudomonadales > Pseudomonadaceae > Pseudomonas > Pseudomonas sp. S09G 359. The sequence goes on along the minus strand of NZ_CP025263.1, from coordinate 5,090,217 downwards.
GGTCGCCGGTCACTTGCTGTACGCCGTTGGCGCGCAGGTCGCGCATCAGCAGCCAGAGTTTTTCCATGTTCAGCTTGGGGTCGCCGCCGCCCTTGAGGTACAGGTTGCCGTGCAACACGCCACCGCTGAGGGTGCCGTCGGTGTAGAACTCGGTTTTCCACTGGTGGTTGGGGCCGAGCATTTCCAGGGCCGCATAGGTGGTGACCAGCTTCATGGTAGAGGCCGGGTTCACCGAGACATCAGCGTTGAACACGGTAGGGGTGCCGGGGCCGTTCAGGGGAATCATCACCAGGGACAGCGCAGTGTTTTGCAGCTTGGCTTTCTCGAGGGCCTGCGCCACGTTGGGCGGCAAGGTGTTATTGATCGGGGCAGCGGTGGCGGAGAGGGCCAGTGGCAGGACAACACTGGCAAGTAGCACGGAACGCAAAGATTTGATCATAAAGAGTAAAACCCTACTGCTGAGAAGGGTGAAAAAGGCGAGGGGTATGTAAGAAAATCCCTCATTGGTCATGAAAGTGTCGGCATTATGCCCCAAGGTGGTTCCACTTGTAGCTGAACGATAGCTGCTAATCGGGGTTTTTTTGCAGGCATTATGCCGCCCGTCCCAGAGAGTCGGGCAATTGCCGCCTTAAACTGCTAAAGTGCCGCCCGTTATTACTTATGAGGATTGTTCCAATGGCGACTAACCGTTCCCAGCGTCTGCGCAAAAAACTGTGCGTTGATGAATTTCAAGAGCTGGGTTTCGAACTGAACCTGGACTTCAACGAAGGCCTGAGTGAAGAAGCTATCGACGCTTTCCTCGAAGCATTCATCAAAGAAGCCATGGAAGCCAACGGTCTGGGCTATGTTGGCGGCGATGACTACGGTCTGGTTTGCCTGCAGAAGCGTGGCTCGGTCTCCGAAGAGCAGCGCGCTGCCGTTGAAGCCTGGCTGAAAACCCGTTCCGAGCTGACCAAGGCTGAAGTCAGCCCGTTGCTGGACGTGTGGTATCCGGAAAAGCCGATCAACGCGGCTAAGTGATACTAAAAAAAACGGCGACCCTCGGGTCGCCGTTTTTTTATGCCCTGCGCCAGTTCAGAATCAGCAGCGTCAACACCCCCGCCACAATCCCCCAGAACGCCGACCCGATGGAAAACAGCGTCAAGCCAGACGCGGTGACCATAAAGGTGATCAGCGCCGCTTCGCGCTCCTTCGGCTCATTCATCGCGATGGTCAAGCCATTGATGATCGAGCCAAACAACGCCAATGCCGCAATCGACAGCACCAGTTCCTTGGGCAGGGCTGCGAACAACGCCGCCAAGGTGGCGCCGAACACCCCGGCAATCCCGTAGAACACCCCACACCACACAGCTGCGGTATAGCGCTTGTTACGGTCTTCGTGGGCATGGGGCCCGGTGCAGATCGCGGCGCTGATCGCCGCCAGGTTGATGCCGTGGGAGCCGAATGGCGCCAGCACCAGCGAGGCCAGGCCGGTGGTGGTGATCAGCGGCGAGGCCGGCACGGTGTAACCGTCGGCGCGTAATACGGCGACGCCGGGCATGTTCTGCGAGGTCATCGCCACCACGAACAATGGGATGCCGATACTGATGGTCGCCGCCAAGGAGAAGTGCGGTGTGGTCCATACCGGCGTGGCCACTTCCAGGTGAAAGCCGCTGAAATCCAGCAACCCCATGAGCCCCGACAGCGCAGTGCCGATCAGCAGCGCAGCCAACACCGCATAGCGTGGCGACAGGCGCTTGATGATCAGGTAGGTGAAGAACATCCCCAGCACCAGGCCGGTACGATGCTGCGCAGCGACGAAGATTTCGCTGCCGATCTTGAACAGAATCCCTGCCAGCAAAGCCGCCGCCAGCGATGCCGGGATGCGCTTGACCAGTTTTTCAAAGCTGCCGGTCAACCCGCAAAGCGTGACCAGCACGGCGCAGGTGATATAGGCGCCGATCGCTTCACCATAGCTGACGCCGCCCAGGCTGGTAATCAGCAGCGCCGCGCCGGGTGTGGACCAGGCAATGGTGATCGGCGTGCGATAACGCAGCGACAGGCCGATGCTGCACACCGCCATGCCGATGGAGATCGCCCAGATCCACGAAGAAATCTGCGCCGTGGTCAAACCGGCGGCTTGCCCGGCCTGAAACATCAGCACCAGGGAGCTGGTATAGCCGGTCATCATGGCGATGAAGCCGGCGACCACGGCCGACGCAGAGGTGTCGGCCAGCGGGCGCAAAGGCGCTTGGGTGGCGTCGTGCATGGAAAGGTGTTCCTTTTACCTGGGAGTTTGCCGTTTTCGGCACGGATTCAAGCCTAAACTCAAACGTAACGACTCATTGCAATACAGCCGCAGGCGCAAACAGCCGTACAGTGTGTTGGCGCACTCGGTTGTGTACAATGTGCCCTGTTTTTAGGTGATACTTGCCAGCGACACGCGCTTGCCGTATTACCGTTAATTCGCCGCCGTTCTCCAAACCCGAGTGCCCATGAACGAACAGTTGCAACCTCTCAAGAAACAACCGCGTGCCGGCAAGGCCGGTCGCAGCGGAACCCAGGACGATATCGTCTACGCGCATATCTTCGAGGCCATCCTTGAGCAACGCCTGGCGCCCGGAACCAAGTTGAGTGAAGAGGCACTGGGCGAAATCTTCGGCGTGAGCCGCACCATCATTCGCCGCGCGCTGTCGCGCCTGGCCCATGAAGGCGTGGTGCTGCTGCGGCCCAATCGCGGAGCAGTGGTTGCCAGCCCGAGTGTCGAGGAGGCCCGTCAGGTGTTTATGGCGCGGCGCCTGGTAGAGCGAGCAATCACCGAGTTGGCCGTGCAGCATGCCACGGCCGACCAGTTGGCTGAGCTGCGCCAGATGGTCAACGACGAGCGTGACAGCTTCTCCCGTGGCGATCGCGGTGCGGGCATCCGCCTCTCCGGCGAATTCCACCTCAAGCTGGCCGAAGCGGCGAAGAACGCGCCGCTGATCAGCTTCCAGCGCAGCCTGGTGTCCCAGACCTCGTTGATCATCGCCCAGTACGAAAGCGGCAACCGCTCGCACTGTTCCTACGATGAGCACACCCAGCTGATCGACGCGATCGAAGCGCGGGACGCGGTGTTGGCGGTGGATTTGATGATGCATCACATGGATCACATTGACAGCAAGCTCAACCTCGATGAGGAAGGCGCGTCGGATGATCTGCATGCGGTGTTTTCGCATTTGTTGCAGACGAAGAAGCCTGGGCGTTCCTCAGTAAAGTTGTAATTTCCCAGGTTCACATGGGATTAAAAATGTGGGAGGGGGCTTGCCCCCGATGGCAGTGGATCAGTCAGCTTATGTGTAGCTGACACACTGCAATCGGGGGCAAGCCCCCTCCCACATTTGTTTTGTGTTGTGGCTGAGATTAGCGTTGGTGCACCAGTTGCCCGGCCGCGTAGGTTTGCAGAATCGTCCGATCATCCCCCAGCGTCATCAACACGAACAACGTCTCGGCAATGTTATTGGCTTGCTTCAAGCGATAGCTCAGCAGCGGCGTGGCGTTGTAGTCCAGCACCAAGAAGTCGGCATCGGTGCCCGGTTGCAACGTACCGATCTTGTCTTCCAGGCGCAGTGCCCGCGCGCCGCCCAGGGTGGCCAGGTACAGCGATTTGAACGGGCTCAACCGCGCGCCCTGCAACTGCATGACCTTGTAGGCTTCGTTCAGGGTCTGCAGCAGCGAGAAGCTGGTGCCGCCGCCCACGTCGGTGCCCAGGCCCACATTCAATTTGTGCTTCTCGGCCATCGGCAGGTTGAACAAGCCGCTGCCGAGGAAGAAGTTCGAGGTCGGGCAGAACGCTACAGCCGAGCCGGTTTCTGCCAAGCGCGCGCACTCGTCGTCGCACAGGTGCACGCCGTGGGCAAACACCGAGCGCTCGCCGAGCAATTTGTAGTGGTCGTACACGTCCAGATAGCCGTTGCGCTCCGGGAACAGCTCTTTCACCCACTCGACTTCCTGCTTGTTCTCACTGATGTGCGTCTGCATGTACAGGTCCGGGTATTCACCCAGCAGTTGCCCGGCCAGCGCCAGTTGCTCCGGCGTGCTGGTGGGGGCGAAACGTGGCGTGACCGCATAGTGCAGGCGGCCTTTGCCGTGCCAGCGTTCGATCAGTGCCTTGCTTTCCTGGTAACCGGTTTCGGCGGTGTCGGTGAGATAGTCCGGCGCGTTGCGGTCCATCATCACCTTGCCGGCGATCATGCGCAGGTCGAGTTTCTCGGCCGCTTCGAAGAATGAGTTCACCGATTGCGGGTGCACGCTGCCGAACACCAGCGCGGTGGTGGTGCCGTTGCGCAACAGTTCCTTGATGAAAATATCCGCGACTTCGTCGGCGTGGGCCTTGTCGGCGAACTGGCTTTCACACGGGAAAGTGTAGGTGTTGAGCCAATCCAGCAACTGTTCGCCATAGGCGCCGACCATGCCGGTTTGCGGCAGGTGGATGTGGGTGTCGATCAGGCCCGGGGTGATCAGCGCGTCCTGGTAATGGGTCACTTCGATATCGGCGGGCAGTGTCGGCAGCAGGTCGCCGGCATGACCGACGGCACTGATCTGGCCGTTATCGATCACCAGCAGGCCGTCTTCGAAATACTCATAAGAGGCTTCGATCCCGACTTCAGCAGGGTCGGCGATGCTGTGCAGGATGGCGGCACGGTAGGCTTTGCGAGTCAAAGGCATGGGGTTCTCAACTTAGATAGCTTGGCTGCGACGCGAGGCCGGCAGCAGTTTGGCAATGGGTTCGGCGCTGGCAGTGTGCTGGCCGAAATTCGCGTTATAGGTGGCGATGATTTCGCCGGCGATGGAGATGGCGATCTCCACCGGCAGTTTGCCCTTCACCTCGGTGAGGCCCATGGGGCAACGCATGCGTTGTAGCTGCGCGGTGTCGAAGCCGCGATCGCGCAGGCGGTGTTCGAACTTCACGCGTTTGGTCTTCGAACCGATCAGGCCGAAGTAGGCAAAGTCATTGCGCTTGAGCAGGGCGGCGGTCAGTTCCAGGTCCAGCGCGTGATTGTGGGTCATGACGATGCAGTAACTGCCCACGGGCAGGTCGGCAATTTCATCCACCGGCTCTTCGCTGACGATTTTACGCACGCCCTGGGGGATGTGTTCTGGAAACTCCTGGTCACGGGAATCGATCCAGCGCACCCGGCACGGCAGGCTCGCCAGCAGCGGCACCAGCGCGCGGCCGACATGGCCGGCGCCAAACACCGCAATCTGCGCCTGCACTTGGCCCATGGGCTCGAACAGCAGCACGGTCACGCCGCCGCAGCACTGGCCCAGGCTCGCGCCCAGGCTGAAGCGCTCCAGGTGGGTGTTCTGCTGGCCGCGTACGAGCATGTCCCGGGCGATCTGCATCGCCTTGTATTCCAAGTGCCCGCCACCGATGGTGTCGAAGGTCTGCGCGGCGCTGATCACCATCTTCGAGCCGGCATTGCGCGGCGTGGAGCCGAGTTCTTCGATGATGGTTACCAGTACGCAGGGTTCACCCCGGTTCTGCAGGTCGGCGAGGGCGCTGATCCAGTTGTTCATAGTCACCTCTTGTGGTGTCTGTGAGGCCGTCATCGGGGGCAAGCCCCCTCCCACATTTGAAGGTATTCACAGATAAAAATGTGGGAGTGGGGCTTGCCCCCGATGGCAGCGCCTCGGTCTAAAGCGAAGCCAACTCAGTTTCGGTCTCCACAGCCACAGCAGCGGTCAACTGCCGCATCTGCTCACACCCCCACAACACCCGCTCCGGCGTTGCCGGCGCATCAATTTTGGGCTGATGGCGGTAGTCACCCAAACTCGCCACCGCATCCTTGATCGCACACCACGAGGCAATCCCGAGCATGAACGGCGGCTCACCCACGGCCTTGGAGTGGAACACCGTGTCTTCCGGGTTCTTGCGGTTTTCCACCAGCTTCACGCGCAAATCCAGGGGCATGTCCGCCACGGCCGGGATCTTGTAGCTGGCCGGGCCGTTGGTCATCAGCTTGCCCTTGTTATTCCACACCAGCTCTTCCATGGTCAGCCAGCCCATGCCCTGGATAAAGCCGCCTTCGACCTGGCCGATGTCGATGGCCGGGTTCAGCGAGGCGCCCACGTCGTGGAGGATGTCGGTACGCAGCATCTTGTATTCGCCGGTCAGGGTGTCGACGATCACTTCGCAGCAGGCCGCGCCGAAGGCGAAGTAATAGAACGGCCGCCCGCGCGACTGGCTGCGGTCGTAGAAGATTTTCGGGGTCTTGTAAAAGCCGGTGCTCGACAGCGACACCTGGGCGAAATACGCCTGCTGGATCAAGGCTTCGAAGGTCAGGATCTGGTCACGCACGCGCACATGGCCGTTGTGGAATTCCACGTCCGCTTCGCTCACGTCGTATTTGCGCGCAGCGAACTCCACCAGGCGCTGCTTGATGGTTTCGGCGGCGTTCTGCGCGGCCTTGCCGTTCAGGTCGGCACCGCTGGAGGCGGCAGTCGGCGAGGTGTTGGGCACCTTGTCGGTGTTGGTGGCGGTGATTTGCACACGGTCGATGTCGACCTGGAACACCTCGGCCACCACCTGCGCGACCTTGGTGTTCAAACCCTGGCCCATCTCGGTGCCGCCGTGGTTCAGGTGGATACTGCCGTCGGTGTAGATATGGATCAGCGCGCCCGCTTGGTTCAAGAAGCTGGCGGTGAACGAAATGCCGAATTTCACCGGGGTCAGCGCCAGGCCTTTTTTCAGGATCGGGCTGTGGGCGTTGTACAGGCGGATCGCTTCGCGGCGTTCGGCGTATTGGCTGCTGGCCTCAAGCTCGGCGGTCATCTCGTCGAGCATGTTGTGCTCGACGGTCTGGTAGTAGTGGGTGACGTTACGCTCGGTCTTGCCGTAGTAGTTGGCCTTGCGCACGGCCAATGGGTCCAGCGCCAAGTGACGGGCGATGGCGTCCATGACTTCCTCGATGGCGACCATGCCTTGCGGGCCACCGAAGCCGCGATAGGCGGTGTTGGACGCGGTGTTGGTCTTGCAGCGATGGCCGTTGACCGTGGCGTCGCCCAGGTAATACGAGTTATCGGAGTGGAACATCGCGCGGTCGACAATCGAGTTGGACAGGTCCGGCGAGCAGCCGCAGTTACCCGCCAGGTCCAGGTTGATCCCGTGCAGGCGGCCGCTGTCGTCGAAGCCCACGTCGTATTCGATATAGAAGGGGTGGCGCTTGCCGGTCATCAGCATGTCTTCGACGCGCGGCAGGCGCATCTTGGTCGGCTGCCCGGTCAGGCGCGCCACCACTGCACACAGGCACGCGGGGCTGGCGGCCTGGGTTTCCTTGCCGCCGAAACCACCGCCCATGCGGCGCATGTCGACGACGATTTTGTTCATCGACACGTCGAGCACTTCGGCCACCAGTTTCTGCACTTCGGTGGGGTTTTGCGTGGAGCAGTAGACGATCATGCCGCCGTCTTCGGTGGGCATTACCGAGGAAATCTGGGTTTCCAGGTAAAAGTGTTCCTGGCCGCCGATATGCAGGGTGCCCTGGATGCGGTTTTTCGCCGTCGCCAATGCGCCCACCGAATCACCGCGCTGATGGGTGTGGCTGTCCAGCACGAAGTGTTTTTTGCGAAACGCCTCGACCACGTCCAGCACCGGCTCCAGGTCTTCGTATTCGATCACGGCGGCCATGGCGGCCTTGCGCGCGGTTTCCAGGTCGCGGGCGGCCACGGCCAGGACCACTTGGCCAACGAACTGCACAGTGTCGATGGCCAGCAACGGGTCGCCGGGCATCAACGGGCCGATGTCTTTCAGGCCCGGCACATCCTCGTGGGTGATGGCGATGCGCACGCCTTCGAAGGCGTAGCAGGGCGCGGTGTCGATGCTGATGATGCGGGCGTGGGCGCGGTCGGACATGCGCGCATACAGGTGCAATTGGTTGGGGAATTCCAGGCGGTCATCGATGTACTGCGCCTCACCGGAGACGTGCTTGGCGGCGCTGTCATGCTTGACGCTGCGGCCGACCCCGGAGGTCAGGTCCTGGGCAAACAATTCGGCGAGTTCGGCCTGGGTTTTAACGACGGCGTGATGGTTAGACATAAGCGGTCACCCGAGTCTCGATGTGTGGCGTTTGCAGCTCGATAAAGTATTTACGCAGCAGGTTTTGCGCGCTGAGCAGGCGGTATTCCTTGCTGGCGCGGAAGTCCGACAGCGGGGTGAAATCCTCGGCCAGGGCCGCGCAGGCTTTTTCCACGGTGGCGGCATTCCAGGTGGCGCCGACCAACACGGCTTCGCAGCTTTTGGCGCGTTTTGGTGTGGCGGCCATGCCACCGAACGCGACGCGGGCTGCGTTGATCACTCCGTTTTCAATCTTCAGGTTGAAGGCGGCGCAGACGGCAGAAATGTCATCGTCCAGGCGCTTGGAGACCTTATAGGCACGGAACAGCGCATGGCCCTTGGGGACGATGATTTTCTCGATGAATTCGCTGTCCTGCCGCGCGGTGACGCGGTAGTCGATAAAGTAGTCTTCCAGCGCCAGGGTGCGGCGGGTAGTGCCCTTGCACAGCACGATCTGCGCGCCAAGGGCGATCAGCAGCGGCGGCGAATCGCCAATCGGCGAGGCGTTGCCGATATTGCCGCCCAGCGTGCCCTGGTTGCGGATCTGCAAGGAGGCGAAGCGGTGCAGCAACTCGCCGAAGTCCGGGTATTCGTGGTGCAGCGCGGTGTAGCAGTCGGAGAGGGCGGTGGCGGCGCCGATTTCCAGGCGGTCGTCGAAAGATTCGATGCGCTTCATTTCTTCAATGTTGCCCACGTAGATCATCACCGGCAGGGTGCGGTGGAACTGCGTGACTTCCAGCGCCAGGTCAGTGCCGCCGGCCAGCAGGCGGGCTTGCGGGTAGGCGTCGTAGAGGTCGGCCAGGTCGGCGACGGTGAGCGGTACCAGGCAGCGTTTGTCGCCGCTGTTGAGTTCACCGGTTTGCGTCGGCGCGATGGCTTTGAGGCGCGCGATGGTTTCGGCTTGGCGGCTGTCGAACTGGTCCAGCGGTTTGTTGCAGCAAGCCTGCTCGGCGGCGGCGAGGATCGGGCGATAACCGGTGCAGCGGCACAGGTTGCCGGCCAGGGCTTCGTGGGCTTTTTGACTGTCGGGGGCGTCGCTGTTCTTTTGCAGGGCGAACAACGACATCACAAACCCTGGGGTGCAAAAGCCGCATTGCGAGCCGTGGCACTCGACCATGGCCTGTTGCACGCTGTGCAGTTGGCCCTGGTGCTTGAGGTCTTCGACGCTGATCAACTGCTTGCCGTGCAGGGACGAGACAAAGGTCAGGCACGAATTGAGGCTGCGATAACGAATCTGCTCCGCGCCTTGTGCGTCGCTGTGCAGCTCGCCGACCACCACGGTGCACGCGCCGCAGTCGCCGCTGGCGCAGCCTTCCTTGGTACCGGATTTGCCCAGGTGCTCGCGCAAATAGTTGAGCACAGTCAGGTTGGGGTCCAGGGCGTGCTCGCTACGGAGTTCCTGGTTAAGTAAAAACTGGATCACGGAAGGCCTCGCAGACTCATTATTGTTGTTAACCGCTTTGCGCCGAATCTAGTCATGTCTGACTTTTCGGTCAACGATTTTCTGACCAGAAGGTCAAGAAATTGCGATCGCAACACTTTCAATTATGGTTCAGTCTTCTGAAACCGGCGTTTTTACGGGCTTATGGCTTTTCATTGCTGCTTATTCCGTGCCAAATTCGCCACCGTGGGCGTAGCGCCATCAGCCAGCCAATGCGCTACACTGCCGCGCTTGTATCGATAGAAGATTTTGAAGGGAAAACATGACGTTCAAGGCGCCGGACAGTCTCGCCGAGCAAATCGCTCATCACCTCGCCGAACGTATCATTCGCGGCGATCTCAAGCCTGGGGAGCGGATCCAGGAGCAGAAAGTCACGCTGGCACTCAATGTCAGCCGTGGTTCCGTGCGTGAAGCCCTGCTGATCCTTGAACGCCGTCACTTGATCGCGATCCTGCCGCGCCGTGGCGCCCACGTCACCGAGCTCACCGCGCACAAGGTGCAGAGCCTGTGCACCTTGATGAGCGAGTTGTACATCTTGCTGGGCAATGCGGTTGCCGAAGGTTGGCAGACCCAGGCCGACATGGCGCCGTTCGTGCAGATCCAGCAGCGTCTTGTCGGCAACTTCGAGCGCCAGGACATCCGCGCCTTCGTCGAAGAGTGCTTCAACGTGATGCGCGCCGCGTACCCCTTCGCCAATAACCCGTATTTGCAGGAAACCGTCGAGAACCTGCAACCGGCGATGAACCGCGCCTATTACCTGGCCCTGGATCAGCGCAAGGCGTCGATGAGCGAATACCTGGCACTGTTCGAGCAATTGCTCGCCGCCGTACTTGCCCGTGACCTGCCGCAGATTCGCCAAGTACTGTCGGCCTACTGCCAGCGCAGTTCCTCATTGGTTATCGCAGCGTTGGCGGACGCCTAAGCGTGCGGCTCAAGTGCATCAAACTGGCGGGGTTCAAATCCTTCGTCGACCCGACCACGGTGAACTTCCCCAGTAACATGGCGGCGGTGGTCGGGCCCAATGGTTGCGGCAAGTCGAACATCATCGACGCCGTACGCTGGGTGATGGGCGAGAGCTCGGCAAAAAACCTGCGTGGCGAGTCGATGACCGACGTCATCTTCAACGGCTCCACCAGCCGCAAGCCAGTGAGCCAGGCCAGCATCGAACTGGTGTTCGACAACTCCGACGGCACGCTGATCGGTGAGTACGCGGCCTACGCGGAGATCTCGATCCGCCGTAAAGTCACGCGCGACAGCCAGAACAGTTACTTCCTCAACGGCACCAAATGCCGTCGACGCGATATCACCGACATCTTCCTCGGCACCGGCCTGGGCCCGCGCAGCTACTCGATCATCGAACAGGGCATGATCTCCAAGCTGATCGAAGCCAAGCCCGAAGACCTGCGCAACTTTATCGAGGAAGCCGCCGGCATCTCCAAGTACAAGGAGCGCCGCCGCGAGACCGAAAACCGTATCCGCCGCACCCATGAAAACCTCGCCCGCCTGACCGACCTGCGCGAAGAGCTGGAGCGTCAACTCGAGCGCCTGCACCGCCAGGCCCAGGCCGCCGAGAAGTATCAGGAATACAAGGGCGAGGAGCGCCAGCTCAAGGCGCAACTGTCGGCCCTGCGTTGGCAGGCGCTGAATGACCAGGTGGGCCAGCGCGAAGCGATTATCGGCACCCAGGAAATCAGCTTCGAAGCCCTGGTGGCCGAGCAACGTAATGCCGACGCCAGCATCGAGCGCCTGCGTGATGGGCACCACGACCTGTCCGAGCGCTTCAATCTGGTGCAGGGGCGCTTCTATTCGGTGGGCGGCGATATCGCCCGCGTCGAGCAGAGCATCCAGCACGGCCAGCAGCGTTTGCGCCAGTTGCAGGACGACTTGAAAGAAGCCGAGCGCGCGCGGTTGGAAACCGAATCGCATCTGGGCCACGACCGCACGCTGCTGCTGACCCTCGGCGAAGAGCTGGACATGCTCACCCCCGAGCAGGAAATCACCAGCGCCGCCGCCGAAGAAGCCGCCGCCGCGCTGGAAGAATCCGAAACCACCATGCACGGTTGGCAGGAGCAGTGGGACACCTTCAACCTGCAATCTGCCGAACCGCGCCGCCAGGCCGAAGTGCAGCAGTCGCGCATCCAACAGCTGGAAACCAGCATGGAACGCCTGGCCGAGCGCCAGCGCCGCATGCAGGAAGAGCGCGCATTGCTCGCCGCCGACCCGGAAGACGCGGCGATCATGGAACTGAGTGAGCAACTCGCCGAAAGCGAGATGACCCTCGAAGAGCTGGAGGCCAGCGAAGAACAGCAAGTGGAGCGCCTGGAGCAATTGCGTCAGCAGCTGCAACAGGCGACCCAGGCGCAGCAGCAAGCCCAGGGCGATTTGCAGCGGCTCAACGGCCGGTTGGCCTCCCTCGAGGCCTTGCAGCAAGCCGCGCTGGACCCGGGCACCGGCACCGCCGAGTGGTTGCGCGACCAGCATCTGGCCGAGCGCCCGCGCCTGGCCGAAGGGTTAAAAGTTGAAGCCGGTTGGGAGCTGGCGGTGGAAACCGTTTTAGGCGCCGACCTGCAAGCCGTGCTGGTGGACGATTTTGGCGGCTTCGACCTGGCCGGTTTTGCCCAGGGCGATCTGCGTTTGCTCAGCCCGGCCGCCGATGGCGTGCGGGTGCCGGGCAGCCTGCTGGATAAAGTCGAGGCGGCGATTGATCTGTCGCCCTGGCTCGGCCAGGTCAAACCGGTGGAGTCCCTGGAACAGGCATTGGCCCAGCGCGGCCAACTGGCAGCCGGCGAAAGCCTGATCAGCCGCGACGGCTATTGGGTCGGGCGGCACTTCCTGCGGGTGCGCCGCGCCAGTGAAGCGGAAAGCGGCGTATTGGCCCGTGGCCAGGAAATCGTCAACCTGAGCGCCGAGCGTGAAGAGCGCGAAGCCACCTTGGAACGCTTGGAAACCGAACTGCAAACCCTGCGCGCCACCCAGCGTCAGCAAGAGACCGGCCGCGAGCACCTGCGCCGACTGTTGCAGGACGAGGCGCGCCAGCAAGGCGAACTGAAAGCCCAACTGTCGGCGAGCAAGGCCAAGGTCGAGCAACTGACCCTGCGTCGTACGCGCCTCGACGAAGAAGTCGCCGAGATGGGCGAGCAGCGCGCCCTCGAACACGAACAGATCGGTGAAGCGCGCCTGCAGTTGCAGGAAGCCCTCGACAGCATGGCGCTGGACACCGAGCAGCGCGAGCTGCTGCTGGCCCAGCGCGACAGCCTGCGCGAGCGCCTCGACCGCGTGCGCCAGGAAGCCCGCCAGCACAAGGACCACGCCCACCAATTGGCGGTGCGCCTGGGCTCGCTCAAGGCTCAGCATAATTCCACGGCCCAGGCCCTTGAGCGCCTGGAGATGCAATCCGAACGCCTTACCGAAAAGCGCGAGCAACTGAGCCTCAACCTTGAAGAGGGCGAAGCGCCCCTGGAAGAGTTGCGCCTCAAGCTCGAAGAGTTGCTCGACAAACGCATGACCGTCGACGAAGAACTCAAGACTGCACAGATCGCCCTGGAAGACGCCGACCGCGAACTGCGCGACGCCGAAAAACGCCGGACCCAGGCCGAGCAGCAGTCCCAGCTGATCCGCGGCCAGCTCGAGCAGCAGCGCATGGAATGGCAAGCCCTGACCGTGCGCCGCAAGACCCTGCAAGACCAGTTGCTGGAAGACGGCTACGACCTGCACGGCGTGCTCAATACCTTGACCGCACAGGCCAACGAAAAAGACGCCGAAGAAGAACTTGAGCGGATTGCCGCACGTATCCAACGCCTGGGCGCGATCAACCTCGCGGCCATCGATGAATACCAGCAGCAGTCCGAGCGTAAACGTTATCTGGATGCCCAGGACGCCGACTTGGTGGAAGCCTTGGACACCCTGGAAAACGTGATCCGCAAGATCGACAAGGAAACCCGCAACCGCTTCAAAGATACCTTTGATCAGATTAATGGCGGTTTACAGGCGTTATTCCCAAAAGTTTTCGGCGGTGGCAGCGCTTACTTGGAACTGACGGGCGAAGATCTACTCGATACAGGGGTAACGATCATGGCGCGGCCTCCGGGCAAGAAGAACAGCACCATCCATTTGTTGTCCGGCGGCGAGAAAGCCCTGACCGCATTGGCCTTGGTATTTGCCATCTTCAAGTTGAACCCGGCGCCGTTCTGCATGCTCGATGAAGTTGACGCCCCGCTGGATGACGCTAACGTTGGACGCTACGCGCGTTTGGTCAAAGAGATGTCCCAGACCGTGCAGTTCATCTACATCACCCACAACAAGATCGCCATGGAAATGGCTGATCAGCTGATGGGCGTCACGATGCATGAGCCGGGCTGTTCGCGATTGGTGGCCGTGGATGTGGAAGAAGCGATGGCGATGGTGGAATCCTGAGCCACGCCTTGAGAGATTTTTTGTAGCGCGATGTAAGGTCGTTTACCGGTCTGGCGAAAGTGGCAAATGGACATATTTGTTCAAGGCATTTTGACAGACGGTGTAAAGTTATCTTTGGTCGTGCTAGTTTAATGTCAAATTTTCGTGTGCGTGGGTAAAACGTCAGCCAGAACATAGAGTTGGCGCCACGTTTTAAAGCGGTTTGCACGTTGCTAAACCCCTTATTTTTCAGCATTTTTTATTAGAGGCACGGGATTACATGGAAATCGGTCTGCGCGAGTGGCTGATCGTCATCGGCATTATTGTCATTGCCGGTATTCTTTTTGATGGCTGGCGCCGCATGCGCGGTGGCAAGGGCAAGCTCAAATTCCGTCTGGACCGCAACCTGTCCAACTTGCCCGACGACGACGGCAGCGCCGAGCTGCTGGGGCCGCCCCGTGTGCTGGATACCCACAAAGAACCACAGCTGGACGAGCACGACTTGCCGTCGATGAGCGCGCCGCTGCGTGAAGCCCGCGAGCCGTCCTCCAAGCGTGGCAAACGCGCGAGCGCGGCGGTTGCCGAGCCACATCAGGGCGACCTCAACCTCGACGTGGACGAAGGGCCTAGCTTCAGCAGCCGCGACGATGATTTCCCGGATGAAAACGTCGGCAAGACGTCGACCGCGCCGCGCCAATCGGTCAACGACCAGCCGGCTGCCGAAGAAGTCCTGGTGATCAGCGTGATCTGCCGCGACGCCGCCGGCTTCAAAGGCCCGGCACTGTTGCAGAACATCCTCGAAAGCGGCCTGCGTTTTGGCGAGATGGATATCTTCCACCGTCACGAAAGCATGGCTGGCAATGGCGAAGTGCTGTTCTCCATGGCCAACGCGGTCAAGCCAGGCACCTTCGACCTCGACGATATCGACCTGTTCAGCACCCCGGCGGTGAGCTTCTTCCTCGGTTTGCCAGGCCCGCGTCACCCGAAACAAGCGTTCGACGTGATGGTGGCCGCCGCCCGCAAGCTGTCCCAGGAACTCAACGGCGAGCTCAAGGACGACCAACGCAGCGTCCTGACTGCCCAGACCATCGAGCACTACCGTCAGCGCATCGTCGAGTTCGAGCGTCGCGCCCTGACACAGAAACGCTGAGGATTGGTTTCCAGCGTTGTCAGTAGAATAAGCGCACTAACATATTGAGCAGCTTCGGCTGCTCTTTTGCTTTATGAGAGAACACCCATGACCGCCGCCCACACCCGCATCCTCGAACTGCGCGCTGAACTGGATCAGCACAACTACCGTTACCACGTCCTCGACGAGCCGAGCATTCCGGACGCCGAGTACGACCGCTTGTTCCACGAACTCAAGGCCCTGGAGGCCGAGCACCCGGAACTGGTGACGCGTGACTCGCCGACGCAGCGGGTCGGCAGTGCGGCGCTGTCGGCGTTTACCCAGGTGAAGCATGAAATTCCGATGCTCAGCCTCGGCAACGCCTTCGATGAAACCACCATGCTCGAATTTGATCGCCGCGTGACCGAAGGCCTCGACCTGCCGGCGGGCGATCTGTTCG
The DNA here is from genome assembly GCF_002843605.1 of Pseudomonas sp. S09G 359. NCBI lineage: Bacteria > Pseudomonadati > Pseudomonadota > Gammaproteobacteria > Pseudomonadales > Pseudomonadaceae > Pseudomonas > Pseudomonas sp. S09G 359. The sequence goes on along the minus strand of NZ_CP025263.1, from coordinate 5,074,745 downwards.
GCGCTGGCGCTGCGGTGGAATACAGCTGCGAGCCCAAGCTGGATGGCCTGGCGGTCAGCCTGTTGTATCAGGACGGTGAGTTGGTGCGTGGCGCCACCCGGGGTGATGGCACCACCGGTGAAGACATCAGCGTCAACGTGCGCACCGTGCGCAATATCCCACTGAAACTGCACGGCAGTGGCTGGCCGGCGACCCTGGAAGTGCGCGGCGAAGTGTTCATGTCCAAGGCCGGTTTCGAGCGGCTCAATGCCTCGCAGCTGGAGGTCGGCGGCAAGACCTTCGCCAACCCGCGCAACGCCGCCGCCGGCAGCCTGCGCCAGTTGGACTCGAAAATCACCGCCAGCCGCCCGTTGGAATTCTGCTGCTATGGCGTGACCACCGATATCAGCGACACCCATATCGGCAACCTGCAGCAGTTGCAGAAGTGGGGCATGCCGATCAGTCATGAACTGAAACTGGCCAAAGGCATCCAGGACTGCCTCGACTACTACCGCGATATCGGCGAGCGGCGTAACAGCCTGCCCTATGAAATCGACGGCGTGGTGTTCAAGGTCAACAGCATTGCCTCGCAGCGGGAGCTGGGCTTCCGTGCCCGCGAGCCGCGTTGGGCCATCGCGCATAAATTCCCGGCCCTGGAAGAATTGACCGAACTGCTCGACGTCGAATTCCAGGTCGGCCGCACCGGCGCCGTAACCCCGGTGGCGCGCCTTAAACCGGTCAAGGTGGCTGGCGTCACGGTGTCCAACGCCACGTTGCATAACATGGATGAGGTTGCGCGCCTGGGCGTGATGATCGGCGACACCGTGATCATCCGCCGCGCCGGCGACGTCATCCCGCAGGTGGTGTCGGTGGTCCTCGAACGCCGCCCGGAAAACGCCCGCGCGGTGCCGATCCCCGAAAGCTGCCCGGTGTGCGGTTCGCATGTGGAACGTACGCAGCTGGTCAAACGCAGCAAGGGCAAGGAAACCGTCAGCGAAGGCGCGGTGTACCGCTGCGTTGGGCGCCTGGCCTGTGGCGCGCAACTCAAGCAGGCGATTATTCACTTCGTCTCGCGCCGCGCCATGGACATCGACGGCCTGGGCGACAAGACCATCGAGCAGTTGGTGGATGAAAAGCTCATCGGTTCGCCGGCCGACCTCTACAAGCTCAAGTACGAGCAGATCATCGACCTGGAAGGCTTCGCCGATATCTCCAGCAAGAAGCTGATCACCGCCATCGAAAACAGCAAGACGCCGACCCTGGCGCGGTTCATCTACGCGCTGGGCATCCCGGATGTGGGCGAGGAGACCGCCAAGGTGCTGGCGCGCTCCCTGGCCTCCCTGGAGCGCGTGCAGCGGGCCTTGCCGGAAGTGCTGACGTACTTGCCGGACGTCGGCCTGGAAGTGGCGCATGAGATCCACAGCTTCTTTGAAGACAGCCATAACCAGGACGTGATCGGCGCGCTGCTGTCGCCGGATGAATGCGGCCTGCAATTGCAGGAGCAGGGCGAGCTGAGCGCCGAGTTTGCCGCCAGCACCACACTCGGTGGCTTGCTCGACAAACTGCACGTGCCTTCCGTGGGCCCGGGCGCCGCGCAGAAACTGGCGGACAAGTTCGGCAGCCTCGAAGGCGTGATCAAGGCGGATTGGCTGGATATGCGCCAGGCACTGCCCGAGAAGCAAGCCAAGGCCGTACGAGAGTTTTTCGATAACCCGGACAACGCCAACCGTGCCCTGGCCATCGAGCAGCAGCTCAAGGACTTCGGCATGCACTGGCAGAGCGAGAAGAAGGTGGTCGAAGGCCTGCCCGAAGCCGGCCACACCTGGGTACTCACCGGTTCCCTGGAACTGATGAGCCGCGATGTGGCCAAGGACAAGCTCGAAAGCCTCGGCGCCAAGGTGGCCGGTTCCGTCTCGGCGAAAACCCACTGCGTGGTGGCCGGCCCGGGCGCCGGTTCCAAACTGGCCAAGGCCAGCGAACTGGGCCTGAAAGTCCTCGACGAAGAAGCCTTCGTCGCCTTCCTGGCCAAACACAACATCACCGTGTAGCAGCTCGCGTGTTGTAACAACCCCGCCTGTTGTGGCAAGCAGGCCTGTTGTGATCAGCAAGCTTGTTGTTGCTAACAGGCTTGTTGTGGCGAGCGGGCTTGCCCGCGTTGGGCTGCGCAGCAGCCCCGCTCATTACCAAAGTGGAACGATCTCGAAGAGGAAATGATCTAGTCTCAGTCACCCAGGGAGAGATCGCCATGTTCCGCTACTTCGAGCAACTCAGTTCGCGCATCGCTGCACCGTTCACGGCGGGCTCATCCCGCAACAGCAAAGTGTGGCAGTGCCGTTGCGGGCAATCCCTGTTCTTCCGCAACAGCCAATGCCTGGCCTGCCAGGCGCTGTTGGGCTATCAGCCACAACAGAGCCGCTTGTCGTCCCTGCAACCCGGGCCCGTCGTCGACACCTGGCTGCAAGACGACAACCTCGACGCCGGCGCCTTCCGCCGCTGCGCCAACCTCGACACTCCAGCCGCCTGCAACTGGCTGATCCCGGCCCACAGCACCGCGCCGTTGTGTGTGGCCTGCAGCCTCAATCGCACCATCCCCGACTTGTCCGTCCCGGAAAACCCCGAGCGCTGGCGCAAGGTGGAAACAGCCAAACGCCGCCTGGTGGCGCAACTGATCAGCCTCGGCCTGCAAGTGGTGCCTAAAAGTGTCGACGAAGACAACGGCCTGGCGTTCGACTTCGTAGGCATCGACCTCGAAGGCAACGCGCCCATGACCGGCCACGCCAACGGCCTGATCACCCTCGACATCAAAGAAGCCGACGACGCCCACCGCGAGAAAATCCGCGTGCAGATGCGCGAACCCTATCGCACCTTGCTCGGCCATTTTCGCCATGAGGTCGGCCATTATTATTGGGATCGCCTGATCGCCAACAGCCACCGGCTTGAACCCTTTCGCCGCATATTCGGCGACGAACGCGCCAGTTACGCCGACGCCCTCGACCAGCACTACCAAAACGGCCCGCGGCCTGACTGGCAGCAAACCTGCGTCAGCGCCTACGCCACCATGCACCCCTGGGAAGACTGGGCCGAAACCTGGGCGCATTACCTGCACATGATGGATGCGGTCGACACTGCCTTGGGCTTTGGCATGAGCGCCCGCGAGATGGACCTGGATTACCAGCCATTCCCCCTCACCACCCTCTACGACCCGGAACACCCCGGCGGCACGGCGTTCCTGGCATTCGTCAACGCCTGGATCGAACTGGCCGGCATGCTCAATGAACTGTCGCGCAGCATGGGCCAGCCGGATTTCTACCCCTTCGTGCTGCCCCCGGCGGTCATCGCCAAGCTGCACTTTATTCACCTGGTGATCCAGCAAGAGGGCGGCCGGGCCGATGAGGTAGTACAGGCACAATGAAGCACCTGTGGGAGGGGGCTTGCCCCCGATGGCGGTATACCAGCAAGCAAATCCACTGCCTGATCCACCGCCATCGGGAGCAAGCCCCCTCCCACATGGCAAGTACTTGAACCTTCTCATTTTTTAATCCGGAACCAACGGTTGTAACTTCCGATGAGATCGGTACAATGGCCCCGCTTGCCGAGAGGCAGGCGTCGTTATGGTGACCCCATCGGTCCCCCCGCAACGATTACCCGTGAACCTGGTCAGAGCCGGAAGGCAGCAGCCACAGCGGGAACATTGTGTGCCGGGGTGTGGCTGGTGGGGTTGCCTCCATAACGCTCCCTCTTGCAGCACCCCCTCTGATTCAAACCCAAATCCCGTGTTTCCCAGCCACTGCCAATATTTATTGTGCGGTCGATGACGGCTGTTTCACAACTTTCCAAACCCCCGCTGGACAACCCAAAACCGCCTTGTTAGTTTGCGCCGGCCACTTGTTTCAGAATATGACAAGGGTGCCAGCTTGATATTGAAGTGCTATCACTTCTTTAACTAACAAGGATGTCTGTGATGAAAAGCCTGCAAGGGTTGCCGCGTCTTATCACCGCTTCGGTGGGCGCCCCCGGTAAAGCCCGTAACTTGCCCGCCGATGTTCAGTGCGTCCAATACTTGTTCAATTTGATCATTCCCAAGATGGGGTTTCCGCTGGCTGAAAACGGTAAGTGCGATGGCCAGTTGGTGCAATGCATCAGCCAATACCAGTTTCGCCATCTCAAATACGCCCACCCCGATGGCGTGATCGACCCCACTGGGCGCACCTTCAACAGCCTGATCGAAGAAGCGGTGAAAGTGCCGGTGAAAGCCTTCCCGACGATGCGCATTCCAAGCTTTTTGAATGTGTTCGGCAATAACCAGGGCGATGCGGTGCAGGCGACGGTCAATGTGTACCTGGACCGCATGCGCGCGATGGTCGAGGCCGAGCGACGCAACCGGCAGTTGATGCTCCAGGCCACGTGCGATGGGGGTATGACGCTCAGCGAAACGGACTTCCAGAACGCCGCCACGCAGTTGGGCAGTGGTATTTCGGTGAATATCATCAAGGCCTTCGCCACTGTGGAATCCGGTGGGCGTTCCGGTTTCGGGCCGGCCAAGTTGCCGGTGATCGCCTTTGAAGGGCACCTGTTTCGCAAGTACACCAAACACATCTACGACCAGGCGCACCCGCTGCTTTCGTACCCCTACAAGAAAAAGGCCGGGCCGCAGTGGCAAGCCAATAACAAGGACCAGGCCAAGGCCTGGGAAACCATGGCCACCGCGTTTGCCCTCGACCAGGAAGCGGCCTTGATGTCGGCGTCCTGGGGCATGTTTCAGATCATGGGGTTCAACTTTGCGTCGTGCGGTTACAAGACCGTGTTTGAGTTCTCGGCGGCATTGAAAGTAAATGCCGGCAACCAACTAAAGGCATTTCTCGGTTTTTGCAGTAAAAGCCCGGCGTTGATGAAAGCCATGAAAGCCAAAGACTTTACCGGCATGGCCCGTAACTATAACGGCGAGGACTACGGCAACTATGACGTGCTTATGCAAAAGGCCTACGAAAAACTTGAAGGGAAAAAATAGCATGATGCGTTTTCTAGCAGTTGGCGTGCTGTCGTTGTGCGCCGGGGCGTCGGCTTTTGCCGGTTCGGCCGGGTTGCATTCAGGCAAATACGAAGGGCTGATGCTGGCGGTGACGCCGGAGCATCAGGTTGAAGGCTTTTATGCTGAAGAGATGGGCGAGGGCGTGACCCGCGGTTGTGCGTTTTACCTGCAAGGCAAGCCCGCTGCGCTGACCACCTGGCTCGATGCGGCGTACCCCGGCAGTGTGGCGCCTTCGGCCGACGGCGTGACCCTGACCGTGGAGCAGGGTCGCGAGCATCCCGGTTGCCTGAGTGTGCTGATGCCGGAGATTGCCACCGGCCTGGACTTGACCCAGACCGCCGCCAAACCGTGGATCGGCCTGGTCACGGTGTCCGCCGACAAGGCCTACCTGCTGAAAACCCCTGGTGCCAAGGCCGCCAAGCGCTCGTACATCGTCAAAAGAGATGTGGTCGGTGTGCTGGCCTTCAAGGATGGCTGGGCCCAGGTCGAGTTCATCAACGCCGATGACCGTGCATTCACCGGCTGGATCAGCCAGGACCAATACAGCCGCCTGGCCGCACCGGCTGCACCGCACTGAGTTATCTGCGTGCGCCGCAATGTGCCAGGCACATTGCGGCGTTTTTGTGTGTGGCGTTCAGGCCTTGTTACGGTTGAACAGCTTGCGGACCCCGGCGAGCAACGCCACCACACCGATCACCAAGAACTTCTTCGCGGCCAGCAGGAAGATGCCGATCTTGGCGAACAGCCCGGCCTTGGCGGCAATCCCGCCGGCCACCAGAGCCGCGAGGCCGTAAGTCGCGAGCTTGTCGGTTTTCGGGTTGAAGTCGGTGTACAGGTTGCCGTCGGTGAAGTTGGTGAAGGCCAGCACCTTGGGCATTTCCTGCTGGATGGTGGCCAGGTCGGCCATCGCGGCGACGGCGTTTAGTTCCAGCACGCCCTCGCGGCCCAGCACGCGAATGCTGTAGTTGAGGGTGTTCTGGTCGGCGTCATCGGCTTTCAACTCACGGGCCCAGTACATCTTGTGGCTGGTGTCGTCGTAGCGCGGCGGCTCGGCCCAGCCCAACAGGTGCAGGCCGGCGTAGCCTTGTTTCTGGCGTTCCTTGTTCTCTGCTTCGTCTTCTTCCTGCATTTGCTTGAGCAGGTCGGCGTAGTCGATTTTCGCCGCATCCTCGTCGGAGATATGCCCGTCGTTCTTGTAACTGACGATCACGCCCCAGCCACGTTCTGACAAGGGGCTGACAGCTTTTGGCACGATCATGCCCAAGGTCTTGAAGCCCGGCGGGTTGCCCCAGCCATCGGTCAGCAGGCGCTCGGTGTCGGCCGGGTCGAGGTAGTAGAACTCGTCGTTTAGCTTGAGGGTGGCAATGCCGCTGGGCAGGGTGACCGTGCCGGTCTTTTGCTTGAGCGAGGCGAGAAAATGTTCGGCCGTTTCAGCGGGGGCGCTGGCTTCGGCAGGTGCAGATGCAGGTGCGGTGGCGGCAAAGGCGGGTGCGACAGGCAGGCTCAGCAAGGCCGCCGCCAGCAATAGGCGGAAGTAATTCATGGTAGTCCCTTACATTTTGAATTAATTTCGCGGGAGAATACATGAAATAAACTGTTACAGGTTAGCCGAAAGTCTCCCGCAGCAGCCCGGCAAACGCATCCCGCGCCAGGTGCCGCTGGGTGTCCTTGTGCCAGAACAGCAGGTTGTCCACGGCCTTCAATTCTTCAAAGCGATAGGACGCCAGTTGATTGGCCTGTTCATAGCGCGCCAGGATGCCTTCCGGCGCCAACGCCACGCCAATCCCCGCACTCACGCAACCGATGATCGTGCCCCAACTGGCATAGCTGGCGATGGCTGGCTTGAAATCATGGGGCTTGACCCAGTTTTCCAATGCGGCGCGATACGGGCAGCCGGGCGGCCATACCAGCAGCGTGCGGCCCGCCAGGTCCCCGGCGCTGTGGATCGGCGGGCTGGAGGCGCTGGCGATCAGCACCAGGCGCTCGCTGTAGACCACGCTGTGTTCCAGCTTCGCGCGTTTGTTGCCGGAGGCGACCAACGCCACATCCAGGCGATGGTGTTGCAGGTCATCGAGCAACGGGCCCCAGGCGCCGGTCACCAGTTCCAGGCTGACTTCGGGGTAGCGCCGGTGATATTCCGCCAGCAGCGGTGGCAAGCGGCCGCTGGCACTCGACTCGACTGCGCCGATCCGCAAGGTGCCACGGGGGATGGCATTCACATCCACGGCACGTTTGGATTCCTCCACCAGGGCCAGGATGCGCTCACAGTAATCGAGGAAGATCTCACCGGCGGCGCTGATCGCCAGGCCACGCCCGGCGCGGATAAACAACGGCGTGCCCAACTCGCTTTCCAGCTGCTTGATGCGCGTGGTGATGTTGGACGGCACGCAGTGCAGTTGCAGGGCAGCCTGGGCCACGCTGCCGGTTTGCGCCACGGCTCGTACCATCTTCAGTTGGGCCAGTTCCATTGCTCAGTTCCAGTGATTTCAGATGTCAGAAACGGTTAATTGTCCTGCGCCTTGGCGGGGCCAAGACTGACGGCATTCCTTCTGAATGTCTGGACGCCGTCGATGAATACCCCTTCGCCCGTAAAGCTTACGCTAGTGATCGCCAGCGTCATCCTCTGTTGGGCTTATTCGCCGATTGGCGTGCATATGGGGCTGCACAGCTATAGCCCTGGCCAGTTGGCATTGCTGCGGTTTCTGATTGCTTCGGTGTTTATGGCGGCGGTGGCGCTGGTGCTGGGTATCGGCCGGCCACGCCTGCGGGACGTGCCGTGGCTGCTGGTGCTGGCGTTCTTTGGGGTGTTCCTGCACCACACTTGCCTTAATTATGGGCAGCAATGGGTGACGGCGGCCGCGTCCAGCGTGTTGGCGCAGTCGGCGCCGCTGTTCAGTGTGTTGATTGCGTTTTTCTGCTTGAAGGAGCGCGTCAGCCTTTGGCGCTGGGGCTGTGTGTTGCTGGGCTTGCTGGGCGTGCTGGTGGTGGTCTGGGGCGATCACGGCGTCGGCGATATCGACCCGCGTGGCTTGTTGATCCTGCTGGCGGCGGGCTCATGGAGCGTGTATTTCGCCATCCAGAAACACTACGCCCACCGTTACAGCCCGCTGACCATGGCGTGCTACATGGTGTGGGCCGGCACCCTGATGCTTTGCGTCAATCTGCCGGGCCTGCCCGCCGCCGTAGCGCAGGCGCCGTTGCCGGAGAACCTGGCGGTGCTGGTGCTGGGGATTTTCCCGAGTGCCCTGGCGTACCTGGCCTGGGGTTATGTGCTCAAGCATGTCGAGGTCAGCCGCGCGTCGGTGGCGATGTACCTGATTCCGCCGGTGGCCATGGCGCTGGCCGCGACGCTGCTGGGCGAGCACATCGCCCTGCAGGTGGTGCTGGGCGCGGTGATCGTGTTGGCCAGCGTGGCGGCCATCAGCCTGGAAGGGCGCTGGCGGTCAATCGCTCAGGCTGAAGGCGCGCAAGCGGTGGCCGTCAAGGTCCTGGGCGACGAAGGTGTAGCCGAAATCCAGGTGGGCCGGTGATTGAATGATCTGCGCGCCACGCTCCACCCATTCAGCGTGCAAGGCATCCACGGCGGCCTGGTCGGGCAGCGAGAAACCCACTTCGCCGCCACCGCCGGTGAGCTGCGCCGCCGGTTCCACGGTATGGCGCGACCACAGCCCGAGCTTCACGCCGTGGTCGAGGATAAACAGGGCAAACGTCGGGTTGAGCTCCACTGGCGGCTTGCCCAGCAGGCGGCTATAGAAGTTGGCGCTGGTGGCCGGGCTGTCGACGTACAGCAGGAAATAATGGGCGACGGTGTGCATGCAGGCTCCTTGAAGACGGGCGTTGGAAGTGGCGCCAGTCTATAAGGCCGTACTGTCAGTTCCTGTCAGGAGTGAGCGGCGGGTGTTCTCCGGTATACAGCTGGATGATGTCATCGATCTCCCCCGACATCTGCATCCGCAGCAGCGTACGCAGGATTCGCTGCACCGGCACGTTCGGGTCATTACGCACGGTGCAGCCGAGTTTCTGCTCATCGATCACGGCAATCTTATGCAGCTTTTTGCCGACCGGCATGTGCTGGTTGAAGCGGTCGAGTATCCATTCGTTGCTTACGGCGTACTTGAAGCGCCCGGCCACCAGCTTGTGCAATACCTGTTCTTCGCTGCGCGCGTCATCGCGGCTGAGCTGGCCGCTGGCAAACAGCGGGTCGAGGGTGACGTAGCGATAGTTGAGCACCGTGCCGATCGATTGGGGCGCCAGCGTGTTGACCTGCACCGGCTGTACGGGAACCTGGGTGCTGATCAGCAGGTTGCGCTGCACCATCAGCGGAATGCTCCAGGTGTAATCGCCGGACATATTCTCGAACCAGGCCTGGGTGACATAACAGCGCACGTCGATGTCGCCATGCTCCATGGCGGCGGAGATGCGCGCCCTGGCCAGTACCTGAAACTGCGCCGGGCGGCCGACCTGGGTGGCCAGGCTCAACATCAAGTCATACAAAATGCCCTGCACGGGCCGGCCGTCCTCCAGTTGCACCATGGGCATCGCCCAGCTGTCGGAAACCGAGAAACGCAACGGTGCAGGCGCCGCCAGGCAAGCCGTGGTGATCATCCATAAAGCGCCCAGGACTACGCGCATACACACTCCGGGTTCAGGCCTTTTCGGGGCCAATCAGCAGAGCTTAGTCAGAATAGGCGAGCGTGCCGGATGCAATTTCCCCCTTGCTCCGCTAGCATTACCGGCTTCCGCTTCCCAGTTGCGACGGTTTTCGATGAGTTATCAGGTTCTTGCACGTAAATGGCGTCCGCGCTCGTTCCGCGAAATGGTCGGCCAGACCCATGTGCTCAAGGCTCTGATCAATGCCTTGGACAGCCAACGGCTGCACCACGCCTACCTGTTCACCGGTACCCGGGGCGTGGGCAAGACCACCATCGCGCGCATCATCGCCAAATGCCTGAACTGTGAAACCGGTATCACTTCGACGCCCTGCGGCACCTGCTCGGTGTGCAAGGAAATCGACGAAGGGCGCTTTGTCGACCTGATCGAGATCGACGCCGCCAGCCGCACCAAGGTCGAAGACACTCGCGAGTTGCTCGACAACGTGCAGTACGCGCCCAGCCGTGGTCGCTTCAAGGTCTACCTGATCGACGAAGTGCACATGCTGTCGAGCCATTCCTTCAACGCCTTGTTGAAAACCCTGGAAGAGCCGCCGCCCTACGTCAAATTCATCCTGGCCACCACCGACCCGCAGAAACTCCCTGCAACGATTCTGTCGCGGTGCCTGCAGTTCTCGCTGAAAAACATGACCCCGGAGCGTGTGGTCGAGCATTTGACCCACGTGCTGGGCGTCGAGAACGTACCGTTCGAAGACGACGCATTGTGGCTGCTCGGCCGCGCCGCCGACGGCTCGATGCGGGATGCCATGAGCCTCACCGACCAGGCCATCGCCTTTGGTGAAGGCAAGGTCATGGCCGCCGATGTGCGCGCCATGCTCGGCACGCTGGACCACGGCCAGGTATTCGACGTGCTGCACGCGTTGATCGAAGGCGATGCCAAGGCATTGCTCGAGGCGGTGCGCCACCTGTCGGAGCAAGGCCCGGACTGGAATGGCGTGCTCTCGGAAATCCTCAATGTGCTGCACCGCGTTGCCATCGCCCAGGCCTTGCCTGAAGGTGTCGACAACGGCCATGGCGACCGTGACCGCGTGCTGGCCCTGGCCCAGGCGCTGCCGGCCGAAGATGTACAGTTTTACTACCAGATGGGCCTGATCGGCCGCCGAGACTTGCCCCTGGCGCCGGACCCGCGCGGTGGCTTCGAAATGGTCCTGCTGCGGATGTTGGCCTTCCGGCCCGCTGACTCGGCCGATGCGCCGAGACAGCCGCTAAAGCCAGTGGGGATCAGCCAGGCCACAGTTGATTCCGCCAAACCAGTGGCTGGCGCGGCAACGGTTGCGCCAGTGGTCGCTGCGCCTGCGCCGGTTGCGCCGGTTGCGCCGGTTGCGCCGGTTGCGCCGGTGCCCGAGCCGGCACCGGTGGTGGCAGCGCCTGTGGTTGAGCCCGAGCCGGTTGTGGTGCCCGAGCCTGAGCCCGAACCTGCGGCCGTTGTCGACTTGCCCTGGAATGATCCGGTAGAGGCCGAAGCCGAACCTGAACAGCAGCCCTATGTGGAGCCGGTGCTGGAAACCACCGGCGAGCAGCCCGAACTGATCCCGATGCCCACGCCGACGCCCGACAGCGTCGTGCCGGACGCGCCGGAGTGGGTCGCCGCGCCCGTGCCGGAGCCGAGCGTGGCGCAGGTCGAGGCCGCAACCCCGGGTATCGACCTCGACGACGAACCGCCGCTGGACGAAGACTACATTGAGCCGGACATGGATTCGGCCTACAGCTACCTGGACGACCTGGCCAGCGAGCACACCGCCGAGCCGGCCCCGGAACCCGAGGCCGAGCCTGCAGCGGCGCCGGCCACCGGCCTGGCGCTGCAATGGCTGGAATTGTTCCCGAAATTGCCGATTTCCGGCATGACCGGCAGCATCGCCGCCAACTGCACGCTGATCGCGGTTGATGGCGACCACTGGCTGTTGCACCTGGACCCGGCCCACAGCGCCCTGTTCAACGCGACCCAGCAACGCCGCCTCAACGACGCGCTTAACCAGTACCATGAGCGCACGCTGACCATCGCCATCGAGCTGATCAAGCCTGAGCAGGAAACCCCGGCCCAGGCCGCTACGCGTCGGCGTATCAACCGCCAGCGCGAAGCCGAGGACTCGATCCACGGCGATCCGCTCATCCAGCAAATGATGCAACAGTTCGGTGCGGTCGTCCGTCACGATACTATTGAACCTGTCGAAGCCCCGGTGCCCCAGGCGTCCTGACACCGGGCTACTAATTGATCCACGTACTTTTGAGGTGATTCCCATGATGAAAGGTGGCATGGCCGGCCTGATGAAGCAGGCGCAGCAGATGCAGGAAAAAATGGCCAAGATGCAGGAAGAACTGGCCAACGCCGAAGTCACCGGTAAAGCCGGTGGCGATATGGTCAGCGTGGTGATGACCGGTCGTCACGACATCAAGCGCGTAAGCATCGACCCAAGCGTGCTGCCAGGCGTGGGCGAAGATGACCTGGAAATGCTCGAAGCGCTGTTCGCCGCGGCCGTCAACGACGCCGTGCGCAAGATCGAAGCCAACAGCCAGGAAAAAATGGGCGCCGCGACCGCGGGCATGCAATTGCCACCGGGCATGAAGCTGCCGTTCTAATCGGCAGCCTTTGGCTAGACTCCAATGCCAGGCCCAGTGCCTGGCATTTTTGTTTGTGGTTGTGGCAAGCGGGCTTGCCCGCGCAGGGCTGCGAAGCAGCCCCAATACGTCACTTGAGCTGAACCCCGGCACTGCCCCCATGGTCTGCACCCTATACCGAAGCATTCGTTAAAGGAGCCCCAGATGCCTCAAGAACCGATTCTCAACCAGCGCATTGTCCTGGTCTCGCGCCCTCAAGGTGCGCCGACCCCGGAGAACTTTCGCCTGGAGCGTGTGAACCTGCCGGAGTTGGCGGACGGCCAGGTCCTGCTGAAAACCCTGTACCTGTCCCTCGACCCCTACATGCGCGGACGCATGAGCGACGCGCCGTCCTACGCCGCGCCGGTGGAAATCGACGAAGTGATGACCGGTGGGGCTGTCAGCCGTATCGAGCAGTCGCGTAATCCGAAGTTCGAAGTGGGCGATCTGGTGGTCGGTTCCACCGGCTGGCAGAGCCACAGCATTTCCGACGGCCGCAACCTGATGCCGGTGCCCAAGGGCCTGGCCAGCCCTTCCATGGCATTGGGCGTGCTGGGCATGCCGGGCATGACCGCCTATATGGGCCTGATGGACATCGGCCAGCCCAAGGCCGGCGAAACCCTGGTGGTAGCCGCAGCGTCCGGCGCCGTGGGTTCGGTGGTAGGCCAGGTGGCCAAGCTCAAGGGCTTGCGTGTGGTGGGTATTGCGGGCGGCGCCGACAAATGCCGCTACGTGGTGGACGAATTGGGCTTTGATGCCTGCATCGACCACAAGAGCGCGGATTTCGCCGATGAGCTGGCCCAGGCCTGTTTCAAGGGCGTGGACATTTATTTTGAAAACGTCGGCGGCAAGGTGTTCGACGCGGTGTTGCCGTTGCTCAACCCCAAGGCGCGCATTCCGCTGTGCGGGCTGATTGCCGGTTACAACGCGCATGAAGCGCCCAGCGGGCCTGATCGCTTGCCGGCGTTGCAACGCACCTTGCTGACCAAGCGCGTGCGCATCCAGGGCTTTATCGTGTTCGACGACTACGGTGACCGCCACCCGGAGTTCATCAGTGCCATGGCAGCGTGGGTGCGCGAGGGCAAGGTGAAGTTTCGCGAGGACGTGGTAGAGGGCCTGGAGCAGGCGCCCGAAGCCTTTATCGGTTTGCTCGAAGGGCGCAACTTCGGCAAGTTGGTGGTACGTGTCGCGCAGGACTGAGGATTTGACGCTAATCCGAGGCGCGGGTATAAACCGCGTCTCGTTGTTTTGTCGGACCATTCGCCCATGAGCTTCAGCCCCCTGATTCGCCAACTGATCGACGCCCTGCGCACGTTGCCGGGCGTAGGCCAGAAAACCGCCCAACGCATGGCGCTGCAACTGCTGGAGCGTGATCGCAGCGGCGGCACCCGGTTGGCCCAGGCCTTGAGCCAGGCCATGACCGGCGTCGGCCACTGCCGCCAGTGCCGCACCCTGACCGAAGAAGAACTCTGCCCGCAATGCGCCGACCCGCGTCGCGACGACACTTTGCTGTGTGTGGTGGAAGGCCCGATGGATGTGTACGCGGTAGAGCAGACCGGCTATCGCGGGCGCTATTTTGTGCTCAAGGGGCACCTGTCGCCCCTCGATGGCCTGGGCCCGGAAGCCATCGGTATTCCGCAGTTGGTGGCGCGAATTGAAGAGCAGGGCACCTTTACCGAAGTGATCCTGGCCACCAACCCGACCGTTGAAGGTGAGGCGACGGCGCATTACATCGCCCAGTTGCTGACCAATAAGGGCTTGATCACCTCGCGTATCGCCCACGGCGTGCCGTTGGGTGGCGAGCTGGAGCTGGTGGATGGCGGCACGCTGGCGCATTCGTTCGCCGGCCGCAAGCCGATCGCGCTCTAAGCAACACCACATTGATCTGCTCCAGGCAGTGACATCTTGAAAACCAAGCAAGCGCTTGGTAAGTTCGCTCCACCCCTCCGTGGAGCTTGCCGATGTCTGCCTTTCAGGACTACTTCGACCCCAGCCACCAATTGGTCCGCGACAGCGTGCGCCGTTTTGTCGAGCGCGAAATGTTGCCGGGCATCGAGCAATGGGAGGAGGCCGAATGCTTTCCTCGCGAGCTGTACCTCAAGGCAGGCGCGGCGGGCATCCTGGGTATCGGCTACGCCGAAACCTTGGGCGGCAGCCACGAAGGTGATGTGTTCGCCAAGGTGGCGGCCAGCGAGGAACTGATGCGCTGCGGTTCCGCAGGTGTGGTGGCGGGGTTGGGCTCGTTGGATATTGGTTTGCCGCCGGTGGTGAAATGGGCGCGACCCGAGGTGCGCGAGCGGGTTGCGCCACAGGTGCTGGCGGGCGAAAAGATCATCGCTCTGGCCGTGACCGAGCCAGGTGGCGGCTCCGACGTGGCCAACCTGCAAACCCGCGCAGTGCGTGACGGCGAGTATTACCGCGTGAGCGGCAGCAAGACCTTTATCACCAGCGGCATCCGCGCCGACTTCTACACCGTCGCCGTACGCACCGGCGGGCCGGGCTTTGCCGGCATCAGCCTGCTGCTGATCGAAAAGAACACTCCTGGGTTCACCGTCGGCCAGCCCCTGAAGAAAATGGGTTGGTGGGCGTCGGACACGGCTGAATTATTCTTCGACGATTGCCGGGTGCCTGTAGGCAACCTGATTGGCGCCGAGAACATGGGCTTTGCCTGCATCATGGGTAATTTCCAGAGCGAACGCTTGGCCCTGGCGCTGATGGCCAATATGACCGCACAACTGGCGCTGGAACAAAGCCTCAACTGGGCGGCCCAGCGCGAGGCGTTCGGCAAACCCATCGGCAAGTTCCAGGTGCTCAAGCATCGCTTGGCGGAAATGGCCACCGCCGTTGAGGTCTCACGGGAATTCACCTACCGCCAGGCAGCCAAGATGGCGGCCGGCAAGAGTGTGATCAAGGAGATTTCCATGGCCAAGAACCTCGCCACCGACACGGCTGACCGCGTGACCTATGACGCCGTGCAGATTCTTGGTGGGCAGGGTTATATGCGCGGCAGCCTGGTGGAGCGGCTGTATCGCGATAACCGGATACTGTCGATTGGTGGGGGGACCCGGGAGGTGATGAATGAGATCATCAGTAAGCAGATGGGGTTGTGAGGTGGGTTGTTCTCACTGGCCTCATCGGGGGCAAGCCCCCTCCCACCTTTGATCTGTGAATACTTTCCAAATGTGGGAGGGGCGGTGCGACGATTCGACTTGCCCCCGATGAGGTCCGCCCAGGCAGCCCCTATCTTTCAGTCAACGCAAACTGCGTCAGGCAAAAAGTCGGAATCCCCATATCTTCCAACCGCTGCGAACCGCCCAGCTCGGGCAAATCAATAATCGCCGCCGCTTCGAAGATCTTCGCCCCCATGCGCCGCACCAGGTTGGCCGCCGCGATCAGGGTGCCGCCGGTGGCGATCAGGTCATCGAACATCAGCACCGAGTCGCCTTCGCACAGGCTGTCGGCGTGCACTTCCAGGAACGCTTCGCCGTATTCGGTCTGGTAACCCTCGGCCAGCACGTCGGCCGGCAGCTTGCCCTGCTTGCGGAACAGGATCAGCGGTTTGTTCAGTTGGTAGGCGATGATCGAGCCAATCAGGAAGCCCCGCGCATCCATCGCGCCGATATGGCTGAAATCCGCTTCTACGTAGCGCTGGGCAAAGGTGTCGGCCACCAGGCGCAGTGCCCTGGGCGATTGGAACAACGGTGTGATGTCACGGAAGATCACCCCAGGCTTGGGGAAGTCAATGACAGGGCGGATCAGGGATTTGATGTCGAACGAATCGAAGGTCATCGTCGAAGAGTCCTGGGGCTGGAAACGGACTCGAAGTATACCTGCGGCCTCGCCGATTGGCGCGGCCGCAAGGCTTTGCCTCAGCTTTCCAGGGAGCCACCGGCCAATGCGCAGAGCTGGATCGGATCGAGAATATGCACTTCCTTGCCCTCGGCAGCGATCAGCTCGTTCTGCTGAAAGCGCGTGAATACGCGGGATACGGTTTCTACCGCGAGGCCCAGGTAGTTGCCGATTTCATTGCGCGACATGCTCAGGCGGAACTGGTTGGCCGAGAAGCCACGGGCACGGAACCGCGCCGACAGGTTGACCAGGAAGGTGGCGATGCGCTCGTCGGCGGTCTTCTTCGACAGCAGCAGCATCATTTGCTGGTCGTCACGAATTTCGCGGCTCATCACGCGCATCAGCTGACGGCGCAGCTGCGGCAACTGCAGGGCCAATTCGTCCAGGCGCTCGAACGGGATTTCACACACCGATGTCGTCTCCAGCGCTTGGGCGGACACGGGGTGAATCTCGGTGTCCATGCCTGACAGCCCGACCAATTCGCTGGGCAGGTGGAATCCGGTGATCTGCTCTTCGCCGCCGTCGCTCAGGCTGAAGGTCTTCAGTGCACCCGAGCGTACTGCGTAGACGGAATCGAACTTGTCACCCTGGCGAAACAGAAATTCGCCTTTTTTCAGCGGGCGACCGCGTTTAACGATCTCGTCCAGCGCATCCATGTCTTCCAGATTCAGCGAAAGTGGCAGGCAGAGGGGGGCCAGGCTGCAATCCTTGCAATGGGCCTGGCTATGAGCGCGCAGTTTGACTGGCTCGGACATTTCTTAAATCCTTGTGGGAAAACACACATAAGACGTAAGGGTAACGCACTGGGGGGCGGTGAGGCCAGCCTGTACAAAAAACCGGCAACGGTATAAAGCTTTTTGTATCGGCGCCGATACAAGGGCATTCCTACCCACCGGAGC
This sequence comes from Pseudomonas sp. S09G 359, assembly GCF_002843605.1. NCBI lineage: Bacteria > Pseudomonadati > Pseudomonadota > Gammaproteobacteria > Pseudomonadales > Pseudomonadaceae > Pseudomonas > Pseudomonas sp. S09G 359. The sequence continues at coordinate 5,057,724 of NZ_CP025263.1, read as the reverse complement.
TCGGATCATGTCTGTCATCGCCGCCTACAATCCTGCCATCCGAGTTCCTACAGTGCCGGACGCGAAGCCAGCAGCCGAAACTGCGGTAAAGGCCCAGGCCGCTGCGCCGGCGGCTGAAACCAAAGGCGTGGAAGGCGTGACGGTGACGATTTCCGGCGCGGCGTTCAAGGCGGTGGCGGTGGCCAGTAAAGCCAATTCCGATATCGATGACAGTGGCTTGGATGACAGCGTTAAACAGATCCTCAAAATGATTCGCAAGCTCAAGCAACAGATCGCCGAGAAAATGGCCGAGCTCCAGGCGGTCGCGAATGACAATAGCCTGACGCCGGAGCAGGCCCGGGTGAAGACCAACAACATCCAGGGCGCTATCAGTGCGCTGCAGGCGGGCTTGATGACCTCCCAGGGCTCCCTGCTCAAGGCGATGAAAAGCTTGAGCGCGGATGGCGCGCTCAAGGCCGCTTCGCTGGCGATGTAACTAGATCACCCGTGAAAACCGTTGCCGATTCTGGTGCTCCAGGTAGGCATCGAACACCATGCACACCGAGCGCACCAGCAGGCGCCCGGCCGGCAGTACGCGGATGCCTTGGGCATCCAGCGCGATCAGGCCATCTCTGGCCATAGTTTCAAGTTGTGGCCAAGCGTCGTCGAAATACGCGCGAAAATCGATGTTAAAGGCCTGTTCGATCCTTTCGAATGCCAGGCTGAAATTGCAGATCAACTGCTGAATCACTTCCCGTCGTAACCGATCGTCCGTGGTGCAGCGCAAACCACGGCTGGTGGCCAGTTGCGCGCCGGCCAGGGTGTTCTGGTAGGCGTTGAGATCACTGGTGTTCTGGCAATACAGATCGCCGATCTGGCTGATCGCCGACACGCCGAGGCCGATCAGGTCGCAATGCCCGTGGGTGGTGTAGCCCTGGAAGTTGCGCTGCAGGGCACCTTCCTCCTGGGCGATGGCGAGTTCGTCGTCCGGTAGGGCGAAGTGGTCCATGCCGATGTAGCGGTAGCCGGCCTGGGTCAATTGTTCGATGGTGGTTTGCAGCATCAGCAGCTTGGCGGCCGGGGAGGGCAGGTCGTCGCTGTTGATGCGCCGCTGGGGCATGAAACGCTCCGGCAGGTGCGCGTAGTTGAACACCGACAGGCGGTCCGGTTGCAGCTTGATCACTTCTTCCACAGTGCGCGCAAAGTTGATCGGCGTTTGCTGGGGCAGGCCGTAGATCAGGTCGATATTGATCGAACGAAACTGCAAGGTGCGCGCCGCGTCGATCACCGCGCGGGTTTCTTCCAGGCTCTGCAGGCGGTTGACCGCCCGCTGCACGTCCGGGTCTAGGTCTTGTAGGCCGATGCTCACGCGGTTGAAGCCCAATTCGCGCAGCAGGCCCATGGTCGCCCAGTCGGCTTCGCGGGGGTCGATCTCGATGCCGTAGTCGCCGGAATCGTCGTCCAGCAAGTTGAAGTGCTGGCGCAGGCTGCCCATGACCTGGCGCAGTTCGTCGTGGCTGAGAAAGGTCGGCGTGCCGCCGCCGAAGTGCAGTTGCTCCACCGGCTGTTTCGGGTCGAGGTGGCAAGCCACCAATTGGATCTCCTGCTCCAGGCGCTGCAGGTACGCCTGGGCGCGGCCGCGGTCCTTGGTAATCACTTTGTTACAGGCGCAGTAGTAGCAGATGTTCGCGCAGAACGGCACATGCACATACACCGACAACGGCCGCACGGCCTTGCGGCTGTCGCGCAGGGCATGGAGCAGGTCGAAGGTGCCTACCTGGCTGTCGAATTGTACGGCGGTGGGGTAGGACGTGTAGCGCGGTCCCGCCAGGTCGTAGCGGTGAATCAGATCGGTGTCCCAACGAATGGCGTCGAGCATGCGGGCGGTCCCCCGGATAGGCTAGTGGGCCGAGTCTAGGGGCGTGGCGGGCAGGCCATGTTGATTTGCATCAACGGGGAGCGGCGCTTTGCCACATTGCCGGTTAGTGGCCCATTAGCCAGTGCTGATGCGGGCCGGGCAAGGTCCACAGACCAAACAGGATCACCAGCAACCCTCCGGCCACGCGCACGCTGCGTTTGCGCAGCAATGCCGTGACGCGTTCGGCTGCCAGCCCGGTGGCCAGCAGCACCGGCCAGGTGCCCAGGCCGAACGCCAGCATCAGCAGCGCACTGTCCAGCGCGTTACCCTGGCTGGCGGCCCACAGCAGGGTGCTGTAGACCAGCCCGCACGGCAACCAGCCCCACAGCGCGCCCAGCAGTAACGCACGCGGCAGGCTGGACACCGGCAGCAAACGGTTGGCCACCGGCTGTATGTAGCGCCACAGGCCGCGCCCGAGGCTTTCGATGCGGGTCAGGCCGCTCCACCAGCCGGCGAGGTACAGGCCCATGCAGATCAACAGCAAGCCGGCGAGCACGCGCATGAACATCGCCGCCGGGCTGTTGGCCACTGCCCAGCCGGCCAGGCCCAGCAGCAGGCCGGCGGTGGCATAGCTGAGGATGCGCCCCAGGTTGTACGCCAGCAGCAGGCGAAAACGCCGGCTGCGTTGCTCCTTGGGGATCGCCAGGGTCAGCGCGCCCATCAGCCCGCCGCACATGCCCAGGCAATGGCCGCCGCCCAGCAGGCCGAGGATCAGCGCGGAGACCAGCAGGGGCGCCAGTTCAAGCATGGGGCGGTTCTTTAGGCGCGGGCGGTTGCTCGGGGTTGTTGGCTGCGTCGACAGCGGCCAGGTGGTTGGGGTCCTGGTCGTCAAACAGCACGCTGTGGGCCGGGCCATCGAGGTCGTCGTACTGGCCGCTGTCCACCGCCCAGAAGAAGATGTAGATGGCCACACCCACTAACAGCAGCGCCGCCGGAATCATCACGTATAGAGCTGGCATCTGCACTCCATGCCCACGCGGCTCAAGCCGGCAGCGGGCGGGTTACGGTAGGGGCGCTGTCCGCCTGCGCCCTCGGCAGGCGAGTCAGGCGCAGGGCGTTGAGCACCACGGTCAACGAACTGAGGGACATGCCGATCGCCGCCCAGATCGGGGTGATCCAACCGAGGGCGGCGAACGGCAGCATCAAGCCATTGTACAGCCCCGCCCACAGCAGGTTTTCAATGATTACCCGCCGCGTGCGCCGCGCCAGGGTAAACGCGTGCACCAGCGCATCGAGGCGGTTGGACAGCAGCACCGCATCGGCGCTGGTCTTCGCCAGATCGGTGGCCGTGCCCATGGCCACGCTGATATCGGCGGCGGCCAGTACCGGCACATCGTTGACGCCATCGCCGAGCATCAGCACCTTGCGGCCTTCCTGGTGCAGGCGCTGCAGCACTTGTAGTTTGTCATCGGGGCGCAGGCCGCCGTGGGCTTCGTCGATACCCAACTCGGCTGCCACGCTGGCGACCATCGGCGAGGTGTCCCCCGACAGCAGCAAGGTGCGCCACCCGCGCGCCTTGCACGCGGCCAGCAAGGCCGGGGCATCGCTGCGCAGGCGGTCATCCAGCACGAACCAGGCGAGGGCGCCGTCACGGTCACCGAGCAGCAGCCACTGACCAGCCTCGTTCGGTGAGGCCGGGATTGGGCAGCCGCTCAGTTCGCAGACAAAACCGGGCTGGCCAATGCGCAACTGGCGCTCGCCGACGCGACCTTCCAGGCCCAGGCCGGGCGAACTGAGCACCTCTTCGGCTGCCAGTGGCGCGCGGCCAAAAGCCCGGGCAATCGGGTGTTCGGAGCGGTTTTCGAGGGCGGCCGCGAGGGCCAGGCACAGGTCGCTGCTGGTGCCGCCCAAGGGCCGGATCGCGCGCAATGCCAGGCGGCCTTCGGTGAGGGTGCCGGTCTTATCAAAAATCACTGTGTCGATCTGGTTCAGGCCTTCCAGCACATGGCCACGGGTCAACAGCAGCCCGAGTTTGTGCAGGGTGCCGGTGGCGGCGGTGAGGGCCGTCGGCGTGGCCAGTGACAACGCGCACGGGCAGGTCGCTACCAGCATCGCCAGTACGATCCAGAATGCTCGCGATGCATCCAACTGCCACCACACCAGGCCGATCACGGCGGCGGCAATCAGCGAGCACAGCAGAAACCATTGCGCGGCGCGGTCGGCGATCTGCGCCAGGCGCGGTTTCTCCGCCTGGGCGCGCTCCAGCAGGCGCACGATGGCGGACAGCCGGGTGTCGTGGCCCAGGGCGCGTACTTCAACCGTCAAGGCGCCTTCGACATTCAGGGTGCCGGCTGTAACCGAATCACCGACTTGCCGCCGTTGCGGCAGATACTCACCGGTGAGTAGGGATTCATCGATGCTGGACTGGCCGTCGAGGATCAGCCCATCCGCCGGCAGCACCGCGCCCGGATGCACCAGCACGCGGTCGCCCACGGCCAGTTCGCGCAGCAGGATGCGTTCACTCTGGCCATCCGCCGTGAGCCGCAGGCACGAGGCGGGCAGCAGGTTGACCAACTGCGCGGTGGCGGCGGCCGTGCGCTCGCGTGCGCGGCGCTCCAGGTAGCGCCCGGCCAGCAGGAACAGCGCAAACATGCCCACCGCGTCGAAGTACAGTTCGCCCACGCCGGTCATCGCGGTCCAGATGCCGGCCAGGTAGGCGCCACCAATCGCCAGGGACACCGACACATCCATGGTCAGGTGGCGTGTGCGCAGATCGCGCAGGGCGCCCTTGAAAAACGGCGCGCAGCTGTAGAACACGATGGGGGTTGTCAGAAACATCGCCACCCAACGCAGGATCACATGCAACTCGGGGCTGAGGTCGATATTGAATTCCGGCCAGGTGGCCATGGTCGCCATCATCGCCTGGAACCACAGCAACCCGGCTACCCCCAGTTGGCGCAGGGCCAGGCGGTTTTCGCTGGCCAGCTGTTCGGCCGCGCGGTCCGCCTGGTAGGGGTGGGCGGCGTAGCCGATGTGGCGCAATTCACTCAGCAGCTGGCTCAACGGCAATTGCCCGTCGGCCCAGCGCACGTGCAGACGATGGTTGGACAGGTTCAACCGCGCCTCGGCCACGGCGGGCAGGCTGCGCAGGTGTTTTTCGATCAACCAGCCACAGGCCGCGCAACTGATGCCTTCCATCAACAGGGTGATTTCGGCGAGCTCGCCCTGATGGCGCACGAAGGGCTGTTGCACGTCGGCGCGGTCGTACAGCGCCAGTTCGTCCACCAGTTGCACCGGCAGCGCCTCGGGGTTGGCCGAGGCTTCGCTGCGGTGCTGGTAATAGCTTTCCAGGCCACCGGCCACGATGGCTTCGGCCACTGCCTGGCAGCCTGGGCAGCATAATTCGCGGCGCTCGCCGAGGATTACGGCGGTAAAGCGGCTGCCGGAGGGGACGGGGAGGGCGCAGTGGTAGCAGGGGGAGGTCATGGTTATGGATCTTGGTTGGCTGGGAGGGCCTCATCGGGGGCAAGCCCCCTCCCACATTTGAAATGCATTCCAAATGTGGGAGGGGGCTTGCCCCCGATACGCGAAGCGCGGCTTTTATTTTTTCAGGTCTTCAGCACCCTGCAATGGTTCGTCGCCCAGCAGCAAGTCCTTGTCATGGCTGACCTGTTCTTCTTCGAACATGCGCCAGGTGCGGTCGCCTTCCACGCCGAGCAGTTCGACGAAACGGCGGCCTTCGACCTTGTCGGTGACCTGGCCGATGTAGCGCCCGGGTTCGCTGGCGCTGAGGGCCAGGTTGATCTTGCGATCCTTCTCGGGCTGGGTCGGGGAAATCAGGTTCAGTTCCAGGGTCGCCGGGTTGCTGTTGCCGCTCAGGTGTACCTCGACTTCGCCGGTCAGCTCGTCCAGGTGCACCTTGGCACGCAGTTGCAGGGTCTGGGCCAGCAGCTCGCGGTCCAGGGAACGGTTGATGCCTTTGCCGGCCTCGTAGTAGTTGTCGTTGACCAGGTTGTCCGGGTTGTTCACCGCGATGGTCACCATGGACAAGGTCAAGGTCACCGAGCAGGCCAGGATGCCAATGATGATCCAGGGCCAGAGGTGCTTGTACCAGGGGCTTGCGGCAGTAGCTGCGGGCATTGTTGTGCTCTCTGTTTAACGGACTTGGGGGCCGATGAATCGGCTCTTGGCTTCAATACGAACACTGTCGTCATCGGCGTCGGTGAGGATGAATTTGACCTCGTTGGTGCTCGACGGCAATTGCTCCGGCGCGCTCGACAACTCCACCGGCATACTGACGATATCGCCGGCGGCCACCTTGATTTCGCGCCGGCCTTGCAGCTTGAGGTCCGGCAGGCCTGCGGCGTCGAGCACGTAGGTGTGGTCGCGCTGGTCCTTGTTCATGATCTTCAGGCTGTAGACGTTTTCGATGCGCCCCTCGGCGTTTTCGCGGAACAGCACGCGGTCCTTGCTCACGTCGAACCCTACCAGCGAGCGCATGAAAAACGCAGCGGCCAACAGGCTGATCATCGCCAGCAACACCAGCGCATACCCGATCAGGCGTGGGCGCAGCTTATGGGTTTTCTGCCCGGACAGGTTGTGCTCGGTGGTGTAGCTGATCAGGCCGCGTGGGTATTCCATCTTGTCCATGATGTTGTCGCAGGCATCGATGCAGGCGGCGCAGCCGATGCACTCGATTTGCAGGCCGTCGCGGATGTCGATGCCGGTGGGGCACACCTGCACGCACATCGTGCAGTCGATGCAATCGCCCAGGCCCTGGGCCTTGTAGTCGATGCCCTTTTTACGCGGGCCGCGCACTTCGCCACGGCGCGGGTCGTAGGAGACGATCAGGGTGTCCTTGTCGAACATCACGCTCTGGAAGCGTGCGTACGGGCACATGTAGATACACACCTGCTCGCGCAGCCAGCCGGCGTTGCCGTAGGTGGCGAGGGTGAAGAAGCCGACCCAGAAATACGACCAGCCATCGGCCTGGCCGGTGAAGAAGTCGAACACCAGTTCGCGGATTGGCGAGAAGTAGCCGACGAAGGTCATGCCGGTGGCAAAGCCAATCAGCAGCCACAGCGTGTGCTTGCTGAATTTGCGCAGGAATTTGTTGGCGCCCATGGGGGCTTTGTCGAGCTTGATGCGCTGGTTGCGGTCGCCTTCGGTGACCTTTTCGCACCACATGAAGATCCAGGTCCACACGCTTTGCGGGCAGGTATAACCGCACCACACGCGCCCCGCGTACACCGTGATAAAGAACAGGCCAAACGCCGCAACAATGAGAATGCCCGAGAGCAGGATGAAGTCCTGGGGCCAGAAGGTCGCGCCAAAAATGAAGAATTTACGTTCCGGCAAGTTCCACCAGACAGCCTGGTGGCCACCCCAGTTCAGCCACACCGTGCCGAAGTAGAGCAGGAACAACGCGGCGCCACCGAGCATGCGCAAATTGCGGAACAGACCGGTGAAGGCGCGGGTGTAGATTTTCTCTCGCGACGCGTAGAGATCGACGGACTGGGTCGTATTTTTGGCAGGCGGGGTAACGTCATGTACCGGTATCTGGTCTCTCATCATTGCATCCCACGGCGGTGGAGATTTGCCTCGGCCAGTACGTGCCAACCGGGGTCAAATTAAGGGTGTTGCAGTGGCCTAATGATACGCCCCCGATCCCTGTCAAAGGGTGCGACCTTTGGTCGCGTTGGGGGAAATCAATTGATGGTATATGTGATCTGGATCAATTGACTTGGGAAGTATGGACGGTTTTGGCCGGTGAGCAGGTCATTCATCCCATGGATTAATCAGTGGAACGCCACTGGACTTGAAGTCACTGACATTCCGTGTGACCACCGTGAGCCCATGAACCAGAGCGGTTGCGGCAATCAAAGCGTCGCTCTCGTTAGCCTGGTCCGGCACATGCAAACGGGCGCAACGCAGCGCGACGGCTGCATCAACCGGCAATATCCTGGCATCGAAAGCCGGCATCACATGACGCTTGAGCCATAGACGCAGTACCTTCCCCTGAGTCGGGTCACGACGTTCGATGCGCAGTACCCCGGTTTCCAGCTCTTTCAAGGTAATCGCCGAGATAAACATGCGCGGTGCGATGACACTTTTGGCCCAGGCGACCACGTTCGCGTCGGCCTGGGGTTTACGAAGTTCAGAGATAACGTTGGTGTCGAGTAGGTACATCAAGAAAGGTCCACGGGTCGATGAGTGATCACGGCACGTTCGGTTTCGAAGTCGATTTCGGCAGCTTCCGGCATAACCAACAGGTCAACGATGTCGACATTGAGCCCCGTCAGTTTCTGGTAGTCCTCAATACTTAGCAGTACATGGGCAGGCTTGCCGCGATCGGTGATAAAAACCGGCCCTTGGCGGGCAGCTTTTTTGGCACCGCTTGTGTCTTGATTGAATTCACGGCTGGAAATAGTGGTGATGGTCATGGGGTGACCGCCTTTGTTGGACATGATGTAGATACGTTACTACCTCGGCATGAAGAGGGGCAAGTTCGAGGCTACCAGCGGTCGATTTTCCGGGCGGGAAACAGCCAGGCCTTGCGCAGCTTTCACTCTATAGCCATAAATCGCGTATGAATCTGTCTGTAAGTTTGTATGCGTTTTGGGAACGTGGTGCGGTGAAATTAACACTCACTTGTCACCTTCTTCCATGTCGGGAGTAGGGCAACTTACAGTGAGATAGCTCTTGGAAATTTCTACAACTCTGGCAAACGTCAACCCTTTGGATTCTTCATCCGCGAGTTCCGACAACGTACGCGCAGCGCTTCGAGAGCTTTCAAACTTTTACATGAGCCTCGATAACGTTTCATTAGCGCTGCTGCTGAGTCAAAACCTCCAAAGGTTTTCGGATCCCGAAACGCCAGGGTTTATTACTTCGGACTTTTTGATGGTTATCGTCAAAGGCCAGGGAGGAAACAAGTTTACCCAAGCAGACCAGGCACTCGCGCTGGAAATCCTTTCACGCAACGAGTTTTTATCGACTATTGATCTGGATAGTAATAACCAGAGAGATGGAAAAATTGATCTTAATGATATCCACCGATACATCGATTCGCTGTAATGGCGCCGATCGCCTGTCCGCGCCTACGCCCGTGGATTAATCAATGAATTGTCGATGAGTGAAGTCGTTCCGCGCTCAAATAAAAACAGCCCCGCCGATTAATATTGGCGGGGCTGTTTTTGGTTTAACGCTTTACTCTGTATCGGCCGGTTTTTCCCCATGGGACAAGCTGTACACATACGCCGCCAGCAAGTGCACCTTGTCATTGCCTTGCAACAGTTCCTGAGCCGGCATCTGGCCCTGACGGCCGTAACGGATGGTTTGCTGCAGTTGGGCGAAGCTCGAACCGTAGATGAATGCACCCGGGTGGGTCAGGTCCGGCGCGCCCATGGCTGGGGTGCCTTTACCGGCGGGCCCGTGGCAGGCCACGCAGTTGGCGGCGAACAGTTTCGCACCGTTGGCCACGTCGGCCTTGGCGCCTTCCGGGAGTTTGCGCCCGTCGAGGTTGGTCACCACAAACCCGGCCACGTCGGCCACGCCTTGCTCGCCAATGACTTCGGCCCAGGCCGGCATCACCGCATGGCGGCCTTTCATGATGGTTTCCTTGATGGTCGCTGGCTCGCCGCCCCAGCGCCAGTCGGCGTCGGTCAGGTTGGGGAAACCGTAGGCGCCCTTGGCGTCGGAACCGTGGCACACCGAGCAGTTGGAGGCGAACAAACGGCCACCCATCTTCAGGGCTTGCGGGTCCTTGGCCACTTCTTCAATTGGCATCGCTGCGAATTTGGCGAAGATCGGCCCGAACTTGGCCTCCGACTTGGCCATTTCCTTTTCCCATTCGTGCACGCCGGTCCAGCCGGTCTGGCCGTTGGCAAACGGGGTTTGCTTGTCGTTGTCGAGGTAGTTGTAGCCCGGCAACAGGCCTTTCCAGTTGCCCAGGCCTGGGTAGAGCGCCAGGTAGCCGAGGGCGAAGATGATGGTGCCGACGAACAGCATGAACCACCATTTTGGCAGCGGGTTGTCGTACTCCTCGATGCCGTCGAACGAGTGGCCGACGGTCTCGTCGGTTTGCTCGGCGCGCTGCCCCTTGCGGGTCGACAGCAGCAGCCAGGTCAGGGCGAAGATGGTACCCAGACTGAGGACTGTGACGTACAGACTCCAGAACGTAGTCATTCTTTGTTACTCCTAGAAGCTTGCTCGACGTGCTTGATGGCTTCGGGATCATCTGCAAAGGGCAGCATGGTCGCGTCGTCAAACTCCGACTTGCGCCGGGGGCTGAACACCCACAGCGCCAGGCCGATAAAGGCCACCATCACCACAACGGTGCCCAGGCCTCGAATCATCCCGATATCCATGAAGGTCACCGTTTGCTTTTGATGATGGTGCCAAGGCCTTGCAGGTAGGCCACCAATGCGTCCATTTCGGTCTTGCCCTTGACGGCTGCGGCTGCACCGGCGATGTCTTCGTCGGTGTAGGGCACGCCCAGGGTGCGCAAGACTTCCATCTTCTTCGCGGTGTCCTTGCCGTCGAGCTTGTTTTCCACGAGGAACGGGTACGCCGGCATTTTCGACTCCGGCACCACGTTGCGCGGGTTGTACAAGTGCGCTCGCTGCCAGTCATCGGAGTAACGCCCGCCAACACGGGCCAGGTCCGGGCCGGTGCGCTTGGAGCCCCACAGGAACGGGTGGTCCCACACGCTTTCACCGGCGACCGAGTAGTGGCCGTAGCGTTCGGTTTCGGCACGGAATGGGCGGATCATCTGCGAGTGGCACCCCACGCAACCGTTGGCGATGTAGACGTCGCGGCCTTCCAGTTCAAGGGCGGTGCGCGGCTTCATGCCTTCCACCGGCTTGTTGGTTACGTCCTGGAAAAACAACGGGACGATCTGGGTCAGGCCGCCGATGCTCACGGCGATGACCATGAAGAAGGCCAGCAGGCCGATATTCTTCTCGACTACTTCATGCTTCATCAGTGGGCTCCCACAACGGCGATCTTGGCGGCGGCTTCAGCTTGCGCAGGGTCGGAAGCACGCACGGTGCGCCAGACGTTGTAGGCCATGAGCAACATGCCGCTGGCAAAGAACGCACCGCCCAGGGCGCGAACGATGTAACCAGGGTGGCTGGCTTGCAGCGCTTCGACGAAGGAGTAGGTGAGGGTGCCGTCATCGTTGATGGCGCGCCACATCAGGCCCTGGGTGATGCCGTTGACCCACATCGACGCGATGTACAGCACGGTGCCGATGGTGGCGAGCCAGAAGTGCGCGTTGATCAGCCCGACGCTGTGCATCTGCGCGCGGCCGAACAGTTTGGGGATCATGTGGTACAGCGCGCCGATGGAGATCATCGCTACCCAGCCGAGGGCGCCGGCGTGTACGTGGCCGATGGTCCAGTCAGTGTAGTGGGACAGCGAGTTGACGGTCTTGATCGCCATCATCGGCCCTTCAAAGGTCGACATGCCGTAGAACGCCAGCGATACCACCAGGAAGCGCAGGATCGGGTCGGTGCGCAACTTATGCCAGGCGCCCGAGAGGGTCATCATGCCGTTGATCATGCCGCCCCAGCTGGGTGCCAGCAGGATGATCGACATCGCCATGCCCAGCGACTGCGCCCAGTCCGGCAATGCGGTGTAGTGCAAGTGGTGCGGGCCGGCCCAGATGTACAGGGTAATCAGCGCCCAGAAGTGCACGATGGACAAACGGTACGAGTAAATAGGACGTTCGGCCTGTTTAGGTACGAAGTAGTACATCATCCCCAGGAAACCGGTGGTCAGGAAGAAACCGACCGCGTTGTGGCCGTACCACCACTGGATCATTGCATCCGTGGCCCCGGCGTAGGCCGAGTAGGACTTGAACAGGCTTACCGGTAGCGACGCGTGGTTGACGATGTGCAGCATCGCCGTCACCAGGATAAACGCGCCGTAGAACCAGTTGCCCACGTAGATGTGCTTGGTCTTGCGCTTGACGATGGTGCCGAAGAACACCACGGCGTAGGTCACCCAGACGATGGCCAGCAAAATGGCGATCGGCCATTCCAGCTCGGCGTATTCCTTGGTGGTGGTGTAGCCCAGCGGCAGGGTGACGATGGCGCCGATGATAACGGCTTGCCAGCCCCAGAAGGTGAAGGCCGCGAGGCCGTCGGAGATCAGTCGCGTCTGGCAGGTTCGCTGCACGACATAGTAGGAGGTGGCAAACAATGCACATCCGCCGAAGGCGAAAATCACCAGGTTGGTGTGCAGCGGGCGTAGACGGCCGAAGCTCGTCCATGGCAAACCGAAGTTCAATTCCGGCCAAACCAGTTGCGAGGCGATGAACACCCCGAGCCCCATGCCAAGGATCCCCCAGACCACCGTCATGATGGCGAACTGGCGGACTACCTTATAGTTATAAGCAGTCGGACTGATTGCTGTGCTCATTCTAAGGTTCCACGGTTTAGGTTTTTTTATAGGTAAAATCGGCCGCAAGTATGTAGAAACCGAGGGGCCATTGCAACGCAATGACTGACCTGTATCAATGCGTTCCGCGCCAGATTCTGCGCCCTTTCCATGTTTGGTGTAAGGACAAAATCAGAAATCGAAAGCTGATCAAGTGGACAGGAATTTTTCCAAGCCCCGCGGGTAACGTCGCGCAGGCCAAAACCGGCCACTCTGCAGGGAAGCGTAGACCCGAATGGCAGGACGTGAAAGTTGTGCTTTGGAAGGGGTGCGACACTGGGTCACGCACGAGGTGGCTCATTCAAGGGTGAGCAATGAACCTGTGACGAGGGAGCTTGCTCCCGCTGGACCGGGCTGGCGCTCCAGTGCGAAGCGCTCCCCAAATTTATGGGGCCGCTTCGCAGCCCAACGGGAGCAAGCTCCCTCGCCACAAGGTAGGAGTTACTGCAGTTGGCTTTCTGGCGTTGCGCCATCAGCGTTATGGGAAAGGCTGTAAACGTAGGCGGCCAGCAGGTGCACCTTGTCGTTGCCTTGCAGCACTTCCTGCGCCGGCATCTGGCCTTGGCGGCCGTGGCGGATGGTCTGCTGCAACTGCGCAAGGCTGGTGCCGTAGATATAGCCGGCCGGTTTGCTCAGGTCGGGCGCGCCCATGGCTTCCATGCCGTGGCCTTGTGGGCCATGGCAGGCCACGCAGGTGGTGCTGAACGCCGCTTGGCCGGCGGCCAGGTCGGCAGTGCTGTCGGCCGGTAAGGGCAGCTTGGCCAGGTCGTGGCGTACATAAGCGGCAACGTTTTTCACGCCGTCGTCGCCGAGCATGTCACCCCAGGCCGGCATTGCCGCGTGGCGGCCGTTGAGGATGGTGGTCTTGATCGCCTCGGCCGAACCGCCCCAGCGCCAGATGTTGTCCGCCAGGTTCGGGAAACCATACGCGCCCTTGGCGTCCGAGCCGTGGCACACCGCGCAGTTGGAGGCGAACAGGCGCCCGCCCATTTTCAGCGCCTGCGGGTCCTTGGCCACTTCTTCCACGGGCATGGCCGAGAATTTGGCGAAGATCGGCCCGAACTTGGTGTCGGCCTTGGCCATTTCCTTGTCCCATTCCTTGGTCGAGGTCCAGCCGTCTTCATAACCAGGCAACACGCCTTTCCAATTGCCCAGGCCCGGGTAGAGGATCAGGTAGCCGACGGCAAACACCAGGGTGCCGACGAACAGCATGAACCACCACTGGGGCAGCGGGTTGTCGTATTCCTCGATGCCATCGAAGGCGTGGCCCATGGTCTGGTCGACGCTGCCACGGGTTTCGCCCTTGCGGGTGCCGATCAACAGCCAGGTCAGGCCGATCAGGCTGCCGAGGGTCAGAACGCAGATCCATGTACTCCAAAACAGGGTCATGGCTGGGTGCTCCTTGTTGCAGGCTCTTCTTGAGCATCGGATGGAAGGGGTTCATCGGCGAACGGCAGCAGGCGGGCCTGCTCGAACTCCGCATTGCGCCGGTTGTTGAACACCCACAGCGACAGGCCGATAAAGGCGATGGCGACCACCAGCGTGCCGAGGCCGCGGATGGTGCCTGCATCGAATTCAAATCCCATGGCTCACCTCTTGCTCTTGATGGCAGTGCCGAGCACTTGCAGGTAGGAGACCAGCGCGTCCATCTCGGTCTTGCCCTTGAGGCTGGCCACTGCGCCACTGATATCGTCGTCGGTGTAAGGCACGCCGAGGGTGCGCATCACTTTCAACTTGGTCTCGGTGTGGCTGCTGTCGACCTGGGCCGTGACCAGCCACGGGTAGGCCGGCATTTTCGACTCGGGCACCACGTTGCGCGGGTTGTACAAGTGCGCGCGGTGCCAGTCGTCCGAATAGCGTGCGCCGACGCGTGCCAGGTCCGGCCCGGTGCGCTTGGAGCCCCACAGGAATGGGTGGTCCCACACGCTTTCGCCGGCGACCGAGTAGTGGCCGTAGCGCTCGGTTTCGGCGCGGAACGGGCGGATCATCTGCGAATGGCACTGTACGCAGCCTTCGCGGATGTAGATGTCGCGGCCTTCCAGTTGCAGCGCGGTGTAGGGCTTCATGCCTTCCACCGGCTTGTTGGTCACGTCCTGGAAGAACAGCGGGACGATCTGGGTCAGGCCGCCGATGCTCACGGCGAGCACCATGAGCAGCATCAGCAGGCCGACGTTCTTTTCAATCGTTTCATGTTTCATCACTGACTCCTCAGGCCATCTGCGCGGCGTTGGCGACTTCGACGGGTTGCGCCGAGCGCACGGTGCGCCAGGTGTTGTAAGCCATCAGGAACATGCCGCTGAGGAACACTGCACCGCCCACCAACCGCACGATGAAGCCTGGGTGGCTGGCCACCAGGGTTTCGACGAAGGAGTAGGTCAAGGTGCCGTCTTCATTGACCGCACGCCACATCAGGCCCTGGGCGATGCCGTTGACCCACATCGAGGCGATGTAGAGCACGGTGCCGATGGTGGCCAGCCAGAAGTGCGCGTTGATCAGGCCGAGGCTGTACATCTGCTCGCGACCGAAGATTTTCGGGATCATGTGGTACAGCGCGCCGATGGAGATCATCGCCACCCAACCCAAGGCCCCGGCGTGGACGTGGCCGATGGTCCAGTCGGTGTAGTGGGAGAGGGCGTTGACGGTCTTGATCGCCATCATCGGGCCTTCGAAGGTCGACATGCCGTAGAACGCCAGGGAGACCACCAGGAAGCGCAGGATCGGGTCGCTGCGCAATTTATGCCAGGCGCCCGAGAGGGTCATCATGCCGTTGATCATGCCGCCCCAGCTTGGCGCCAGCAGCACCAGTGACATCACCATGCCCAGCGACTGCGCCCAGTCCGGCAGCGCGGTGTAGTGCAAGTGGTGCGGGCCGGCCCAGATATACAGGGTGATCAGCGCCCAGAAGTGCACGATGGACAAGCGATAGGAATACACCGGGCGTTCGGCCTGCTTGGGCACGAAGTAGTACATCATCCCGAGGAAGCCGGCGGTGAGGAAAAAGCCTACCGCGTTATGCCCATACCACCACTGCACCATGGCATCCGTCGCACCGCCATAGAGGGAGTAGGACTTGGTCAGGCTGACCGGGATTTCCAGGTTGTTGACGATATGCAGGATGGCCACGGTGATGATGAACGCACCGAAGAACCAGTTGCCGACGTAGATGTGCTTGGTGTTGCGCTTCATCACCGTGCCGAAGAACACGATGGCGTAGGCCACCCAGACGATGGTGATGAGGATGTCGATCGGCCATTCCAGCTCGGCGTATTCCTTGGAACTGGTGTAGCCCAGCGGCAAGGTGATCGCGGCCAGCAGGATGACCAGTTGCCAGCCCCAGAAGCAGAACGCGGCGATTTTCGGCGCGAACAGCTGCGTCTGGCAGGTACGCTGCACCGAGTAGAACGAGCTGGCGAACAGCGCGCAGCCACCGAACGCGAAGATCACCGCGTTGGTGTGCAGCGGGCGCAGGCGGCCGAAGCTGGTCCAGGGCAAATCGAAGTTGAGCGCGGGCCAAACCAATTGGGCGGCGAGAAAAACCCCGAGCCCCATGCCGACGATGCCCCACACCACCGTCATAATGGCGAATTGGCGGACCACCTTGTAGTTATAGGCGGTACTTAAAGTAGTGTTCATGGTTCCCCATCCACGGTTCAACCCAAGCAAGTGCGGCACTTGGGCTGGAGTTATAGGCAGACTAAATAGCGAGGCAAGCATGGGCAAAGAGCACAAGGCCAGTATTGACGGGGATCAATGGGCGCAGTGTGTGCGGGAACACGGCTGGTTGTGTGATGCGGCCAAAGGGTCTATCGCGCGTGAGCCTGCCACCCTGATCCTGGCCCACGGCGCCGGCGCACCGATGGACTCGGCCTTTATGCACGACATGGCTGCACGCCTTGCCGGGCACGGCGTGAACGTGTTGCGCTTCGAGTTTCCGTACATGGCCCAGCGGCGGCTGGATGGCGGCAAACGCCCGCCCAACCCGACGCCTAAATTGCTCGACGCCTGGCGCGAGGTGTATGCCGAGGTGCGACGTCATGTCGCTGGGAAACTGGCGGTTGGCGGTAAATCCATGGGCGGGCGCATGGCCAGCCTGCTGGCCGATGAATTAGGCGCAGACGCGCTGGTGTGCCTGGGGTACCCGTTCTATGCGGTGGGCAAGCCGGAAAAACCACGGGTCGAGCATCTGGCAGGGTTGAAGACGCCGACGTTGATTGTGCAGGGGGAGCGCGATGCGTTGGGTAATCGGACGGCGGTGGAAGGCTATGACTTGGCGCCGGGCATCGAGGTGATGTGGCTGGTGGCGGGGGATCATGATTTGAAGCCGTTGAAGGCTTCGGGGTTTAGTCATGAGCAGCATTTGGAGGCTGCTGCTGGGAAAGTGGCTGGTTTTTTGGGTGGTCTGTAAGGCCCCATCGGGGGCAAGTCGAATCGTCGCACCGCCCCTCCCACATTTAACCGCGTACATCTTTTGGAATGCGGTCAAAATGTGGGAGGGGCGGTGCGACGATTCGACTTGCCCCCGATAGCGGTCTACCGGTTAAAACGCTCTACCAACGAGTACTGAGTATTCGCGGTATGGGTCAGCTCTTCACTCAACTGCGCCGAGTTCAACGCCTGCTCCGACGTCTGGTCCGCCAACAGCGCAATCGTGCTGATATTGCGGCTGATCTCTTCAGCCACCGAGCTTTGCTCTTCAGTGGCGGCAGCGATCTGCGTGGTCATGTCGGTGATATGCGCCACCGCTTCGCTGATACCCACCAGCGCCTGGTCGGCTTCCATCACCCGCGCCACACCTTCTTCGGCCTGGCGATGCCCGGCGTCCATGGTTTGCACGGCTGCGGCGGCGGTTTGCTGCAGTTTGGCGATCAGGGTATGGATCTGCCCGGTCGACTCGGCCGTGCGCTGCGCCAGTTGACGCACCTCATCGGCCACTACCGCAAAACCACGGCCCATCTCACCGGCACGGGCCGCTTCGATGGCGGCGTTGAGTGCCAGCAGGTTGGTCTGGTCGGCAATGCCTTTGATCACGTCGACCACGCCGCCGATTTCATCGCTGTCCTTGGCCAGTTGGGTGACGGTCACGCCCGTCTCGCCCACCGCCACCGACAGACGCTGGATCGCCTCGCGGGTTTCCCCGGCGATGTCGCGGCCGCGACCGGTCAGGCGATTGGCTTCCTGGGTGGCGTCGGCCGTGCGCTGCACATGGCTGGCAACTTCCTGGGTGGTGGCCGCCATCTGGTTGACGGCGGTGGCCACCTGCTCGGTTTCCACGCGCTGGCGTTCCAGGCCGCTGGAGCTGTTATGCGCCAGGGTGTTGGACTGCGCCGCCTGGTCGTTGAGGTGCTCGGCAGTGTCCTGCAAGCGGGTAAGGCACGTCTTCAGACGCGCCTCCTGGCTGAGGATCGACATCTCCAGGCGCGCCTGGGCGCCACGGCTGTCGGTGTACATCTGCGCGATCAACGGGTCGGAGGTGGTCTGCTCGGCCAGGCGCAACAGGCGCTTGAGGCCGCGCTGTTGCCAGCTCAGGCCCAGCAGGCCGAGCGGCACCGACAACCCGGCCGCCAGGGCAAAGCCCCAATGCGAGTTGAGCGACGCACCGATCATGAAGCTCAGTTGGCTCACCAGGATAAACGGCAACCAGTCCTGCAACACCGGCAGCCACTTGTCCCGCTGGGGAACGGCCGACTTGCCCTGGTTGATGCGTTGGTAGAGCGCTTCGGCGCGGCGGATCTGCTCGGCGGTGGGCTTGATGCGCACCGATTCGTAGCCGACCACCTGGTTGCCTTCGAAGACCGGCGTTACATAGGCGTTAACCCAGTAGTGATCACCGGTCTTGCAGCGATTCTTGACAATGCCCATCCATGGCAAGCCTTGTTTGAGCGTGGCCCACATGTGCCCGAACACCGCTGCCGGTACATCCGGGTGACGCACCAGGTTGTGGGGTGCGCGCAGCAGTTCTTCGCGGGTGAACCCACTGATCTCGACAAACGCGTCGTTGCAGTAGGTGATCACACCCTTGGCATCTGTGGTGGAGATCAACCGTTGCTGAGCGGGGAAGGTACGTTCGCGCTGGGTAACGGGTTGGTTATTACGCATGATTGTTCTAATCCGCAAGGCTTTCAGGGGGTATCGGCCGTAGCGGGCATTTATTTAACTTATTTTTGCAACAATCGCCGGGCTGGCGAGTGACTCACGGTTGCTCACCCTTTCCTGTCTTGAGTATCTCGATCGCCATGTTTTTGTGGATGGTGTTCCGGGAATACTCGCGTATGAATGCCCCGCGGTCAGTGGCGCTCAGTTTCAACCCGGTCAGCGCTGCAACGGCGGCATTGGGGTTTCCAGGGGTAAACACACACGCATTGGGAATGTGCTGGAGTGTAAACGCTTTTGAATAGCCCTCGAGGCCTGCCAGGATAGGCTTCCCGGTAGCCGCATATTCAAACAGTTTGGACGGAATGACCTTGAAGAACGCCTTGAAGCTGTTGAGGTGCAAAAAAAGCACATCCGCCTGCTGGTAGTAATGAATCAGCTTGTGGCGAGGCATGGGCGCAATGAGTTCGACATTTTTCACTTGCCTCTTGCTCAGCGCTTTGCTCAGCGCTTTCATCGTACTGCCGTCACCGATGACATAAAAATAGGCGCTGCTTGCCAGCTGTTCGGCGAGTGCCGGCAGGATTTTTTCCAAGCCTTGGCCGGTGCCGATATTGCCTGCGTACACGATGGTCAACGGGCGTGTCGGTTCGTTGCGGGTGTCCGGGTAGAAGGACGTCTCCAGGAACAGATCGTCCACGCCGTTGGTGTAGGTGGAAAAGGTTTTGTGCGGGTAACGTGTGGAGAAGTAACCCAGGAAACCAGGCGATACCAGGTTGACCTGCGTCGCGTGCTTGAGGGTGCTTTTTTCCAGCTGGGAAAATACCCGCGCCAGGAGCTTGCCGGGGAGGCCGGGAAACAGTTCAGGCAATACGTCGACAAAGATGTCGCGAATATCAAGGTAGAGTGGCGTCTGCGTCTTGCGCGCGATCGAGGCTGCCAACGCGGCCGTCATCAGTCGAGAAGAGGTCGCCAGAATCAAGTCATACTGCTTGCCTTTCACCGCTTTATGCACGCCGCGTGCGTAATGGATAAACCCCCAGGCCTGGCCCCATACACCAAAACCGCAGGAGGGCAGGGCGATACGCTTGATCGACAGTTTCGGCTCAGCCGTAGCGCTGGCCTCGGCAGCGTGATAGGACGCGTACCGGTTGGGCTGGGTGGTCACCACATCGATCTCCACCTCACCGTCACCATGGGTGTGCAGGGCATTGACCAACGCTTCGACGCGAAATGCGGACAAATCCGGTGGGAAGTAGTAGCTCAACAGGAGGATGCGCATCGTCATGGGCGCACCTCGGTTTTCCCCGCCAGCACGCGTTGATACAGCGTCACCAATTTGCTCTCCTGTAGCTCCCAATTTAACTGCAGCGCTGCGTTTTTCGCATTGCAGGCAAGTTGCTGGCGTAGCGAAGGGTCATCGATCAAACGTTTGAGTTGCAGACGCAGTGCGTGATCCGAGCCTGCCGGCACTAACAGCCCTATCGCGCAGGTGCTGACAACCTTGCGAATCTCCGGGAAGTCCGTCGCCACCACGGGTAGGCCGGCGATGACATATTCGAACAATTTGTTCGAGTCGGTGCTGAAGTGGTTCAGGCAGGTGTTTTCGATCGGCTGCACACCGATATCGGCTGACGCGGTATAGCTGGGTAGATCGGCCAGTGACACCGTCGGGATAAAATGCACGCGCTGCGCCAAGCCCAGTTCCTCACTCAACCTCATCAAGGGCTGGGTCAGCCTGCCACCGCCGATCAAGACGAAGTAAGCACCGGGCAAGGTGGCCGCGACGCGTAGTAACCGCTCCAGGCCACGGCCCTGTTGCAGGCCGCCCTGATAGAGGACGATGGGCCAGGGCTGCTGCAAGCCCAGCTCATTGCGAATCCTCTGGGTGGAAGGGCTGGCACTCAAGCGCGGGCGGTTTTGCAGCACCAGCGGGCGGGCGATCCCATACGCCCTGGCAAAGAACCTGGCGCGTGTGTCGGTGGTGGTGATCGTGCCGTCGGCTCGCGGCATCAGCGTCGTTTCGATGCAAGCCACCCACTTGCGAAAGCGCGCATAACCCTCACGGCTGGTACTGATTTCGTGGGCGTCATACACCAGCCTGGCGCCGCTTGACCTGGCTGCCAGCCAGGCGGTGGGCAGGGTGTTGACGTCATGGGCATGCACCACGGCGGCGCGATGCAGGGCGACCCGTACCATCAGCCCGGCATGCACCCACAGTCGCGAAAAAATACGCCGCATCGTCAGCGACGGTTTGGCGGGCAAGGGCGCGGCCAATCCGCCAGAACCCGCAGTTGCAGGGCGCCATCGCAGGCTACGTGCCACGCGAACTACACGGATGCCGTCGGCCAGGACTTCTTTGCGGCACGTGATGCCGGGCGTATGCAATGCGAATACGGTGACGTGATAACCGTTTGCCTGGAGTGTCTGTGCTTCTTTTAACACGCGGGCATCATTGCGAAATTCATTCCAGACGAGCATGGCGATACGGGGCACGGGTAAAGGTTCCTGTTGAAGTGAATAACGTTCAGCGATGGGCGGCGGCGGCGAGCAACATCAGGTTTATTTTTGCGGCGTGGGCACTCAGGTACAGGATGTCCTGGCTCAGAACCTTCAGCCTGCTGAAACTCTGGCGCACCAGAATCAGGGATATCAGGGCGATATACAGGGGGGCGGTGCCAGGCAGAGAAAGTCCACGATGATGAAGCCGAACGTCACCAGGAACCCCACGGAATAGAACGCATCGGCAACCGTGAGCGGGTGACGGCACAGCACCGAGTGCACGCGTTTGTTGCGATTGTTCACGGTAATCAGGGTTGCTGCGGCGAGTGCGCAGTAGGCCAGGCAGATGGCCAACAGGGATGGGTAGAGATAGAGCAATACCATGAAGACGATCAGTGCAAACAGGGCGTCCGATAAGCCGCGGGTGAGCCTGGAAAATGCTCTGGCCGCCAACGGCAATTGGGTGTTCAGCTGCGCAGGCTCGGCGCAGCGGTTTATAAGGGCGCGTGCACCGTCCCTTGAAGAGCGCGTGGCAAAAAAGACGGCGGCCAGATAACACACGTAGAGGATCACCGTGAGCACCCCGAGCCCAATGATCAGGCAGGTCTTGTCGAGCGCTTTCAACAAGGGCGGCAAGTAGGCGGGGACGGTCTCTGAGCCGAGCAGGATGACAATCTTGATCGGCAGGAAATAGGTCGTGATCAATAGCACTTGTGCGCAGAAGTGTGCGACATGCGCCGTCAACGTAGCGCGTGGGGCGATGCTCATGAAGTTATGGCCCAACTGTGCGCACCAACTGAGTGTCGACAGGATGCTGTGTTGCAGTGCCTTTACTTCTTTGCTCACCGTGGGGGTCTCTTATAAGGCTCAGTTCGGAGGCTGTGACCAATGGCATAGCTCTTTGCGCAAGCACTCGCTGCCTGGCGCTCAACGACTTTGCCCTGAACATTTGCGGGTTGAAAAACAGTGTTTCGATTGCCTCGCAGAGCCCGATGAAATGTTCCGGCTCGGACAAAAAGCCACACGCGTCATCCACAAATTCAGGAATCGCCCCGACCCGATTGGTAACAGGAACCAGGCCCGAAGCCATTGCCTCATCCCGCGACACCCCTTGAGTGTCCATTCGGCTGGGACACAGAAACACCCCGTAGTGCTTGTGCAAGTCGGCGATCTCGGTTTGTTTCAGGTAACGCTTTTCAATCTTGATGTTCGGGTATTGCCGCAGCGGCGCGAGTGTCTCTTCGAATAACGGCCCGTCGCCGACCAGCAGGAATTCAAGCTCGTTGAACCATGGCTTGGTCGCCAGCAGTTGAATGGCTTTGACGCTCAGGTCGTTGGCGTAGGTGCGTGATACATAGGGGCGGATCGAGAGGATTTTCTTGCGCTGCTCCAGAGGTTTTTCCTCGAAGGAAAACAGCCGCGTATCGATGGGGTTGTGGATTATCCGATATTGGCTCTGCGGTAGCCTGAACCCCAGGTCCTCCATCACTTCTTCGGCAAACTGCTGGGACACGAATACCAGTTGCAGGTTAGGCGACATGGGGTTCAGGAGGCTGCGCCAGAAACTCATGCGGCGTTCACTGTCGAGCTTGGCCAGTTGCAACTGCTCATCGCTGCTGTAGTTGTAAGCCCGGCGCCACCAGGGTTGGATCTCCGCGCCATGCACCCAGGCAATTACCTGAATACCAGGCAGATACCGGCGAAGTGTTTCCCACATCTGCGGGTCGAGGAAGTGCACCAGTATCGACCTGTAGTGCCCGGCGTCGAGCAGGTTCGCCAGGGCCATACCGGGGCCGCTCATCACATCGACATTTTCAAACTCGTGATAACTGACCGGCTCGTTGGGGCGCAGGCGAAAGATGTCTACTGCCAGTCCCTGTTCCTGATACGCCTTGATGCGCGTATGAATAAAACCATTGCGGTACAGGTCGTCATTGGCTGGGTAGTGGTTAGTCAGCAATAGGTGCGTGGCCTGAGTGAGCAGGGTGGAGGGCGGGGTGTCGCGTTGCCCTTGAATCAGCGCCTTGATCGTCGTGCTGCCGCTGCCAAAGGCGCGCAAGCCCAGGCGAAGGTAAGCGGTTTCCGGCGGCACATCCCAGGTTTGGTTGCGATTAGCCAGTTGCATGACGTAGCTGATACGTTGTTTCTGCGCATCGAGAAACAGCACAACCAGCTGCAGGTTCAGGCCTGGGGAGGCATCGAGCAGCAGCCTTAACGTGCAACCATCCCCCTCCAGTTCGTTAATGCACAATTCTTGGCGGGCGTAGTAGTACTCGTGTTTTCCGTCCGCGAGCGACGAGTGCAGCTGCCAGGTATTGCCTTCGACCTGCGCTTGCAGGTGCTTGCTGCGCAGCGGGCCGAACAGTTGCGCCAGGCCCGGGCCTTGGGTCTGCGGGCCGTTGGCGGTCAGGCCCTGTGCGGGGATGGCTTCACTGCTGCATTGGAGCTGGTGAAGGCTGATGCCCGTGTTCAGAGCAAGGTCGTCCACCACGCCGACGACATGCTGCAGGTCGTTGCCGGCGGCATTTTCACAGTAGTTGAACGCGTCGATCGCCAGGGATTGCGGGTGGCTATAGGTGAGGGCTGGGAGCTTTCCCAGCCAATCATGGGCGAGCGCCTGAGCCACCGACGAAGTGCTGATCAAGGCGCGGCGTATCGCTATCTCTTTGACGCAGCGGTATTCCTGGCCAGGATTCTTCAGATGGATGCCCAGTGTGTCTGCGCTATGGTAGGTTGTTTTGCCGATCACCTGCGCCTTGCTGTAACGCGTAGCCAAGGCGAGGTCGAGCAGGTAGTTGGGGCCGTAGTAATCCACGGCCACCAGGAAACCCAGCCACTGCGCACCGTTTGCCAGTTCGCCGAGGGTGAGCTGGCCCAGTTGTTTGCGGGTGATCAGGTGCAACCGAGGATCACCGCAGAGGGGCTGCCTGGTGGTCGAGTCGTTTACCACCACATGCAGGGTGACGTGGGTGTAGCGCTGACGTTGCAAATGACCGGTGAGCGCCTGCAGCTGGGCCTCGTTGACAGCCTCCGCGACCAGGCAAATCGTCGGCAGAGCCACCTCCTGCAGGCGGCTTGTCACCTTGCTCATCACATAGTTCAAACGGTGGGCGTAGGTATGTTCCTGCATCACCTTGCGCAGGCCGGCCAAGCGCAGTTTGGCGTGTTCAGTGGGAGAGGCGAGGCGTCGTAATGCTTCCTGGCTGCTGTCGGTACAAATCACCAGATCCCCGAATAGCACACGCAGGCCGCGAGAAAAATTACTCACGGTCAGGGTGTTGGACCCAAGCAGTTCATACACGCGGCGGGCGAACATGGATTGCGATTGCTTGATCGAATTGAGGTTGAGCGCATACCGGTAGCCCTTGTAGGCCAGGTCCATCTGCGCCGCATTCAAGGTGCCGACGATGTGGCCACGATAATCGGCCGGAAACTGATAGTTGGCGTCTGGTTTACCGAGGTTGCGGTCGAATATCTCCAACGGCCGCACGCCACGCAGGTCTCTGACGAAGTGTTCCAGGTCCCGGGCCCGCTCGGTGTAACGGGTGTAATAAGCACCCGCGAAGCAGAACGCATCCTTGCGCTCATACAGCTCGATCGGGTTATGCATCGCCGGTTGGCAGGCGAAGGGCAGCAGGTAGACACGCTCATGCCCCAGCGCGGCTTTATAGCGGTGAATACAGTCGATATCCGTAGTGAACACCAGGTCGAACTGCTTGGCGGTACCCAGGAACGTCTCGAAATGCACCGGGTCTTCTTTGTTCCAGAACACCGTAGGGACTTTATGTTCCCGGCACCACTGCAGGGCGGCGCGAAGTTCTGCGCTGTTCTGGGCGATTTTGTTTTTCCAGCGGTCATCCTGGCCGCGCCAGGCGGACTCGATAAACAGCAGGTCGGGACGGAACGCTTGCAACTCGGCCAGGCTCTGGTCCGGGGTCAGTTGCACCAAGTCGCTTTCATACCGGTAGGCTTCATGGGTAAAGCTGTCCATCACGCAGGCAATCTTGAAGGGCTTGGCCGTGTCTTCGGGGCCGATCAACAGTTGCTTGCGTACGTATTTGGCATCCGCCACAGGCATGGGGGCCGGCGTTACGGGCAAAGGGGTGTGGCTCGGTGATGAGGGGGTGTGCGTCTCAATCCCCGTGGATGATTTTCGGCGTGTGCGGGCCTGCAGGTACAGGTTGAACAGGGCCGTCGGCAACTGCAGGAACTCGCGAAGCGAATTCGCCCCCATCCGCAGTTGATAACCCAGTTGATAGGTCGTGCTTGCCAGGGTCTTGATCAATCGGTTTTGCAGCAAGTGGCACTTGGCATCCGCACGCTGCAGGCTGGCGGTAAGGGCCGCTATTTGCTGTTGTTGCCCGGCGTTGTACTCGGTAGACAGCGCAAGGTCGGTTTTAAGCTGGTGCAGGTGTTCGGTGACCGCGCGGTACTTCTGGTTGGCCTGTTCGAGTTGTTTTCGTGCGACGTCCGCGGTGCTACGCAGGCTGCGCTCGACTGACTCAAAAGCACGCTCCAACTGGCGAATATGCGCTGTTCCCAGCGCGTCGGTCCCAGGCTCGGTCTTGGCCGCGACCATTCCCACCCACTTACCGAGTATTTCGACCTGCACCACCTGCAAGTGTGTGCTCAGCAACCGAAACGGCTCCAGCAGGTAGAACGTGTGCTTGTGGTCAATGTAATCATTCACCCCGAACGGCACGGTAATGATCAGGTGGCCACCGGGCTTGAGCATTGACGCGGCCTTCTCGATGAAGGCGTGCGGGTGGATCAGATGTTCAAGCACTTCACTGATCACGATGCTGTCGGGTTCGGCCCCCTGGGTGTCCAGCGACATAAAGTCTGCGTGCACGTAGCCAACCTTCTGCTGCACATGTTCGGGCTCTGCACGCAGGTAATCGCTGGCCTCTTCGATGGCCTTGGCGTTGTTATCCACCCCCGTGACCCTGTGACCTTCGCGGGCCAGCAGCACGGGGATGATGCCTTGGGAGCAGCCGACGTCGATGACAGTTTGGCCGACGACCTGCGCGCAGATCCAATGGATCCGTGCCCGTGTCTGCCGCATGAAATCATCACCCAGCTTGCCGTAATAAGCTTCCATCACGCGGTCGTGGGTATTGGCAAGCGGTTGTGGGTTATCCATCCTTGATACTCGCTCAGTACGCCAGCACGCCGGCGGCATCGATGACTGTCTCGCTGTCACGCGACGCGGGTATGGCGCTGAACTCACGGTGCCGCACCAACAGCACGTGAATGTGTGCGTTACTCCAGGCACTGGCGGTATCGGCCAGGGAATGCTCGAGCAGGTCGGCGGGCAGCACCTCGATATTCGGTTCAACCAGTAGCAGCTTTACGCCCAGCTCCTTGGCCAACCGGCGGGCGATGCCCAGCGCGGGGCTTTCGCGCAGGTCATCGATATCCGCTTTGAATGCCAAGCCATAACAGGCAATTCGTACGTCATGCGCATACAAACCCGGTCGCCTGAACAACAGGTTCGCCACCGCCAGCTTGACCTGTTGGATGACCCATTGCGGTTTGCTGTCGTTGACCTCGCGCGCAGTGCGGATCAACCGCGCCAAGCCTGGCGTTTTAGCCACGATGAACCACGGGTCGACCGCAATACAGTGCCCGCCGACCCCTGGCCCCGGCTGCAGGATGTTTACGCGTGGGTGATGGTTGGCCAGGCGGATCAGCTCCCACGGGTCGATCTTCAACTGCGCGCAGATCATCGAGAGTTCATTGGCGAAGGCGATATTGACGTCGCGAAAACTGTTTTCCGTCAGCTTGCACATCTCGGCGGTGCGTGCGTCGGTGACGATGCACTGGCCTTTTACAACCTGCTGGTATAGCTGTGCGGCGGCGGCTGAGCAGGCAGCGGTCATGCCGCCGATAATCCGATCATTGGTGACCAGCTCGCGCAAGACATGGCCCGGCAATACACGCTCGGGGCAGTGGGCTATACGAATGTTGCTGGCTTCTCCATGGGTTGTAGGAAAGGTCAGGTCCGGGCGGGCATTGGCCAGCCATTGCGCCATGAGTTCGGTGGTGCCGACCGGCGACGTCGACTCCAGTACCACGAGGTCGTTCTTTTTCAGCACGGGGGCAATGGCACGACTGGCGGCTTCGATATAGCTCAGGTCCGGCTCACGGTTTTCCAGGAAGGGCGTGGGTACCGCAATCAGGAAGGCATCCGCGGCTTCCGGCCGGGTGGTTGCACGCAGGTAACCTTGGCTGACCACCGAGTGCACCAGGCGGTCCAGCTCCGGCTCGACGATATGCACCTGGCCACGGTTGATGATGCCCACGGTGCGCGGGTTGATATCCACGCCAACGACCTGCCGTTGATGGGCGGCAAAAATAGCGGCGGTAGGCAGGCCGATGTAACCCATGCCGA
This sequence comes from Pseudomonas sp. S09G 359, assembly GCF_002843605.1. NCBI lineage: Bacteria > Pseudomonadati > Pseudomonadota > Gammaproteobacteria > Pseudomonadales > Pseudomonadaceae > Pseudomonas > Pseudomonas sp. S09G 359. The sequence goes on along the minus strand of NZ_CP025263.1, from coordinate 5,030,458 downwards.
TCACACATAGCTTCAAAACGCTCATGCCGCCGCCACGCTTTTGCTCCAGGTGGCGGCGAGTATTTCGCCAATGCGTTTGCACGCATTGCCGTCGCCGTAGGGGTTGTGGGCAGTGCTCATTGTTCGATAGGCCGCTTCGTTGCTGAGCAACTCTTTGAGGTGATGAGCAATGTTCGAAACCTCGGTACCCACCAGCCTGACGGTCCCGGCAGCGACTGCTTCGGGGCGTTCGGTGGTATCGCGCATCACCAGCACGGGTGTACCCAGCGCGGGTGCTTCCTCCTGGATGCCGCCGGAGTCGGTGAGAATCAGGTAGGCGCGGGTCATCAAGTACACAAACGGCAGGTAGTCCTGCGGCTCGATCAGGTGCACATTGCTGATGCCCGCCAGCAGCCGTTGCACCGGCTCCTGCACATTCGGGTTCAGGTGCACGGGGTAAACGAAGGCGACTTGCGGGAAGCTGGCGGCGGTTTCAGCCAGGGCCTGGCAGATACGTTCCAGGCCGCCGCCAAAGTTTTCCCGGCGATGGCCTGTCACCAATACCATCCGCTGGCCGTGGGGCAGGAAGGCAAATTGCTGGTCCAGGCGGGTACGCAGTGGCGATGTCGGGGCGCGCAGTTTTTCTACCACACTGAGCAACGCATCGATCACCGTGTTGCCCGTCACATGAATACGCTCGGCTGCAGCACCCTCGTTGAGCAAGTTCTGCCGGCAGGTTTGAGTGGGTGCAAAATGCATCGACGCCAGGCTGCCGGTCAGGCGCCGGTTGCCTTCCTCGGGCCAGGGCGAGTAGAGGTCATGGGTGCGCAACCCGGCTTCGATATGCGCGACAGGTATCTGTTGGTAATAAGCTGCCAGGCTTGCGGCGAACGTGGTCGCGGTATCGCCATGCACAAGGATCACGTCCGGTTTGAAGTCCGCCAGTACGGTTTGCAACCCCTGAATAATGGCCGTCGTCACGTCCGTCAGGTTCTGATCGGCCTTCATGATATTCAGGTCATAGTCCGGCACCAGTCCGAACAGCTCAAGCACTTGATCCAGCATTTCCCGGTGTTGCGCCGTGACACATATTTTCGAGTGAAAACGGTCGTCGTTCGCGAGGTGGATAACCATCGGTGCCATTTTTATGGCTTCCGGGCGGGTACCGAAAATGGACAGTGTCTTGAGGGGCATGAGCATGGCTTCTTGTATAACGATCAATAAACGCTGCCCCTGAAACGCGGGTGCACAGCAGCCTTCAACGCAGTGCCAGGCGTGTGAGTGCGTGGAAACCGGGTCGTGTGGGGTGGGTTGAGTACGAAGGGGCGATTCTGCCCAACGGGGCGGCGGCCGACTACTGACCGTTCGGCTAGGTAAGAGGGGTTGGCGGGGTGGTAAAAACGCCAAAGCCGCCTTTAAGGCGGCTTTAGTGTCGGGTCAAAACGAGTGGGTTCAGCCCGCCAGCATCGGATAGGTGAACAGCCCGAAGTGCAGCAGGTTCAAGCCAAAGTGCGTGGCCACCGCCGCCCCTAACCCCCCGAAGCGATACGCCAGCCCATAACCGACCCCGGCGATGCTCGCCAGCAGCACCCAGTGCCAGCCTGCGCCGAGGTGCGCCAGGCCAAACAGCAGCGAGGCCAGCAGCAAGGCGAGGTTCTCGCCGTAGGGCAGGTGCTTGAAGCGCAGGCGCAAGCCGCCCTGGATATAGCCACGGAACAGGGCCTCTTCCACCAGGGTTACCAGCAGCAGGTTATTGAGCACCCACAGCCAGGCCTGTTCCGGCCATTTCGGTGCCCAACTGATCACGCCCAGCAAGGTGGCGCCGCCCAGCGCGGCGATGGCGGTGAGGGTCAGGGCTACGGCGGCGACGCAGATCGACAGGCGCAGGCTGCGCCGCGCCACGATCCACGGGCAGGCCAGCAGCAGCCAGAAGCCGATCAGCGGTTTGTCCTGGTTCAGGTACATCGAGAACGGCACCGCGTCGGCGGTAAAACGCTGCGAGCCGATGCCGCGCCCGTTGTAGAAGCCCGGCAGCCAGTGCATCGCCAGGCTCAAGGCCAGCACGATAAACAAGCCGTGTCCGAGGTAGCGCGCCCAAGGGGTGCGCTGCTGGCGCACGGCGTACCCGGCGATCAGCAGCAGGGCGACCGACACCAGCGCCAGCGCGCCCAGTTGCCCGTAGGCCAGGGCCAGCCCATAGCCGAGGGAGAGAAGCGCCAGGTACAGCCAGGGCAGTGCAATCATGGGTAATCCTTGGAAAAAACGGCTCGGCATTATAGCGACGGCTCGCCCCGCTCAACGTGAAAACTCCTCCACGCAAAACCCGTTGGGCAAGTGATTGCAAAACATGTCGCGGGCTGGTTATAGTCCTCTGGTCTTTCTCCCTTCAAAAAGATCAGCACATGCCAGCTTCCCTGCGCATAGCGGTAGTCGATTCAGCGGTCAACGCTGCAGTCGTGCCGTGCGCGAACAAGCAGCCTGCGCAGATCAGTCACTACCCCCCACCTGTCAGTAGCACGCCGGTGTACGCAGTCGTATCACCGCCGGGTGTTGGCATTTCGGGCTGATCAGCGCGTTGCTGGTCCCCTCTGCCTGCCTGAAAAACTACTGAATCTCAGCAATTGCTGAATCGGCTTTTTTTGCCTGATTACAGGTGGTAACCATGTCTGTTGTTTCGAAACAATCCGTGGCCGCGGCGGCCTCGACGAGCCTGTTTGTCTTGCTGTGGAGCAGCGGGGCGATCTTCTCCAAACTGGGCCTCGCGCATGCTTCGCCCTTTGCCTTTTTGCTGGTGCGTTTTGCCATTGCCCTGGTTGGGCTGGTCATCCTCGTGCCGATCCTCAAGTTGCAATTGCCACGCCCCGGCAAGCCCATGCTGTATGCGGCGGCGACGGGGTTGGTGTTGCTGGGGGCATACCAGATTTTTTATCTGCTGGCCCTGGACCTCAAAGTCACTCCGGGGGTGATGGCGACCATCATGGGCGTGCAGCCGATCCTTACCGTGGTGCTGATAGAGCGCCGGCGGTCATTAAGTCGGATGTTCGGCCTCGGCCTGGGCTTGGCGGGGTTGATCATGGTGGTTTACCAGGGCATCGGGCTGTCGGGCATGTCCCTGGCCGGGATGGTGTTCGGGCTGCTGGCCCTGGCGAGCATGACCTTCGGCTCGATCATGCAGAAGCGCATCACCGACAACCCCCTGGGCACGCTGCCGGTGCAATACCTGGCGGGGCTGCTGCTGTGTTCGGTGTTCGTGCCGTTTCAGCCGTTGCACTTTGAACACAGCAGCGGCTTTTACCTGCCGGTGCTGTGGATGGGCCTGGTGGTGTCGTTGCTGGCGACACTGTTGCTGTACCGCCTGATCGCCCGGGGCAACCTGGTCAATGTCACCAGCTTGTTCTACCTGGTGCCGGCAGTAACGGCGGTGATGGACTACCTGATCTTCGGCAACCGACTGGCGCTGCTGAGCCTGCTGGGGATGGGGTTGATCATCATTGGCTTGGTATTTGTGTTTCGTAAACGTTGATTGACCGGCCTAGGCGCCGCACTGGCGCCTAGGCTTTTTTCGGCCGCAACACTAGCCACAATGCCCCCGCAATCAACACCCCGCCATACACGTGCGCCATGGACAGCGGTTCATCCAGCAGCAGCGCGCCCCACAGTACGCCGAACGGCGGAATCATGAACGTCACGGTCATGGACTTCACCGGGCCAATGGACGAGAGCAAGCGGAAGTACAGAATGTAGGCCAGCGCCGTACACACCAGCCCCAACCCCAGCAGCGACACCCACACCTGCCAACCGCCCCAGCTCGCGGGCGGATGGCTGATGGCGCTGTAGGCAAAAAACGGCAGCAGGAACAGGGTGGCGCCGAGCATGCTGCCCAGCGCTGACAGGCGACTGTCCAGCCCACCGCGCTGGTCCAGCCAGCGCCGTGCGAGGAAACCGGCAAAGCCATAGCAAGTGGTGGCGAGCAGGCAGGCGAGGGCGCCCATCAACAGTTCCAGGTCAAACGCTACCGGGCCGGCGCGGGTGAGTACGCCAACACCCAACAGGCCCAGGCATACCCCGGCGACCTTCGAGGCGGTCATGCGTTCGTGGAAAAACAGCCCGCCAATCAACACACCCATCAATGGCGTGGTGGCATTGAAGATCGCCGAGTAACCCGCCGGCAGCACTTGGGCCGCCACTGAATACATGGTCGCCGGGATGCCGGAGTTGATCACCCCCAGCAGCAGGACTGTGTTGAACTTGCCCTGGAAATCCCAGCTCACGCGCAGCATCGCCAGGATCACCAGCAACCCGGCGGCGGCAATCGACACGCGGAAAAACGCGGTCGGTACCGCGCCGATTTCCGGCGCGATGATGCGCATGAACAGAAAGCTCGCGCCCCAGATGGCAGCGAGCCCCAGCAGGTACAGGGTGTCGACGGGTTTCACGGAAAAGTCCTAGGAAATTAAGCCCGCGAGTGTTGCCCAGTGGCCTGCCCGACACAATCACTGTTTACAGCACAAACCGCGTGACCATGCCATTCAGGTCCACCGCCAGGCGCGACAGCTCCTGGCTGGCGGCCGAGGTCTGCGTGGCGCCGGCGGCGGTTTGCGTGGACAGGTCGCGAATGTTCACCAGGCTACGGTCCACATCCCGCGCCACCAATGCCTGCTGCTCGGCGGCACTGGCGATTACCAGGTTGCGTTGGCTGATCTGCGAGATGGCGGCGGTGATTTTTTCCAGCGCGCTGCCGGCGCTGTTGGCGCGTTGCAGGGTTTGGCCGGCATGTTCGGCGCTGCTGTTGAGCGCTTCGACGGTGTCCTGGGTGCCTTGCTGGATACCGTTGATCATCTGCTCGATTTCTTCGGTGGAATCCTGGGTGCGCTGTGCCAGCGAACGCACCTCGTCGGCCACCACCGCAAACCCACGCCCGGCTTCACCCGCACGCGCAGCTTCAATCGCCGCGTTGAGCGCCAGCAGGTTGGTTTGCCCGGCAATGCCACGGATCACTTCCAGCACCTTGCTGATGTCCTGGGCCTGCACCGCCAGGCCTTCGGCCTTGTTGGAGGCGCCGAGCACTTCGTCCACCAGGTTCTGGATCGAACTGATGGTTTCGCTGATCTGGTAGTGGCCGTGCTTGCTGTCTTCATCGGAAGCCTTGGACGCTTCGGCGCTGGACACCGCATTGCCCGCCACTTCGTCGACGGCCGCGCTCATCTCGGTCACGGCGGTGGCGGCCTGTTCGATTTCGTCGTTTTGCGCTTGCAGGCCACGGGTGCTTTGTTCCATCACCGAGCTCATTTCTTCGGCGGCAGAGGCCAGCTGTTGCGCCGACTCGCTGATGCCACGGATAGTGCTTTGCAGCTGGGTCTGCATAGTGGCCAGGGCGGTGAGCAAGTGGGCGGGTTCGTCGTTGCCGCTGACGGCAATCGGCTGGCTCAAGTCGCCGGCGGCGATGGTGCGTGCCACGCTCAAGGCCTGGCTAAGGGGGGCGGTGATGCTGCGGGTCAGCAGCCACGCCAGCAGCAGGGTGGTGATCAGCGCGGCCACGATGATCACGCCAACAACCCACTGTGCGTTCGTATACATTTGTGCCGCCGCGTCGGCGGCGGCTTCCACGCCTTTCTGATTGAAGGTGATCAGGTCTTCCAGGCTCTTGTTGAGGATCACCCCTTGCGGGGCCAGGCGGTTGTTGAGCAGGTCGATTGCGTCCTGCTGCTGGTCCTTGTCCACCAGGGCGATCATCTGCGTGACGATGTTGAGGTAGCTGGCCACATTGGTTTTCACCTGCGTGAGCATCTCGCGCTCGTCGTCATTGCTCAGCAGGGTTTCGTGGCGCTCGAGCAGGGTTTGCAGCTCGCTGCGATGGCGGGTGAGCAGGCTTTTGCTGCTGTCACGAATTCGCGATTCATCGGTCGTGGCCATGCGCAAGGCCTCCAGACGGATGCTGGCCACGAAGGCCGCACTGTCATGGATATTCTCGATGCTCGGCATCCACGACTCTTCGATGACCAGCGCGCTTTCCCGCAGCTTGGCCATCTGGCCCAGGCCAAACAGGCCGACAATCACCAGCAAGCTGGCCAAAACCGCAAAACTCAGACTGGCGCGCAGACCGATCCGCATGTTCCTCAATGACATCTCAATGCTCCTTGGGCGATTAGAACCTGTTCCCGGATCGGTCTTTTGACCTTGTTAGGGTGGGAAAGGGCGCGCTATATATCAAAGTGCCATCAAGGTGTTAATCAGGGTTTCCCTTAGTTGGATCCAAAGTTCGACTATGAGACTGCTTTCAGCAGGGCTGGCGGTTTTCCTGGCTCACGCTGACAAGCCACGGCCGTGAAGGCCTGTGGTTAAAACGGCATGCGAGTTTTTGGTGCGTTTATTGACCGGGCGGTCGAAATAAAAAAATTGAAAGTAAATGTACAAACTGAACGAAGTTGTACAACGCAGCGCCAAAGATGGCCCTTCTCCTGCCCCCCTACACTGGCTAAGCTCAGGGCTTCCAGATGCCCGTAGAGGTTTGCCGCATGTCGCCAGCCACGCCCGCCCTCGCCATTGCCCGTACGATCCTCGAAGGGTTCGACGATTACCGCGAACACTTCCGCCAGATCACCGATGGCGCCCGTGAGCGTTTCGAAAAGGCCCAGTGGCAGCAGGGCCAGGCAGCCTCGGCGGCGCGCATCAACCTGTATGAAGAGAAAGTCTTTGCGGTGACCAGCGGCCTGCGTGCCCGTTTCGATGAGGCGGACCTGCTGGATATCGACCTCTGGCCCCTGGTGAAAAGCGCCTACATCGGCCTGATCGACCTGCGCTTTGACGATGAACTGTCCGAGACCTGGTACAACTCGATCTTCTGCGGCCTGTTCAGCCATGACCTGATCAGCGACGGCTGCATGTTCATCCACACCACCCGCCCGAGCCTGCGCCGCGCGCGGGCCGCGCAAACCCGCACCTACGCGCCGGCCGGGCAGATCGCCGAGATGCTCGCGCAAATTTTTGCCGACTACCGTTTCAGCGAGCCCTATGCCGACCTGGCCGCCGACCTGCAGCGCCTCGAAGTGCAGCTGCGCGAGAACCTGCCCGACTGGGTGTGCAAAGACCCGGACCTGGGCGTCGAGCTGTTTTCCTCGGTGCTCTACCGCAATAAAGGTGCGTACCTGGTAGGCCGCATCTACACCCGCGACGAACAATGGCCGCTGGTGATTCCGCTGTTGCACCGCGAAGGGCGGGGCATCCAGATCGATGCGCTGATTACCGACGAAGCCGAGGTGTCGATCATCTTTTCGTTCACCCGCTCCTACTTCATGGTCGACGTGCCGGTGCCGGCGGAATTCATCGGTTTTCTCAAGCGCATCCTGCCGGGCAAGCACATCGCCGAGCTGTACACCTCGATTGGTTTCTACAAGCACGGCAAGTCGGAGTTCTACCGCGCGCTGATCAACCACCTGGCGACCACCGACGACCAATTCATCATGGCCCCCGGCGTGCGCGGCATGGTCATGAGCGTGTTTACCCTGCCGGGTTTCAACACCGTGTTCAAAATCATCAAGGACCGTTTTTCGCCGTCGAAAAACGTCAACCGCGCCACGGTCATCGAGAAATACCGCCTGGTAAAGAGCGTCGACCGCGTGGGGCGCATGGCCGACACCCAGGAGTTTGCCGACTTCCGTTTCCCCCTGAGCAAATTCGAGCCCGACTGCCTGGCCGAATTGCTCGAAGTGGCCGCCGGCACCGTCGAAGTCGAGGGCGACACCGTGCTGATCCGCCACTGCTGGACTGAACGGCGCATGACCCCGCTCAACCTTTACCTGGAAAACGCCAACCCCGCCCAGGTGCGCGAAGCCCTGGAAGACTACGGCCTGGCGATCAAGCAACTGGCGGCGGCGAATATCTTCCCCGGCGACATGCTGCTGAAGAACTTCGGCGTCACCCGCCACGGCCGCGTGGTGTTCTACGACTACGACGAAATCTGCTTTCTCACCGAAGCCAACTTCCGACACATCCCCGCACCGCGCACCCCAGAGGATGAAATGGCCTCCGAGCCCTGGTATTCCATCGGCCCGCTGGACGTGTTCCCGGAGGAGTTCCCACCGTTCCTGTTTGCCGACGCCGGCCAGCGCAAGCTGTTCGATGAGCTGCATGGCGAGCTGTACAACGCCGATTACTGGAAGGGCCTGCAGGCAGCGATTCGCGCCGGCAAGGTGATCGACGTGTTCCCCTATCGCCGAAAAGACCCGCTTTAAGCTGCACACACATCCATGTGGGAGGGGACAAGCCCCCTCCCACATTTACATCGCCGTCTGCCAGATAAGCTGCTTTTCTGCCACACTTGCCGGCCGTGCATAAATCGACGACCCGCAAAGTACCTGATGACCGACCAAGCGCCCACTATCGACCAACTGCTGAAGAACCTCGATCACGCCATGCTCGCCGACCGCCACCGCTTGCGGCGCCAGTTGCTCGAGCTGCGCAAGAAGCCCGATGAGGACAAGCTGGCGCAGTGGGTCACGCGCATGCAAGCGTCCTGCGCCCAGGTCACGGCGCGGCGCGCCAGCCTGCCGCTGATCCGCTATGACGACAGCCTGCCCATCGCCGCCAAGCGCGACGAGATCAAGGACGCGTTGCTCAAGCACCAGGTGCTGATCATTGCCGGCGAAACCGGTTCGGGCAAGACCACCCAGCTGCCGAAAATCTGCCTGGAAATCGGCCGTGGTCAATACGGCCTGATCGGCCACACCCAGCCGCGCCGGATCGCCGCGCGCAGCGTCGCCAGCCGTGTTGCCGAAGAACTGGCCACGCCACTCGGCGCGCTGGTCGGCTACCAGGTGCGTTTCGAAGACCAGAGCGACTCCAACACGCTGATCAAGCTGATGACCGACGGCATCCTGCTGGCGGAAACCCAGAACGACCGCTACCTGGAACGCTACGACACGATCATCGTCGACGAAGCCCACGAACGCAGCCTGAACATCGATTTCCTGCTCGGCTACCTGAAAACCCTGCTGCCGCGCCGCCCCGACCTGAAAGTCATCATCACCTCGGCGACCATCGACCTGGAGCGCTTTTCCAAGCACTTCGACGATGCGCCGATCGTGGAGGTGTCGGGCCGTACCTTCCCGGTGGACACCTGGTACCGCCCGCTGACCCTGGAGCAGGACGAGGAGGGCAACCGCGTCGAGGACGACTTGACCGTCGACCAGGCGATCCTCGCCACCCTCGATGAAATCGCCGCCTATGAGCGCAGCGAGCGCCGCAGCCCTGGCGATGTGCTGGTGTTCCTGCCGGGCGAGCGCGAGATTCGCGACGCTGCCGAGATGCTGCGCAAGGCCCAGCTCAAGCACACCGAAATCCTGCCGCTGTATGCGCGCCTGTCACCGGCCGAACAGCAGCGCATTTTCCAGTCCCACCCGGGCCGCCGCGTGGTGCTGGCGACCAACGTCGCGGAAACCTCGCTGACCGTGCCGGGCATCCGCTACGTGATCGACAGCGGCACCGCGCGCATCAGCCGCTACAGCTACCGCGCCAAGGTGCAACGCCTGCCGATCGAGGCGATTTCCCAGGCCAGCGCCAACCAGCGTAAAGGCCGTTGCGGGCGGGTCGAGCCGGGCATCTGCATCCGTTTGTACAGCGAAGAGGACTTTATCGGGCGCCCGGAATTTACCGACCCGGAGATCCTGCGCACCAACCTCGCCGCCGTGATCCTGCAGATGCTGCACCTGCGCCTGGGCGAAATCACCGATTTCCCGTTTATCGAGCCGCCGGACGGCAAGGCCATCAGCGACGGTTTCAACCTGCTGCAAGAGTTGTCCGCCGTCGACCGCAACAGCCAGCTCACCCCGCTGGGCCGCCAGTTGGCGCGCTTGCCGGTGGACCCGCGCATGGGCCGCATGTTGCTTGAAGCCGCCAAGCTGGGCAGCTTGCAGGAAGTGTTGATCGTGGCCAGTGCCATGTCGATCCAGGACCCGCGCGAGCGCCCACCGGAGCGTCAGCAAGCTGCCGACCAGGCCCACGCCCAGTGGAAAGACCCGGATTCGGATTTCGCCGGGCTGGTCAATCTATGGCGCGGTTTTGAAGAGCAACGCCAGGAACTGACCGCCAGCCCGCTGCGCAACTGGTGTCGCAAGAACTTCCTGAATTACCTGCGCCTGCGCGAGTGGCGTGATTCCCATCGCCAACTCAGCCTGATCTGCCGCGACATGCAATTGACCGTCAACAAAGAGCCGGCGGATTTTGCCAAGCTGCACAAGGCGGTGCTCTCCGGGTTGCTCAGCCAGATTGGCCAGAAAACCGAAGACGGCGACTACCTCGGCGCGCGTCAGCGGCGCTTCTGGATCCACCCGTCGTCCGGCATCGGCAAAAAGCGCCCGCAATGGCTGATGACCGCCGAGCTGGTGGAAACCACCAAGCTCTATGCGCGCATGGTGGCGAAGATCGATGCCGACTGGATCGAGCCGCTGGCCGGGCACCTGATCAAGAAGAACCACTTCGAACCGCATTGGGAAAAGAAGCGCGGCCAGGTGGTGGCGTTTGAGCAGATCACCCTGTTCGGGCTGATTGTGGTGGGGCGTCGGCCGGTGCATTACGGGCCGATTGATCCGCTGGTGTCGCGCGAACTGTTTATCCGTGAAGGCCTGGTGCGTGGCGAGATTCAATCCCGGGCCAAATGCCTCACGGCCAACCAGCAGTTGCTGGAACAGCTCGACGAACTGGAAGCCAAGGCCCGCCGCCGCGACATCCTGGCCGATGAAGAAACCCTGTACGCCTTCTACGATGCGCGCCTGCCGGCAGAGATCCACCAGACGGCGACCTTCGACAGCTGGTACAAGGTCAACAGTCAGAAAGACCCGCAATTGCTGATCATGCGCGAAGAAGACGTGCTGGCCCGCGAGGCCAGCGAGGTCACCGCCGCGCATTACCCGGACACTCTGCACCTGGGCGACCTGGCGCTGGCCCTGAGTTATCACTTCGAGCCCAACCACCCGCGCGATGGGGTGACCCTGCGCGTACCGGCGCCACTGTTGCCGGCGTTACCGCCGGAGCGCCTCGAGTGGCTGGTGCCGGGGGTGATCGAAGCCAAGTGCATCGCCCTGGTGCGCAACCTGCCCAAGGCGCTGCGCAAGAACTTTGTGCCGGTGCCGGATTTCGTCAAGGCCGCGTTGCAACGCATCGAATTCGGCCAGGGCTCGTTGCCCCAGGCCCTGGGCCGCGAATTGCTGCGCATGACCGGCGCGCGGGTCAGCGATGAAGCCTGGGCCGAAGCCGCCCAGCAGGTGGAAAACCACCTGAAGATGAACCTCGAAGTGGTCGACGCCCAGGGCAAGTTCCTCGGCGAAGGCCGCGACCTGGCCGAGCTGACGGCGCGTTTTGCCGAAGCCAGCCAGGCCGCCCTGGCCGTGCCGCAGACCGCGAAAAGCCAGCAACCGGTGGAAGCCAAGGTGTTTGCCGCGGTGGCCGAAACCACCCAGCAAAATATTGCCGGCCTGAAAATGACGGTTTACCCGGCGCTGGTGGAAGAAAACGGCACGGTCAAGGAAGGGCGCTTTTCGACGGCCGCCGAGGCCGAGTTCCAGCACCGCCGCGCCTTGCAGCGCCTGCTGATGCAACAACTGGCGGAACCGGCCAAATTCCTGCGCGGTAAATTGCCTGGTCTGACTGAGTTGGGGCTGATGTACCGCGAGCTGGGGCGCATCGACGCATTGGTCGAAGACATTCTGCTGGCCAGCCTGGACACCTGCGTACTGGAAGGCGAAACCAGCCTGCCACGTGACGGTGCCGGCCTGGCAGCCCTGGCGGAACGCAAGCGCGGCAGTTGGAGCGAACACGCCGAGCGCCTGGCGCGCCTGACCCTGGAAGTGCTGAAGCTTTGGCACGGCCTGCAAAAGCGCTTCAAGGGCAAGATCGACCTGGCCCAGGCCGTGGCCCTGAACGACATCAAGCAACAGCTGAGCAACCTCGTGTACCCCGGTTTTGTGCGCGAAACCCCGGCGCAGTGGTTCAAGGAATTGCCGCGTTACCTCAAGGCCATCGAGCTGCGCCTGGAGAAGTTGCCGAGCCAGGTGCAAAAAGATCGGGTCTGGAGCAGCGAGCTGGGAGGGTTATGGGCGCAGTACCAGAACCGCCTGAACAAGCATGCCCAGGAAGGCAAACGCGACCCCGAGCTGGCGCTCTACCGCTGGTGGTTGGAGGAATATCGGGTGTCGTTGTTTGCCCAGCAGTTGGGCACCAAAGTGCCGATTTCCGATAAGCGTTTGAGCAAGCAATGGAGCCAGGTCGACGCCTGAATCCTTTCCCGGTTTCCCAGGCAAAGCAGGTCCAAATGTGGGAGGGGGCTTGCCCCCGATAACGGTCTATCAGTTACAGAGTCTGTGTCTGACACACCGCTTTCGCGAGCAAGCCCGCTCCCACATTAAAATGGGCTTGTCGGGGATATGGCGCCAAATCCCAGGGTTTGTGGCAAACTTCGCGGTTATAAATGCCGGGATCGTCGTATGGGCTGTTAAGTAGCCACGACGCGATGGAATAAAGCGATGCCAGTTTGATGTCCGCCAGGCGGAATAAAACTACTTACAGTTTGGTACGTCGGTACCAATATCTTCTCTGCCTGACAGATTTAGAGGAACGACCGTGCATAACGTCGTCATCAGCGGCACTGGCCTGTACACCCCGGCCAACAGCATCTCCAACGAAGAGCTGGTGCAGTCTTTCAATGCCTATGTGCAGCAGTTCAACAGCGACAACGCCGCGGCCATCGAGCGCGGCGATGTGCAGGCACTGACTGAGTCGAGCGCCGCCTTTATCGAAAAGGCCTCGGGCATCAAGAGCCGTTTTGTGATGGACAAGGACGGTATCCTTGACCCGCAACGCATGGCCCCACGCTTGCCCGAGCGCAGCAACGAGGAATGGTCGGTGCTCTGCCAGATGGCCGTCGGCGCTGCCGAACAAGCCCTGCAGCGAGCCGGCAAGACCGCCGCCGACATTGATGGCGTGATCGTTGCCTGTTCCAACCTGCAACGTGCCTACCCGGCCATCGCCATCGAAGTCCAGGAAGCCCTGGGCATTGCCGGCTTCGGTTTCGACATGAACGTGGCGTGCTCCTCGGCGACCTTCGGCATCCAGAACGCGGCCAACAGCATCCAGCTGGGCCAGGCCCGGGCGATCCTGATGGTCAACCCGGAGGTCTGCACCGGCCACCTCAATTTCCGTGACCGCGACAGCCACTTCATCTTTGGCGACGCGGCTACCGCCGTGGTCCTCGAGCGCGCCGACCTGGCCACCTCCGAGCACCAGTTCGACGTGGTGAGCACCAAGCTGCTGACCAAGTTCTCGAACAACATCCGCAACAACTTCGGCTTCCTCAACCGCACCGCGGAAGAGGGCATCGGCGCGCCCGACAAGCTGTTCGTGCAGGAAGGCCGTAAGGTTTTCCGTGATGTCTGCCCGATGGTCGCCGAGCTGATCGGCGTGCACCTGGAAGAAAACCAGTTGAGCGTCGCCGATGTGAAGCGCTTCTGGCTGCACCAGGCCAACCTGAGCATGAACCACCTGATTGTGAAGAAACTGCTGGGCCGCGAGGCCACGGTGGAAGAAGCGCCGGTGATCCTCGATACTTACGCCAATACCAGCTCGGCGGGTTCGGTGATTGCGTTCCACACCTACCAGGACGACCTGCCCAAGGGCGCCGTCGCGGTACTCAGTTCGTTTGGCGCGGGTTACTCGATCGGCAGCGTGATCCTGCGTAAACGCTGATATCGAAGCACGATACGGTCAATGTGGGAGCTGGCTTGGGTTGGCCCTTTGAAATTGAGGTCTTGAATGGCAGCAGCGGACGACGCGCACCTGCTTGAACGCCTGCTCAAGGGTGAGCAGCGGGCCTACAAGGAGTTGGTCAGCACCTACCAAAGCGCGATGCGGGCGGTGGCGTATGCCATCGTCGGCCAGCGCCATGCCGACGAAGTGGTGCAAGACGCCTGGCTGTCGGTGGTACGCAACCTGGCCAAATTCGAGGGGCGTTCCAGCCTCAAGACCTGGCTGCTGACCATCACCGCCAACGCTGCCAAAGGCCGTTATAAGCAGAATCGCCGGGAAGTGCTGCTCGATGATTTGCCGTCGCCCCATGGCACCATCGGCGATGACCGTTTTGTGCCCGACGATGGTCACTGGGCCGTCGCCCCCTACGCCTGGCATCAGGACACCCCCGAAGCGCTGCTGACCGAGGATGAACTGCGCAAATGCCTGGAACATACGCTGCTGAGTCTGTCTGAACTGCAAAGCAGCGTGCTGGTACTGCGCGAGCGCCAGGGGTTGGAGTTGGAAGAGATCTGTAATCTTCTGACCCTCTCGCTCTCCAATGTCCGTGTGCTGTTGCATCGAGCACGGCTTAAAGTCTTCGCCACGGTGGAGCATTTTGAGGAAACGGGCGAATGTTGACCTGTAAAGAACAAGTAGCGCGTTCCAGTGACTATCTCGATGGGCAATTGACCTTTCGCGAGCGCCTGCTGGTGCGTCATCACTTGATGTTCTGCGCCAACTGCCGCCGGTTTATCCGCCAGATGCGCCTGATGCAGGCGACCCTGAAGATAATGCCCGAGGAGCCGGTGAAGGATGTGGATGCCTTGGCGCAACGGCTGGCCGAAGAGCGGCTCAAGGATCAGAAAGGCGGGGAGTAAAGCAGCCTCGCGTGGGTGACGCGGACGGATGATGGGGACCGATCCACCCACGCGAGGCTGTAGCAGCTACCTCGGGCCGTCCTGGCCCAAGGCGTTTGACACTCAGATTAGAACTTAGATTAGAACTTCGCTTCTGCGTCCAGCTGGAAGGTGTTGGCCTTGGCGCTACGGTCAACGAGCGTGCGGCTGTAGGTATCGGTCTTGGTCAGGAAGTAGGTGGCGCCGATGGCGAAGTTCTTGTCGATGTCATAGCCGACTTTGAACTTGTGACCACGGGAACCGGTGAAGCCGCCGCCGAAGTCCGAGTCGGTGAAGGCACCCACCACGGCGTTTTTCTCAACGTCGCGATAGTTGTAGTCCAGGTTGAAACCAAACACCTTGGACTTGGCACCCAGCAACCAGGCAGTGTCCGCATCGTCGATAGCGTCGTTGTTTTTCACGTACTGGCCGTAGAACGCCAGAGGTACTGCCAGGCCGCCGATATCGACTTGGCTGAAGCCTTCATACAGGCGGAATTCGCCATTGGGCGTGTTGCCGTTGGTCGCCAGTACGTTCGGGGTACTGGTCCCGGCGGCGCGGCTGTCTTCGTCGTTCTGGTAGGCGTAGATACTGCCGCCCAGGGTCACTTTCAGGTTGTCGGTCAGCGAGAAACGGCTGCCCAGTTGGCCGGTGGTCAGGCGCAGGTCGTGACGGTATTGCACGCCGTCGCCGTCCACGTTGTCCTTGAGGTTGTAGTTACCCAGGCTGCCGAACAGTTCGGCACTGCCGCCCAGTGGGTACTTGTAAGTAACGGCCAGGCCTTCTGGGTTGATGTCGCTATCCCAGATCACATCGCCCATGTTGACCCACGGCTGCAGCATTTTGCCGCCGATGATGTGCAGGTTTTTGATCTGGTCGGGGTGGTAGTCGATGTAGCCGAGGTCCAGCCAGATCGATTTTTTATCGAAGTAGCCGTCCAGGTCCTGGTTGGTGGAGCGCGCATCGCTACCGCCGCCGGTGGCGATACGGATACCGGTGTCCACCTGTGGGTTGATTTCGGTGTAGGCGCCGAGGCGCGCGCGGATACGTTCGCGATCCTTGTCACGGCCGGTGACGCCGGCGCGGGTGACGCCATTTTCGCCTTCGACCTTGATGGTCTCGTGACGCATGCGCACATCGCCCTTGAACTGAGTCTTGGCGGCCCAGGCCAGCTTCTGGTCGAAGCTGCTCAGCTCGTTGGTTTTTTTCGCGGTGGCCGCGATCTGTTCGTTGGTCTCTTGTTGAGCTTGCCGTGCGATCTGCTGTTCTTTCTGGTCTTTGGCCAATTCATTTTGCAGTTCGGTGTACTGCGCAGTGGTGATCTGGCCATTAGCCTTGAGCATGTCGAGCAATTTAGCGTCGACTGCAGCGCTGGCCGGAACGCTCAGGGCCAGCAACAGGCCGCCACACAGGACCGCCGCAGTTTTAGTGGAAGCAAGACGCATATCAATCTCCGAAAGTGAGGAGGGATGGCAAACCATCCAGGACACAACCGACCGATGACGGACGGAAAAATAACCACCTGTTAGAACCAGGCGCTCTAAAAACAGGCGTCAGTATCACGATCGTTTATGACGCAGCAGTGGCGAACTGATGTCATCTACATGACAAATTATTTAAGAATGGAACTATTGATTTAGAGCCTTGTCGTGCGAATCGGGGGTGTGTTGGGCCCGGCGATAAGCGATACTCGCGAGGCTTTCACGTCATGATTCAGTGAGGATGCCGATGCCGTTGCAACGCCTGGACAGCCTGTCCGAAATCTCCCCGCAGGTCTGGGATGCGCTGGTGCCACAGGCTCAGCCTTTTGTGCGGCACGCCTTCCTCAGTGCACTGGAAGACAGCGCCAGCCTGGGCCCGCATTCGGGTTGGCAGCCGGAGCATCTGTTGCACTGGGAGGGCGATCGACTGGTAGCGGCCTTGCCCAGCTATCGCAAGTGGCATTCCTATGGCGAGTACGTGTTCGATCACGGCTGGGCCGATGCTTGCGAGCGGGCCGGCATTGATTACTTCCCCAAGCTGCTGACGGCGGTGCCGTTCAGCCCGGTCAGCGGGCCGCGCTTGCTGGCGCGCAGTACCGAGGACGGTTACGAGCTGCTCAAAAGCCTGCCGGGCTACCTGGAAATCGAAGGCCTCTCCAGTGCCCACATCAACTTCACCGACGGGCTCGCCGATGCGGCCCTGGCTCAGCAGCCGGGCTGGCTACAGCGCCTGGGCTGTCAATTTCACTGGCAGAACCGGGGTTATCGCGACTTCCAGGATTTCCTCGACGCCCTCAGTTCACGCAAGCGCAAACAGATGCGCAAGGAGCGCGAACAAGTGGCGGGGCAGGGCATCGAGTTCGAGTGGTTGCAAGGCCATGAACTGAGCGAGGCGCAGTGGGATTTTGTCTACGCTTGCTACGCCAATACTTACGCAGTACGCCGGCAAACGCCCTACCTGACCCGCGCGTTTTTCAGCCTGCTGGCCGAACGCATGCCTGAAGCCATTCGCGTGGTGCTGGCCAAGCAGGGTTCACGGCCGGTGGCCATGGCCTTCAGCCTGATGGGTGGCGACAGCTTCTACGGCCGCTATTGGGGCTGCCTGGCGGAGTTCGACCGCCTGCATTTCGAAACCTGTTTCTACCAGGGCATGGACTACGCCATCGCCCACGGCCTGCAACGCTTCGACGCCGGCGCCCAAGGCGAGCACAAGCTGATTCGCGGGTTTGAACCGGTGATTACCCACTCATGGCATTTCCTGCGTCATCCTGGATTGAAGAATGCCGTGGAGGATTTCCTCGAGCGCGAGCGGGTAGGAATAATGGCCTATGCCGAAGAGGCGAGGGCAGCCCTGCCTTATCGACAGGGCTGAACTCATTTGCGTCAGGCCGGCTCCTCCTTGCCCAGCCATCGATAAGCCAAACCGCTGATCACCGCACCGAGGATCGGCGCGAGCCAGAACATCCACAACTGCTGGATCGCCCAGCCGCCAACGATCAGTGCCGGCCCGGTACTGCGGGCCGGGTTGACCGAGGTGTTGGTTACAGGAATGGAGATCAGGTGGATCAACGTGAGGGCCAGGCCGATGGCGATGGGCGCCAAGCCCGTGGGCGCACGGTGGTCGGTGGCGCCGAGAATGATCAGCAGGAACATCGCCGTCATTACCACTTCACTCACAAACCCCGCTGCCAGCGAGTAGCCCCTGGCGAATGCGCGCCGTAGCCGTTGGAAGCCAGGCCGGAGGCCAGTTCAAAGCCCGGTTTGCCGCTCGCAATGAAGTACAGCAACGCGGCAGAGACGGCGCCGCCAATGACCTGGGCCACGATATACGCCGGTAACTCCCTGGCCGGAAACCTCCCGCCCACCACCAGCCCAACCGAAACCGCCGGGTTGAGATGACAGCCGCTGATATGGCCGATTGCAAATGCCATGGTCAGCACCGTCAGCCCGAACGCCAGGGACACACCCAGCAACCCGATCCCAACAGCGGGAAACGCAGCGGCCAACACCGCACTCCCGCAACCGCCCAACACCAGCCAAAACGTACCCAACCCCTCTGTGATTGAACGTTTGAACAAAGACATGCAACACGTCCTTGATAGATAACTCTACCGAATCAGTAAA
Organism: Pseudomonas sp. S09G 359; assembly: GCF_002843605.1. NCBI lineage: Bacteria > Pseudomonadati > Pseudomonadota > Gammaproteobacteria > Pseudomonadales > Pseudomonadaceae > Pseudomonas > Pseudomonas sp. S09G 359. The sequence continues at coordinate 5,012,202 of NZ_CP025263.1, read as the reverse complement.
TCAGTGATGCTCCCTGCAGATTTACTTCAGCGCCCGTCTGGGCACTGCACTGAGTACAGCAGAGTTTTTACGCAAATGCTGCTGAACGACTGCGATCAAATGTGGGAGGGGGCTTGCCCCCGATGGCGGCATGTCAGTCAGCTCGTCTGCCACTGATACAGCGCAATCGGGGGCAAGCCCCCTCCCACATTTTGAACGGTGTTTGCTTCAGTCGATGCCGACAAACCCGCCGGTTTGATGCTGCCACAACCGCGCGTACAACCCCTTGTGCGCCAGCAACTCGGCATGGCTGCCGCTCTCGGCGATCTGGCCTTTTTCCAGCACCACCAGGCGGTCCATCCGCGCAATGGTCGACAGCCGGTGCGCGATGGCTATCACCGTCTTGCCTTGCATCAGGGTTTCCAGGCTTTCCTGGATCGCCGCTTCCACTTCTGAGTCCAGCGCTGAGGTGGCTTCGTCCATGATCAGAATCGGCGCGTCCTTGAGCAGTACGCGTGCGATGGCGATCCGCTGACGCTGCCCGCCGGAGAGTTTCACGCCGCGCTCACCCACATGGGCATCCAGCCCGGTGCGGCCTTCGGCGTCCGACAGCAGTGGGATGAACTCATCGGCGCGAGCCTTGTGCACGGCGGCCCAAAGCTCTTCGTCGGTGGCGTCGGGCTTGCCGTACAGCAGGTTGTCGCGGATCGAGCGGTGCAGCAGGGAGGTGTCCTGGGTGATCATGCCGATCTGTTCGCGCAAGGACTCCTGGGCCACCTCGGCGATGTTCTGGCCGTCGATCAGGATGCGCCCGCCTTGCAGGTCGTACAGGCGCAGCAGCAGGTTGACCAGGGTCGACTTGCCCGCGCCGGACGGGCCGATCAGGCCGATTTTTTCACCGGCCTTGATCTCCAGGTTCAGGCCGCCAATGATCCCGCTCTTTTTGCCGTAGTGGAAATCCACCTGTTCAAAACGTACCTCGCCCTCGGGCACGCTCAGGCGCGGGGCATTCTCGCGGTCGATCACCGCCAGCGGTTGGGCGATGGTTTTCAGGCCGTCCTGAACTTGGCCGATGTTTTCGAAAATGCCGTTGACCACCCACATGATCCAGCCGGACATGTTGACGATACGAATCACCAAGCCTGTGGCCAGGGCGATGGCGCCCACGGAGATCAGCGACTGCGTCCACAACCACAGCGCCAGGGCGGTGGTGGTGACGATCAGCAGGCCGTTCATGGTGGTGATCACGATGTCCATGCTGGTGACCACGCGGCTGGCCAGCTGGGTTTTTTCGGTTTGTTCGATGATCGCTTCCTTGGCGTATTCCTGCTCGTAATGGGTGTGGGCGAATAGCTTCAAGGTGGTGATATTGGTGTAGCCGTCGACGATGCGGCCCATCAATTTGGAGCGCGCTTCGGAGGAAATCACCGAGCGCTCCTTCACCCGTGGCACGAAGTAACGCAGGGCCAGGCTGTAGGCGATGATCCAGGTCACCAGTGGGATCATCAGGCGCCAGTCGGCCTCGGCAAACAGCACCAGCGAACTGATGGCGTAGATCGCCACGTGCCAGATCGCGTCCACCGCCGCCACGGCGGAATCGCGCAGGGAGTTGCCGGTTTGCATGATGCGCTGGGCAATACGCCCGGCGAAGTCATTCTGGAAGAAGTTCAGGCTCTGCTTGAGCACGTAGCTGTGGTTCTGCCAGCGGATCAGGCTGGTCATGCCGGGGCTGATGGTCTGGTGCACCAGCAGGTCGTGCAGGGCGCCGAAGATCGGGCGCAGCAGCAGGGCGACCACGGCCATCCAGATCAGCTCGGTGCTGTGGATCTGGAAGAAATTGGCGGGCGGCGTGCCCTGGGCCAGGTCGATGATGCGGCTCAGGTAGCTGAACAGCGCCACTTCGATCAACGCACCGATCAGGCCCACCACCAACAGCGCGGCAAAACACGGCCACACCTGGCGCAGGTAGTAGAGGTAGAAGGGCAGGACTTTGTCGGGAGGGGCCACGCTGGGGGCGTCGCGGAAAATATCGATCAGTTGTTCAAAACGACGATAGAGCATTAGGGTTGACGCCCGCCTGGCGGGCTCTCCTGTTCAAATGCGCGCGGTGCCTTGTGAGCCTCGCGCGGGGCTACTTAAAGAGCGCCCTGCAGACCTCAGTCGATGCGCTTGGCCGACTTGATCAGGACAGGATCGATAGGCACGTTCTGCATGCCTTGCTTGGTGGTGGTCTGCGAGTTGACGATGATGTCGACCACATCCATGCCCTTGACCACTTTGGCGAATACGGCGTAACCGGCATCGCGGCCCGGGTCGAGGAAGGCGTTGTCAGCCACGTTGATGAAGAACTGGCTGGTGGCCGAATCCGGGTTCGAGGTGCGTGCCATCGACAAGGTGCCACGCACGTTGTGCAGGCCGTTGCTGGCTTCGTTCTTGATCGGCGCTTCGGTCGGCTTTTGCGACATCTGCGCGGTGAACCCGCCGCCCTGGACCATGAAGCCCGGGATCACACGGTGGAAAATCGTGTTGGTGTAGAAGCCCTTGTCGACATAGGCCAGGAAGTTCTTGGTGCTGATCGGCGCCTTGACCGGGTCCAGTTCGATTTCAATGTCGCCGTTGGTGGTGCTGATCAGTACGTGTGGCGCGCTGGACTTGGCCGGTGCAGCAGGTTTGGCCGGTGCGGCTGCGGTGGCGGCCATCAGGTTGGCAGCGAACAGAAAGGAGCCGGCAAAGAAGGCGATTTTTTTCAGCATGGGTCAGTGATCCTGGGTAGTGGTTTCGACTGTCTTTAGAAAATCGAGCAGTGTGGTGTTAAAGACTTCGGGTTGATCCAAGGGCGTGGCATGGCGGGAATCTTCGATCACCACCAAGCGCGCATCGGGCAGCAGTTTTACATAGATTTCTTTGTGCGCCACGGGGGTGTAGTCGTGGTCGGCGCTGATGACCAGGGTTGGACAGGTAATTCGGGAAAGTCGTTCCTGCACACCCCAGCCCACAATCGCATCGAAGCTGGCGAGATAAGCACGTTTGTCGTTTTTTGCCCAGCGTTCGGCCATCTTGCGGCGCAGGTCGGCCTGTTCTGGTTTGGGGAACAGCCGGTCGCCAAGGGCCTTGCCGATGGTGGCCAGGCTGAGCACGCGCGCCAGCGTCCAACGCTGCACCCACCACCAGTATTCATGGGGCTTACGCAGCTTGACCTCGGGTGCGCTGTTGACGATGCACAGGCTCTTGACCCGGCCCGGTTCGCTCACCGCCAACTGGAAGGCGATCATGCCGCCCATGGACAAACCCACCACATGGGCGGGAGGCAGGTCCAGGTGTTCGATCAGGGCGACCAGGTCAAAGGTGAAACCCTCGATGCTGTAGCGCTCGCGGGGTTTATCGGAGCGCCCGTGGCCGCGTACATCCACCACGACCAGGCGGTAGTGCCTGGCCAGTACCGGGATCTGCAGCTCCCAATCCTGGCAGCTGGAGCCCAGGCCGTGGATCAGGATCAGCGGGGTGCCCTGGCCATATTCCTCGTAGTGCAGGCTGCATCCTTCATGGTCGAACCAGGCCATGGGTGAACTCCGTTTCAGGCTTGCTGCGGGGCGGCGAAAGGCGCGTCCAGAGGGGCGGTGTCAAAGGTGCGCAGCAACTCCACGAGGATCTGCGTCGCCGGCCCCAAGGGTTTGTCCTTGTTCGAGTACAAGTAGAACGTAGGGTGGCGGCTGCCGCCCTGTTCCAAGGGTAGCTGCTTGAGCACGCCTTCGGCGAGTTCGCGTTCGATCATGTGCCGGGGCAGCCAGGCAAAGCCCAGGCCGCTGCCGACAAAGGCGGCGGCGGTGGCCAGGCTGCCGACGGTCCAGCGCTGTTCGGCGCCGAGCCAGCCGACGTCGCGGGGTTGCTGGCGGCCGGAGTCACGGATCACCACCTGCATCTGGCTTTCCAGGTCCTGGAAGCTGAGTTCACGCTTCATGCGGTGCAAGGCGTGTTCGGGGTGGGCCACGGCGACGAATTCCACGTCGCTCATTTCCGTGCCCAGGTAGCCGGGGATGCTGAAGCCGCTGATGGCCAGGTCGGCCACGCCTTCCATCAACAGCTCCTCGACACCGGACAGCACCTCTTCACGCAGGCGCACCCGGCAGCCACGGCTTTGCGGCATAAAGGCGGTGAGGGCGCGCACCAGCCGCGCGTTGGGGTAGGCGGCATCCACCACCAGGCGCACTTCGGCTTCCCAGCCCTGCTCCATATGGTGGGCGAGGTCTTCGAGCTGGCTGGCGTTTTTGACCAGTTGCCGGGAGCGGCGCAGCAGCACCTCACCGGCCTCGGTGAGGACCGCCTTGCGCCCGTCGATGCGCAGCAGCGGCACGCCGAGCTGGTCTTGCATGCGGGCCACGGTGTAGCTCACCGAAGACTGCGAACGGTGCAGTGCTTCGGCCGCCTGGGCGAAGCCGCCATGGTCGACCACGGCTTGCAGCGTGCGCCATTGATCGAGGGTAACGCGGGGCGCTTTCAAGATGTGTTCCTCTTGTCCTAAGCTGGCAGTCCTTATTGGAGACTGCCGAATGAGAAAATTCTGTTGTGTAGTGCTGGCGCTGCTGCCGCTGAGCGCGTTTGCCTACCCTATCGACGTGACTAAAAAGATCGACGGCGTAAGCCTGGACTACACCGCGTCCGACGTGGACGGCGACATCAGCTCGATCCAACTGAACAACTACGGCACCAATGACGCCGTGTGTTCGGTCATCTTCACCAACGGCCCGGAATCGCCACGCCGTCGCACGGTGACGGTACCGGCGGGTAAAAGCACCAACACCACGGTCAAGTTCAATCGCGCCATTATCAAGATGCGAATCGCCCTGACGTGCGCCCCAAAATAAAGCAGCAGCGGAGCATGTCTACAGGAATACTCCGCATATAAACAAATTTCTAGATGGGTTGTAGCAGTTTTTTGCGCTTTTTTATCGAATTGGCTCTGTTTAATCTTCACTCCATCGACTTACAGCAAATACAGATGGAGCCTACGAAGCCATGTCCAATGTTCTGATCATCGAAAGCAGCGCCCGCCAACAGGATTCGATTTCCCGCCAACTGACCCGGCAGTTCATCAGCCAATGGCAAACGGCCCATCCGGCGGATCAGATCACCGTACGTGACGTGGCCCTCAACCCGGTGCCGCATCTGGACGCCGACCTGCTCGGCGGTTGGATGAAACCGGCAGATCAGCGCAATGGCAGCGAACAGGCTTCCCTCGACCGCTCCAACGAATTGACCGATGAACTGCTGGCCGCCGACGTGCTGGTACTGGCCGCGCCGATGTACAACTTCGCCATCCCCAGCACCCTCAAAGCCTGGCTGGACCACGTGTTGCGGGCCGGTGTGACCTTCAAGTACACGCCTACCGGCCCTCAGGGTTTGCTCAGCGGCAAGCGCGCCATTGTGTTGACCGCCCGTGGCGGCATCCACACCGGTGCCAGCTCCGATCACCAGGAACCGTACCTGCGCCAGGTGATGGGGTTTATCGGGATCCACGACGTCACCTTCATTCATGCCGAGGGCGTGAACCTGAGCGGTGACTTCCAGGAAAAGGGCATCAACCACGCCAAGGCCCTGCTGGCACAGGTGGCCTGATCGTTTAATCGTCACATAATCGGCGGGTGTTTATATTCACCCACGCAAACCCTTCAAGTACGCGTAACGAACCTCCCTTTGCACTTTTGCTCCTGAGTGCTCCTGCCCGACTGACGCTTTAGCGAGGTCGGGTTTTTTTTGCCCCGAGTTTCTTCAAACGTCGAAAACCTTTAATGTCCCGCCCATTCGAAACGAGGCGCGCATGGGCTATCTACTGGTTGTCACCCTGATTCAGGCATTTTCCTTCAGCTTGATCGGCGAATACCTCGCCGGTCATGTCGACAGCTACTTCGCCGTGCTGGTGCGCGTCGTGCTGGCTGGGCTGGTATTTATCCCGCTGACCCGCTGGCGCTCGGTGGAACCGGGCTTCATGCGCGGCATGCTGGTGATCGGCGCGTTGCAGTTTGGTGTGACCTACGTGTGCCTGTACCTGAGCTTTCGTGTGCTCACGGTGCCCGAAGTGCTGCTGTTCACCATCCTCACGCCGCTGCATGTCACCCTGATCGAAGACGCCCTCAACCGCCGCTTCAATCCTTGGGCGCTGATCGCCGCACTGGTGGCGGTGGCGGGCGCGGCGGTGATCCGCTTCGACCAGATTACCCCGCACTTCCTGATGGGCTTCCTGCTGCTGCAACTGGCCAACTTCACCTATGCCGCCGGGCAGGTAATGTACAAGCACCTGGTGGCGCGTTACCCGAGCGACCTGCCGCATTACCGGCGCTTCGGGTATTTCTACCTCGGCGCCTTGATCGTGGTGCTGCCGGCGTTCCTGTTGTTCGGCAAGAGCAACTTCCTGCCGGATGCACCGCTGCAATGGGGCGTGCTGGTGTTCCTCGGCTTGGTCAGCACCGCGCTGGGCATGTATTGGTGGAACAAGGGCGCCTGCCTGGTGCAGGGCGGCACGCTGGCGGTGATGAACAACCTGCATGTGCCGGTGGGGCTGTTGCTCAACCTGCTGATCTGGAACCAGCACGAACCGCTGGGCCGCTTGGCCCTCGGCGGGGTGGTGATTGTGGGGGCGGTGTGGATCAGTCGCCTGGGCGTGCGTTCGGCGGCGCCAATTGCGCCAGCAAAAACTCAATGAATGCCCGGGTCTTCTGCGGCACCCGCCGCGCCGACGAGTAGACCGCATTCACGCTGATCGCCGGGGCCTGCCACTCGCAGAGCACCGGCACCAGGCGCCCGGCGGCCAGGGCGTTTTCGACGATAAAGTCCGGTAGCAAGGCAATGCCCATGCCGGCCTCGGCCGCCTGGGCCAGCAAGTCGCCGTTGTTGGCGTGCAACGGGCCGGTGACGTTGACGCGCTGGGTGTCCTTGCCGTTGCTCAGTTGGAGGCTGACGCCGCTTTGCAGGTAGCCGTAGTTCAAGCATTGATGCTGGCGCAGATCCTGCGGCGTTTGCGGGGTGCCGGCACGCTCCAGATAGGCCGGCGACGCGACCATGATGCGCGGCGCGGGTGCCAGCTGGCGGGCAATCATGGTGGAGTCCGGCAGGCTGGCGATGCGGATGGTCACGTCGAAACCGCCGCGCACCGGGTCCACCTGCTGGTCGCTGAGCACCAGTTGCAACTCGATGTTCGGGTGTTGCTCATGAAACAGCGGGATCAGCCGCCCCAGCCGGTGCAGCCCGAACGACATCGGCGCATTCACCCGCAGTACCCCGCGTAACTCGCCAACCCCGTCACGTGCGCGCTGCTCGGCTTCGTCCAGCGCCGCGATCACTTCCCGCGCCGCTTCGAAGTACTCCGCGCCGGCTTCGGTCAAATGCAGGCTGCGGGTGGTGCGTTGCAGCAATTGCACGCCGATGGCTTCTTCCAGCGCCTGGATCTGCTTGCTCACTTTTGAACGTGGCACGTCCATGGCGCGGGCCGCGGCGGCGAAGCCGTTTTCGCCGACGGTGACGACGAACGCACGCATGCACTCGATGCGGTCCATAATTGTCCCTTTTTTAGAATCAATGAATCCAGATTTTAGGTAATTGTCTCGATATTGGCCAGCCCGTAAAGTTACTTCCAAGCCGCCAGCAACGCTGGAAGCACTTTGAAACCAACTGCAGACCATTAAAGGGAAATCACCATGTCCATTCGCGAATTGCTCAACCCAGCCAACTCCACCCTGATCCTGATCGACCACCAGCCACAGATGGCCTTCGGTGTGCAGTCCATCGACCGCCAGACCCTGAAGAACAACACCGTGGCCCTGGCCAAGGCGGCCAAGATCTTCAACGTTCCGACGATCTTCACTTCGGTGGAAACCAAAAGCTTCAGCGGTTACATCTGGCCGGAACTGCTCAGCGTGTTCCCCGACCAACAACCGATCGAGCGCACCTCGATGAACTCCTGGGAAGACAAGGCGCTGGTCGCCGCGGTGAAGGCCACTGGCCGCAAGAAACTGATCATGGCCGCGCTGTGGACCGAGGTCTGCCTGAACTTCCCGGCCCTGGAAGCCCTGGCTGAAGGCTACGAGGTGTACATCGTCACCGACGCGTCCGGCGGCACCACCAAGGAAGCCCACGACATGTCGATCCAGCGCATGATCCAGGCCGGCGCGGTGCCGGTGACCTGGCAGCAAGTACTGCTCGAATACCAGCGCGACTGGGCCCACAAAGACACCTACGACGAAGTCATGGACCTGGTGCGCGACCACAGCGGCGCCTACGGCATGGGCGTGGATTACGCCTACACCATGGTGCACGGCGCGCCGCAGCGTCAGGTCAAGTAAGGCGACCTAAAAAAACGGCACACCGTGAGGTGTGCCGTTTTTGTGCGTCTAGAGTTTGATCGGGTATTCGACCACCACGTACACGCGGTCGATATCGTCGCCGGCCTGGGCGTTGTTGGCGCGATGGCTGACATGGGACAGTTGCACCGACAGGTCCTTGGCCGGGCCGGATTGCACCACGTAATGCAGGTCGATATCGCGTTCCCAATGGCGTCCGCCTTGGCCTTGCTGCGGCTGGTAGGTGCCGCTGTCCGCATCCAGTGGGTTGTAGGCGCCGCCCTGGGGCGCGTGGGTGCCGTCGATGCCGCGGCCGGTCACGTAGCGGGTCATGAACTTCATGCCGGGAATGCCGAAGGTGGCCAGGTTGAGGTCATAGCGAAGCTGCCAGGAGCCTTCGCCGGGTCCGTTGAAATCGGCGTATTTGATCGAGTTGGCGAGGTAGATGGAGTCACCGCCGACAAAGTCGAAAGGCGTGTTGCCGTTGATCTTCTGATAGGCCAGGGTCACCGACTGTGCGGCGAAGCTGTATTTGCCGGCCAGGCTGTAGGCAGTGTTGGCGATGGCGCCAGCCACCGCGCGGCCTTGATCCTCGCTACGGTAGATATTGCCGTCGAACAACCAGCCGGCCGGCGACCAATGCAGGTTGGCGTAGTACTGGCGCCAGGTGTCGCTCAATTGCGAGGTGTACAGTGCGCCACCCACCGGCTGGCCTTCGAAGAACTGCCCACCGAGAAAATCGATGGCGCCACTGCGGGTGCTCGCGCCATAACCGTTGAAGTCGCCATGCCCGCTGGACGCGTCCTGGTTCTTGAAGGCAGTGAAGTGGCCGGCCTGCCAATGCAGGGCGTCGATGTCTCGGCTGTCCAGCAGCAGGCCGCTGGCGTATTCGGGTTGCAGGCGTTTGTCCGAGGTGTCGAACACCGGCGTTTCGACAGTCATTTCGCCCACCGACAGGGTGGTTTTCGCCAGGCGCAGCTTGAGTGTGCCGCCTGCACTGGAATAGTCGCGCTCGCTGCGGCCGTCGCTGTCCACGGGCAACAGGCCGGTGCCGGAATGGCCTCTGCCACCGTCGAGTTTCAGGCCGACAAAGGCATGGGCGTCGACCCCTACGCCCAGCGTGCCCGGTGTGAACCCGGAGGCGAACGTGGCGATAAAGCCCTGGGCCCATTCCTCTTTGTGCGGTTTGCTCGCAGGCGAGCGCTCTTTGTTGTCGAGGTAGAAATTGCGGCTGAGCACATCGAGGCTTGAGTCCTCGATAAACCCCGCCGCCATCACGCTGTTGCAGGTGCTGGCCAGCAGCAGTGAGTACAAGGTTGGAGCGCGCATCGGCGTTGCCTCAAAGGATTCCCAATGAGGCCAAGGGTCGCCAAATGTTCAGCGCAGCGATTGGATGGCTGTGCTGAATCGCTCTAGATCGCGGCTTTTTCCGTGGCAGGCAGGTAGCTGGCGCCCAGCACGGCGGGCAATCCGCCCGCGCGCAAATCATTGCCGCTCGGCTGCTGATACAGGCTCAAGCCAAACTCCGGCAACACCGCCAGCAGGTAATCGAAGATATCCCCCTGGATGCGCTCGTAATCGGCCCATGCCGTGGTTCGGGTGAAGCAGTAGATCTCCAGCGGCACGCCCTGGGCGGTGGTTTGCATCTGGCGCACCATGCAGGTCATGTTCGGCTGGATGTCCGGGTGGCTCTTCAGGTAGGCCAGGGCGTAGGCGCGGAAGGTGCCGAGGTTGGTCATGCGGCGGCGGTTGGCCGACAGTTGTGCACTGTGCCCCTGGGCTTCGTTCCAGGCCTTGAGTTCGGCCTGTTTGCGGCCGATGTAGTCGGTGAGCAGATGCACTTGGGTCATGCGCACTTCTTCGTCGTCGCGCAAAAAGCGCACGCCGCTGGCGTCGATATACAGGCTGCGCTTGATCCGGCGCCCGCCGGAGGCCTGCATGCCGCGCCAGTTCTTGAACGACTCGGACATCAGGCGCCAGGTGGGGATGGAGACAATGGTCTTGTCGAAGTTCTGCACCTTGACCGTATGCAAAGTGATGTCGACCACATCGCCGTCGGCGCCGACCTGGGGCATTTCGATCCAGTCGCCGACGCGCAGCATGTCGTTGCTGGTCAGTTGCACACTGGCGACGAACGACAGCAGTGTGTCCTTGTACACCAACAGGATCACCGCTGACATCGCACCCAGCCCCGACAGCAGCAACAGCGGCGAACGGTCGATCAAGGTGGCGACGATGATGATCGCGGCAAACACGAACAGCACCATCTTGGCCAGTTGCACGTAGCCCTTGATAGAGCGCGTGCGCGCATGTTCGGTGCGCGCGTAGATGTCCAGCAGGGCATTGAGCAGGGCGCTCACGGCCAGCGTCATGAACAGGATGGTGAGTGCCAGGGCCACGTTGCCGATGAACAGGATGGCGGTTTTGCTCAGGTCCGGCACCAGGTACAGGCCGAACTGGATCACCAGCGACGGCGTCATCTGTGCCAGGCGATGGAAGACTTTGTTGTGGCGCAGGTTGTTGAGCCAATGCAGCGCCGGTTGCCGGCCGAGCAATTTGACGGCATGGAGGATGAGGTAGCGTGCCACCCGTCCGAGCAACAGGGCCACCACCAGCAACACCAGTAAACCGAGGCTGGCATGCAGCAGCGGGTGTTCATCGAGGGCGCCCCAGAGATCCTGGGCGTTGAGCCAGAGCTGTTTGATATCCATGGGTGGAAGCAATTCTTCTTTAAGACATGACGGGCCGATTAGAGCATTTAAGTGCGACAAAGTTGACGTTCCGGACAAATGTCCTGACAAAAAAGCAGCTGATTAGCGCCGTTCGCGTAAAGACACTCGGTTTGGGCGCCCGAAACCGGTACCCTATGCAGCTGATTTTTTGTATTTCTTCGAGGTAGCACCCGTGTTTTCCCAATTCGCCCTGCACGAACGCCTGCTCAAAGCCGTGGCCGAGCTTAAATTTGTCGAGCCTACGCCTGTGCAAGCAGCGGCCATCCCGCTCGCGCTCGAAGGGCGTGACCTGCGGGTGACGGCGCAAACCGGTAGCGGCAAGACCGCCGCTTTCGTCCTGCCGGTTCTGAATCGCCTGATCGGCCCGGCCAAGGTCCGCGTCAGCATCAAGACCCTGATCCTGCTGCCGACCCGCGAGCTGGCCCAGCAGACCTTGAAGGAAGTGGAGCGCTTTTCGCAGTTCACCTTCATCAAGTCCGGCATCATTACCGGCGGCGAAGACTTCAAGGTCCAGGCCGCCATGCTGCGCAAGGTGCCGGATATCCTGATCGGTACTCCGGGCCGCATGATCGAGCAACTCAACGCCGGCAACCTCGACCTCAAGGAAGTCGAAGTGCTGGTGCTGGACGAAGCCGACCGCATGCTCGACATGGGCTTTGCCGACGACGTGCAGCGTCTGGTGGCCGAGTGCGTCAACCGCCAGCAGACCATGCTGTTCTCCGCCACCACCGGCGGTTCGACCCTGCGCGACATGGTCGCCAAGGTCCTGAACAACCCTGAGCACCTGCAGGTCAACAACGTCAGCGACCTGAACGCGACCACGCGTCAGCAGATCGTCACCGCTGACCACAACGTGCACAAAGAGCAGATCCTCAACTGGCTGCTGGCCAACGAGACTTACCAGAAAGCCATTGTGTTCACTAACACCCGCGCTGCGGCTGACCGTATCTACGGTCGCCTGGTGGCCCAGGAATACAAGGCGTTCGTGCTGCACGGCGAAAAAGACCAGAAGGATCGCAAGCTGGCCATCGACCGCCTGAAGGCTGGCGGCGTGAAGATCCTGGTGGCTACCGACGTCGCCGCGCGCGGCCTGGACGTTGACGGCCTGGACCTGGTGATCAACTTCGACATGCCGCGCAGCGGCGACGAATACGTGCACCGTATCGGCCGTACCGGGCGTGCCGGTAACGATGGCCTGGCCATCTCGCTGATCTGTCACGGCGACTGGAACCTGATGTCGAGCATCGAGCGCTACCTCAAGCAGTCGTTCGAGCGCCGCACTATCAAGGAAGTCAAAGGCACCTACACCGGGCCGAAGAAGGTCAAGGCGTCGGGCAAGGCCGTTGGCGTGAAGAAGAAAAAGACCGACGCCAAGGGTGACAAGAAGAAAACCGGCGCCAAGTCGCCGACCAAGCGCAAGATCGCCAACCGGCCGAAGACCGACAACCTGTCGCTCGTCAGCAAGGACGGCATGGCACCGCTCAAGCGCCGCAAGCCTGAAGCACCGGCTGCCGAGTAAGGCTTAAGGGCTGTGAAAAAACCGGACATTGTCCGGTTTTTTTATGCCCTCAGTTTTTTGCCTTGGCGGCGGCTTCCTTCAATTCTTGCATGCGTGCGTCGATCAACTGGCACTTGTCGGGGAATTCCGCGCTTTCGGTGTCCAGGTCCATCTTCTGTAGCTCGGCATTCATTTCCTTGGCTTTGGTCGGGTTCTGCTCGGTCAGTTGGGTCACTTCCTTGGCCAGCGCTTCGCGCTTGGCCGTGGCCTCTTCGGGTGTGCAGGCCCACACGGGCAGGGCGGTGAGCAGTGCGGCGGCGATGGCCAGGTTTCTCAGGGTTTTCATGTTTCGGACCTCCTTGGCGATGATGTACGGTTGAGGGCGCGAACGTCTGGAAAGTTCAGAGAAATGACGCCCGTCCGGCCGGTTGAACGGTGGATGGCGCACTGGGGTCACACCTGTAGACGGGCTACTTTCCACCGGCCTGCAGGAGGAATCAGGATGACGACTTACAACTGGGATTTGATCGAACGTTTGCTGCACGAAGTGCAGAACGGCGAAGGCAGCTTCGCTCCGCGCAAATACGCCGAGCAGGAAGCCGCCGAGAAGGCCACGGCGGGCGAAGACACGGGTAACCTGGACACACTGAAAAAGACTGCTGCGGATTACGAGGCGCTGCTGTTCAAGCGTGGGTTTATTGAGACGCGACCAGAGGATGAGGGCGGCAACGGGGAGAATTTCATTTTGACCCCGTTGGGCGCGCAATTGCTGGCGCTGATCGACAGCTCGATCCCGGGCAACGACCACCCACGCCAGGTCCTGGATGAACAGGCGGATGCGCTGGACCCGGCGACCTTTGCTGAAGTGGCCTCCAAGGCACAGATAGCCTGACTGGTAAGACGCGGATCAAAATGTGGGAGGGTGCAAGTCCCCCCACATTTTTAAATTGCGGCGGCCTTGAAGCATTTGAGGGCTTTGAAGTCGCTGCGCACGCCGTCGATTTTTTGCGTCAGCTTCAGCCGCTGCTGCACAGTACTTTCAGCCATCAAGTCGACTATCAGGCTACGCGCCGCAGCTTCTGTCTGTGCATAGGCCGCGCGATACTCCGGGGTCCACAGGCTCTCGCGATCCACCAGCAATTGCCGCATCTTCTGCGGGAAGTCGGCGCTTTGGCGTTGCTGCACCGCGTCGATAAATTGCGCCTGCCACCGGGCCCGGTTGCCGATCCACTCTTGATTCTGATCACCCAAGGCAATGGACCAGGCGGTCACGCGGTTTTGCTGGCTGGTACTCAGCGGGCCCATCCACGTGTCCAGGCGTTTGCTCATGCGCGTGGCGCGCTCCTTGATCTGCTGCTCCAGCGGCGGCTTGAGGTATTCGTCCTGGCGTTTGCGCAGGTCCTTGGCCAAGGCGTTGTTCATCTCTTGGACCTGTTGATCATCCAGCCCTTTGAGCAGCTCGATGGCTGACGGGGTGATCTCACGGGCGACGTCGGCGATGGCTTGCTCGGCTTCGACCGTACGGGCCTTCAACGCGGCATCGGTGACCTGGTTGTCATCGGCCATTTGTTGCAGGCGGTCCAGCCAGTCCAGGTAGCCGGGCAATTGTGTGGTGCAGTGCCAGGCCAGGTGTTCCTTGAGTTTGTCGTTGAACCAGCTCTTCTGCCCGGCATTCATGTCCAGGTAGTCATTGAGGGTCCAGGGAATGATCACATCAAGGTTGCGGTAGGCCAGGCCCACGCGGCTGCAACTGGCGAGCACCAGGCTCAGGCTCAGCAACACCAACAGTAGTTTTAGCCGACGCAGCATGGGCGAATCCTTGGGCTGTGGGAGTTAATTCATGTGAACCTGCGGCGGGCGCGACAGTTCAGCCGATTAATAAAACGACCGCGCAGCCTTCAGCGTCAACAGGCCATCGCATTGCGAATTGTGTCCAGAGTAGGCCGAGCAGTCGCCGCCGCTGAGGCTGGAGTCGCTGTAGATCAGGTTCAGGTCAACGCCCATCCACTGCCGCGAGAACTGCACCGACCAGTCGCTGAAAGTGCTGATGGAACCGCCTGCCACCGAAACCGGGGTGCCCAACTGATGGGTGGTGTATTTCATGCTGACGCCGATGCCGAAGGGCTGCGTACCGCCGAGGTCGGCAAACAGCGTGCTGTCCTGGCGGTCCGGGTCATTGCTGAAGGAGGCGCCGAAGCGGTTGCCCAGCAGGTTCAGGCCGCCGTAGAACTCCTGGCTGTCGAGGGGGCTGAGTTTGGGGTAGCTGTAGTGGATCAAGCCCACTTCGTAGCCCAGGGTCTGGTCGAAGGGGTGTTTGAAGCCCATGTAGGAGTCGACTTCAAGGTTGCTGCTGGGGGACAGGCCCATGCTCGGTGAAAACTGGCCGAAATACAGGCCACTGTCGTGGCTCAGGTCGAGGCCGCCATGAAACGCGTCGCTGCCCGGTGAGGTCGGCTTGACCAGGCCTTGGGCCATGCTGCGGCTGGGCGTGGTGCCTAATTTCAGGTCGAAGTCGCCCAATTCACGCTGGAAAATCTGCGCTTCGGCAAGGGGGCTGGCGGCCAGGGCGGCAAGCAGGAAAATGCAGGGTTTGAGCATGCTTCACTCCATGAAAAGCGAGGAGCAGTAACGAAGAAGGGCGGCAGATGCCCGTGCTAGACGTGTGCAAGGATACCGGCGAATGCCTGGCGGTGAGGCCCGTTCGTCGATTAGGGTGATATTGGATCTGTGCAGAGGGGGTTTCGAGCTCTAGTCCTAGCGCCTTGATGGCAAGGCGCTTAGGGACCAGGTGTGTTGCGTGGTGTTACTTCTTACCCAGGCTGATCTGCTTGGACGGGCCGAAAGTCTGGCCGCTCACGCCCTTGGCAATTTGCTGGATTTCGCCGCCGGACTTGAGGAAAGCAGCAATCTGGCTGTTGATCGATTCGCTGGTTTCAACGGCGGGAGCTGGCTTTGCTTTGCTGTTGGATGCTTTTACGCGCATGGCGGCCACTAACCTGTAGAAAATTAACTTGGCCAGGCATCGTACAGGAAATACTTGACAATTGCTTGGTAAATATCCCCCAGGAATAAGCGGTGCAGCTCGAAATAGGCAAAGTTAATCGTCGAAATAAACCGCTAACTTACTGTTTTAAATCAAAACCACGCCGCTAATCGGCACGTGCGGCGTTGTGGAATTCAGCCGATTGATCGGACGAGCGGGGCGGTGCCAGTAGAACGCCACGCCAGCCCGGGATTTTTCCGGCGCGCGCGCGTGGCGGGCGCAACTCGGGTAGAATGTCGCCCACGCAATGAGGGTAATTGGAAATGGCTTTAGTCGGGCGCTACAACAGTTTGCAAGTGGTTAAACACACTAACTTCGGTTTGTACCTGGACGGTGCGCAAGACGGTGAAATCCTCTTGCCTAATCGGTACATCCCCAAAGATATTCCCAGTGAAGATGAAGACTGGCTTAACGTTTTCATCTATCTGGACAGCGATGACAAACTTATCGCCACGACTGAAAAGCCGAAAGTTCAAGTGGGCGAGTTCGCCAGTTTGAAAGTAGTCGAAGTCAATAGCATTGGTGTATTCCTCGACTGGGGTTTGCCCAAGGATCTGTTGCTGCCGTATTCGGAAGAAAAGCGCCAGATGACCGCTGGTGAATATTGTGTCGTGCATGTCTACCTCGACAAGCACACCAAGCGCATCACCGCGACGGCGCGGCTTGATCGTTACCTGGACAAGACCCCCGCCAACTACCAGGTGGGCCAGGAAGTCGACCTGTTGGTGGCCGAGGCGACCGACATGGGCTTCAAGGCAATCATCAACAACAAGCACTGGGGCCTGATCCACAAGAACGAAGTGTTCAAGTTCCTGCGTCCGGGCAAGGAAGAAAAAGGCTTTATCAAAGAGATCCGCGCCGACGGCAATATCAGCCTGAGCCTGCAACCGGTTGGTCAGGAAGCGGCGTCGAGCCTCAACTCGAAGATCCTCGCCAAGTTGCGTGAAAACAACGGCTCCCTGCCGGTCAGCGACAAGAGCGACCCGGCCGTGATCAGCAACTTGTTTGGCGTGAGCAAGGGTAACTTCAAGAAGGCGATTGGCGCACTGTACAAGCAGGGCCAGATCGTGATCCACGCGGATCGCATTGAACTAAGCTGAGTGCAGTTTGCTCTTCTGTAGGAGCCAATGGGCTCCTACAGAGGTTGCATCCATGTCCAGAAAATCGCTGTTTGCTTACCTCGGCACCTTGCTGGCTTTTTTGCTGCTCGATGGCCTCTGGCTCGGCGTCCTCATGGGGCCGACCTACAAAACCCTGCTCGGCTCGCTGATGCTTGATCAGCCGCGCCTGCTCCCCGCCGTACTCTTCTATCTACTGTATGCCCTCGGTTGCGTGGTGTTCGTGGTCCTGCCAAGCGGCAGTTGGCAACGGGCTGCACGCCTGGGCGCATTACTGGGCCTGGTCGCCTACGGCACCTACGACCTGAGCAACTGGGCCACCTTGCAAGGTTGGTCTGCCGGTTTGGCGGTGATGGACATGGCGTGGGGCACCTTCCTCACGGCGGCATGTTGTACGGTTGGCTATCTGTGTGCACATCGAGTGCACCAATGATTGTGTACAGGATTTTCGTGCACCGTTGCTGAGCGCTGCTGCCGTATATCAACCCTTTGGAACGCCGTTGTAGAGGGATTGTGTGCCATTGGCACGTATTCTGCTGACTGTCTCGTATACAAACTGTGCCGCCTACCGTATGCACCCGCTACGGCAGCGCAGGCAGGTATTTCGAGGAGCCCAGCGATGACCGAACAATTGCCCAAAGGCTACAGCCCGCGCCTGTACAACCAGGACCTGGGCCCACTGCCGCAAAAATGGACCTGGTACAACATCTTTGCCTTCTGGATGAGCGACGTGCACAGCGTCGGCGGCTATGTATTCGCGGCCAGCCTGTTCGCCCTCGGCCTCGCCAGTTGGCAGGTGTTGATCGCCTTGCTGGCGGGTATCTGCATCGTGCAATTGATTGCCAACCTGGTGGCCAAGCCGAGCCAGCAAGCGGCGGTGCCGTATCCGGTGATTTGCCGGCTGGCCTTTGGCGTGTTTGGCGCGAATATTCCTGCGGTGATCCGCGGCTTGATCGCCGTGGCCTGGTATGGGATTCAGACGTACCTGGCGTCGAGTGCCTTGATCATTGTGGTGCTGCGCTTTTTCCCACAAATGGCGGTGTATGCAGAGCCGCATTTCGCCGGCTTGTCTTACTTGGGCTGGTTTGGTTTCCTTAGTCTGTGGGTGCTCCAGGCGGCTGTGTTCTGGGCTGGCATGGAGTCCATCCGCCGCTTTATCGACTGGGCGGGGCCGGTAGTGTACGCGGTGATGTTTGCCCTGGCCGGCTGGATCGTGTGGAAGGCGGGCTGGGCGAATATCAGCTTCACGCTGTCGGAAAAATCCCTGTCTGGCTGGCAGGCATTTGGCCAGGTGATTGTGGCGACGGCCTTGGTGGTGTCCTACTTCTCCGGGCCAACCCTGAATTTCGGCGACTTCAGCCGTTACTGCCGCAGCATGCACGATGTACGGCGCGGTAATTTCTGGGGGCTGCCGGTGAATTTCCTGGCGTTTTCCTTGGTGACCGTGGTGATCGTGTCGGGCACCTTGCCGGTGTTTGGCGAAATGCTCCACGACCCGATTGCCACCGTCTCGCGTATCGATAACAGCATGGCGGTGCTGCTCGGCGCCTTCGCCTTCGTCACCGCGACCATCGGCATCAACATTGTCGCCAACTTCGTGTCCCCGGCGTTTGACTTCGCCAACGTCGCGCCGAGCAAAATCAGCTGGCGTGCCGGTGGGATGATCGCGGCGGTGGCGTCGATTTTCATCACCCCGTGGAACCTGTTCAATAACCCGCTGATGATCCACTACACCCTGGATATCCTTGCGGCGTTCATTGGCCCGCTGTTCGGGATTCTGCTGGTGGATTTCTACCTGATCAAAAAGCAGCAGATCGACGTGGATGCACTGTTCGATGACAGCCCGAGCGGGCGTTATTACTTCGACGGCGGCGTGAACTGGACGGCGGTCAAGGCGCTGGTGCCCGCGACGCTGGTGGGCGTCGCGATCACCTTCACCCCGGCGTTGCAGGGCGTGGCCAATTTCGCCTGGTTTACCGGGTGCTTCCTGGGTGGGCTGTTTTTCCTGGTGTTGGCACGGCGTGAGCGGGTTCGCGAGCCAGCGCCGCTGGTTGCGGGCTGAGCAGAATCCCGCCCGCCAGCAACAAGCCAGCGCCGGCGATCACCAGCGCCGGCTGCAGGCCGCCGCTGAGGCGGCTGCTTACCGACGCCAGCAACGGGCCGCTCAGTTGGCCCATGGCAAAGCTGGCGGTGAGCAGCCCGGTGCTGCGCTGGTAACCGTGGGGCGCCACATCTCGCAGGCGCGCCATCACCAGTTGCATGCACGCCAGGAACGGCGCGCCGCACAGCAACACGCCCAGCGCCAACCCCCAGCCATTGCCCAGCAAGCAGGCGAAGACCCCGGCGGCTTGCAGCCATAAGGTGGTCATCAGCCAGCGGCGGGTGGTGTCTGGGTCTTTGCGACGCAGGCTCGCGACCACCACGCCAAGCGCCGCCGCCAGGCCAAAGCATGGCCAGAACAGGTCGGCCTGCCAGGCCCCCTTGAACTGCGCGCTGGCCATCTGCGACAGGAAGGTCGCCGGAATGATGTAGCCCAAACCGTACAACACATAGATCCAGCACAGGTGTGCAATGCTGCCGTTGCTGCTTGCATCCGTATGGCTGGCCAGCGGTGTGCCAGCGGCGGGCTTCGGTAGAAAGGGCAGGATCGCCAGCAACATCAGCAGCGCGACGACGCCATACACCAGCCACAACGTTGCGGAATCTTGGCCCAACAGGTTGGAGCCCAGCGCCAGCAGGCCGGTCAACAGAATCCCCAGCCCAGGCCCGGCAAACACCAGGGCTCCCAGGCGTGGACGTCCGGCGGCGATCGCCAGCGGCTGGCTCAGGCTGGTGATCATCACCAGCGCCCAGGCACTGGCGACGCCGGTACCAAAGCGCAACAGCAGGTGCGGCCAGAACCCGTGGGCCCAATACGACGCGAACGTCAGCAACACGCACAGCCACAGCCCGCCATACAGGCGGCCGCGCACATGGTGGTGGCTGCGGGCGAAGATCGAATCCACCGCACCGACGAAGTAACCGAGGTAGTTGGCGGCGGCAATCAGCCCGGCGCCGGTCAGGTCGATCTGCCCTTCGCTGAGCAGGTGCGGCAGCTGCGGGGTGAGGGCGAAGCGGCCAATGCCCATGGCCATCATCAAGGCGATAAAACTGGCGAGTAAGCGGATCAGCGGGGACATGCTCAGGTTTCCTGCAAAGAAGCGAAGGCCTCCAGCCTAGAACGCATTGACTTTCTGTAAAAATGAATAATAGTGAGTAACTTGTTCAGTTTTGGAGAAAGGTATGGAGTTCAGTCAATTGCGGATTTTCCAGGCCGTGGCCGAAGAGGGCTCCATTACCCGGGCAGCCGAGCGCCTGCACCGGGTGCCGTCCAACCTGTCGACCCGCCTCAAGCAGATGGAGGAACAGTTGGGCGTAGAGCTGTTCGTGCGCGAGCGTCAGCGTTTGCAGCTTTCTCCTGCCGGCAAGGTGTTGCTGGACTACAGCACCCGTCTGCTGGCACTGCATGACGAAGCCCATGGCGCCGTGCAGGGCGGGCAACCGGCTGGTGATTTTGTCCTCGGCAGCATGTACAGCACGGCGGCGGTGCACTTGCCGAAGCTGTTGGCGCGTTATCACAAGTCGTATCCGATGGTGAACTTGCAGGTGCAATCGGCGCCCAGCGGTGAGCTGCTCGAAGGGCTGATCACCGGGCGCCTGGATGCGGCCTTTGTGGACGGGCCAGTCACGGTCGCCACGTTGGACGGCGTGCCCTTGTGCGAAGAGCGCCTGGTCCTTATCTGCGAGGCTGATCACCCGCCGGTGCGCGGGCCGCAGGATGTTGCCGGGCGTTCGGTGTTCACTTTCCGACGCAGTTGCGCCTACCGTACGCGCCTGGAAACGTGGTTTTCCCACGAGCGGGTGGCCATGGGGCGCGCCATCGAGATCGAGTCCTATCAAGGCATGCTGGCGTGCGTGATCGCCGGTTCCGGCGTGGCGCTGATGTCCGAATCCATGCTTGAGAGCCTGCCGGGCAAGGACAGCGTGTCCGTTCATCCGTTGACAGGGCCTTTTGCCACTGCGACGACCTGGCTGATGTGGCGAAAGGGTATGCTCGGCGCTAACCTCAATGCGTGGATCGACCTGCAACAAGAGGGCAAGGCCGAGTTATTGCCAGACACGCGCGCGATTGCTTGAACGATCAGTCAGGATTCAGATCAATTCAGTAATAGTTCGTTGTGCTTTCGTTCAAGCATTACGTAGGACTTAGGGCTACTATCAATGTAGGAAAGGGCGATAGAACTTGCGCCTACCAGCATTACCCTCAAAGGGGGCAACCATGAAAGAGAAAATCCAAAACTGGCTCCACGACGTTGGAGTTGCACTGGGCTTGATCGAGCCGCCGCTGCAACCGGTGCCCATTCGTACGGATGACGAGCAGCGTCGGCCACGTCGCCGGTAGGCCCTTGTCTTAAGGCCGCCCAGAATTAAAAGGTGGGAGCGGGCTTGCTCGCGAAGGCGGTGGGTCAGTTAACGGCGATGTTGACTGACCCACCGCCTTCGCGAGCAAGCCCGCTCCCACAATTATTTTGTACAAGGCAAAAAAAACGGGCGCGACATCCGACGTCGCGCCCGCTGAAGAAACCCTTCGACGTTCTATGCTTTCTTAAGCCGCCCGAGCCGCCACCGCTTCCGGTCGGCGCGAGAGCAAACTCACCAGCACAAAACTCACCAGGCCTACCGCCAGGCTGTAGTAGATCGGCGTGTTCGCGTCCAAGCCATCCTTGATCATGAACGCCAGTGCGGTCGCAAAGCCCAGGGTCATCGAGGTGATTGCCCCCGACGTCGTTGCACGTTTCCAGAAAATCGCCCCGATCAGGGGGATCAGCATGCCGCCCACCAACAGGTTGTAGGCCAGGGTCAGGGCGCTGATCACATCGCTCACCACCAGCGCAATGCCCAGCACGGCAATACCGGTCAGCAGGGTGAACAGGCGATTGATGTTCAGGCTCGATTGTTTACCCCCGCGCAAACGCGGCAGCAGGTCTTCGGTCAATACAGTGGAGGCCGCCAGCAGGCCGGCGCTGGCAGTGGACATCATCGCGGCCAGTGCAGCGGCAATCACCAGGCCCCGGATTCCGTCGGGCAGCGACATTTTCACGATGGCCGCAAACGCGTTGTTGACGTTATCCAGGTCTGGAATCAGCACATGGGCGGCCATGCCGATCAGTGCGCACGCCAGGCCATAAAGGATGCAGTAGAAACCCGCGAAGGTGCCGGCATACTTGGCAACCTTTTCGTCACGGGCGGTGAACACCCGTTGCCAGATATCCTGGCCGATCAGGATGCCGAAGAAGTAGATCATGAAGTAGGTGATGATCGTGTCCCAGCCGATCGCGGTGAAGCTGAAGCTTGACGCCGGTAGCTTGGCCACCAGTTCGTCCCAGCCGCCGACGCGGTACAGGCAGATCGGCAGCAGGATAAACATCAGGCCGACGGTCTTGATCACGAACTGCACGATGTCGGTGAGGGTCAGCGACCACATGCCGCCGATGGTCGAATACACCACCACCACGCCACCGCCCAACAGCACCGAAATCCAGAACGGCAGGCCGAACAGCACTTGCAGCACGGTGCCGATGGCCAGGATCGAGGTCACACCGATCATCAGCGCGTAGGCCAGCATGATCACTGCACTGGCCTGGCGGGCCATGGGGTTGTAGCGTTTTTCCAGCACCTGGGTCACGGTGAAAATCTTCAACTTCAGCAGCGGCTTGGCCAGGAACAGGTTCAGCGCAATGATCCCCATGCCCAGCGCGGCGCATAGCCAGAAGCCGGAGATGCCGTGCACATAGCCCAGGCGCACGGTGCCGACGGTGGATGCACCGCCCAATACCGTGGCGGCCATGGTGCCCATGTACAGCGTCGGGCCCAGGTTGCGCCCGGCTACCAGGTAGTCTTCGTGGGTCTTGGCGCGGCGCATGCCGTAATAGCCGAGCACAAGCATGCCGGCGGCGTAGATGAGTACGACGAATAAATCCAAAGCCATGACGGCGGTTCTCCGATTATTGTTTTATGCAGTGGGGACGCTTGCAGTGGCTACAGAGTCTTGTGGGGTGAGGGGGCTTGTGCCTCTGGGTCCATACACCTCAGCCGGTTCCGGGAACACGCGCAGCAAGGTCAGGTACACCACCGAGGCCAGTCCCAAGGTCACCGGCAAGCTGATATCGATGCCATCGGCCAGGTTGCCCAGTGGCCCCACAAACTGCCCCGGCAGGTTCACAAAGCACAAACCCACCAGCGCACTTGGAATCCATGCCCCCAGCCCGCGCCAGTTCCAGCCATGGCTGAACCAGTAACGGCCACCGGTTTCACCGCGGGTAAAGACCTGCAGGTCATCCGGGCAGTAGAAGCCGCGACGTACGATCAGGCCGATGATCATCATCACCATCCACGGCGTGGTGCAGGTGATGATCAGCACGGCGAAGGTCGACACGCTCTGCACCAGATTGGCGGCGAAACGTCCGATAAAAATGAAGGCAATCGACATCACCCCGATCAGCAGCGTGGCCTTGACCCGCGACAGCAGGCGCGGGAACACACTGGACATGTCCAGCCCGGTGCCATACAGCGAGGTGGTGCCGGTGGACATGCCGCCGATCACTGCAATCAGGCACACCGGCAGGAAGAACCAGGTCGGCGCCACCGCCAGCAAACCGCCGACATAGTTGTTGGCCGCGATGTAGTCCGGTGCCTTGATCGCCACGATGGTCGCGGTGGCCAGGCCGAACAGGAACGGGATCAACGTGGCGATCTGCGCCAACACCACGGCCAACATGATGCGCATTTTCGGTGTTTCACGTGGGATGTAGCGCGACCAGTCGCCGAGGAACGCACCGAAGGAAATCGGGTTGCTCATGGCCACCAGCGCGGCGCCAATGAAGGCCGCCCAGAAGCCGCTCTGGCCGATGGCGACGGTGCCGGCAAAATGGCTGTCGAAGGCCGGTGCGAAGGCGAAGATACCGAGCAAAAACAGCAGGCTTGCCGCCCACACCGCAATGCGGTTGACCCACAGCATAAAGCGGAAGCCGTAGATGCACACCGTCAGCACCAGCAGGGCGAACAGGCCGTAGGCCAGGCCCAGGGTCAGGTCAGTTTCCGGCAGGCCCACCAGACGTTTCGCACCCCCCACCAGCGCATCGCCTGAACTCCACACCGACAGTGAGAAGAAGGCAATCGCTGTCAGCAGCGACAGAAACGAGCCGACAATCCGCCCATGCACACCAAAGTGCGCACCGGAAGACACGGCGTTGTTGGTACCGTTGATCGGCCCGAACAGGCCCATGGGCGCCAGGATCAGCGCGCCCACCAACACACCCAGCACAATCGCCCAGACACCGGCCTGGAACGACAAGCCGAACAGCACCGGGAACGAGCCCAGCACGGCAGTGGCGAAGGTATTGGCACCGCCGAAGATCAGGCGGAACAGATCCTTGGGGCTGGCGGTACGTTCGTGGTCCGGGATCTGTTCGACCCCGTTGGTTTCTATTTTGCGAATACTGTTTTGGTTGTTTTTATTATTCATGATCAGCTCCGATCACATTGGCTAATGGGGCGGCAGCCCTTCCGGCATAGCGGACAAATGTTCGTGACAGGCCAGCCACAGGCCTTGTTGTTCTACGTGCGAGGCTTGTCGTTTGAAGACAATGGTCTCGCGCTCCTGGCTATGAAATTGCTCCCCGTTCATGCGCAACTCGGTGGTCACGTCATGAATAAATAGCGCCACGTCACCCTGCAGGCTGACAAAGGCGTTGCTCGAAGTGCAGGAAAGCACCTCGAACCCTTCATCCCGACGCCAGCTGTCCCACAACGCCTGGTAGGCATCGCGGCTCAGCAGTGGTTGGGGAAGGGTGTAAAAGACAAAGCTGGCATCCGCCGTGAACGCCGCGAAGTAGGCCTCGCGGTCGTTGCGGGCGAACGCCGACACCAGGTCGGCGGCCGCTTTTAGTACGGCTTGCGCGCTCATCAGCGGTGCGCCACGCCAGGCAGTACGCAGAGCATTTCGTACAGCAGGTTGGCGCCCAGCAGCGAGGTATTGCCGGTGGTGTCGTAGGGCGGCGAAACTTCTACCAGATCACAACCAATCAGGTCGAGGCCCTGGCAGCCACGGATAATCTCGATCGCCTGGATGGTGGTGAGCCCGCCGATTTCCGGGGTGCCGGTGCCGGGCGCCCACGCGGGGTCGATACCGTCGATATCAAAGCTCAGGTACACCGGGCCGCCGCCGACTTTTTCCCGCACTTCGGCCATCAACGGCGCGAGGGAGTGGTGCCAGCATTCTTCAGCCTGGACCACACGGAAGCCCTGTTTGCGGCTCCAGTTGAAGTCTTCGGCGGTGTAGCCCTGGGCGCGCAGGCCGATTTGCACCACGCGGTCGCAGTCGAGCAGGCCTTCTTCCACGGCGCGGCGGAAGGTGGTGCCGTGGGCGATTTTCTCGCCGAACATATGGTCGTTGACGTCGGCGTGGGCATCGATGTGCACCAGCCCGACCTTGCCGTGTTTCTTGTGGATCGCGCGCAGGATCGGCAGGGTGATGGTGTGGTCGCCGCCCAGGGTCATCGGGATCACGTCGTGTTCAAGGATCTCGTCGTAGGCTTCTTCAATGATGCGCACGGCGTCGAGCAGGTTGAAGGTGTTGATCGCCACGTCGCCGATGTCGGCCACCGACAACGAGTCGAAGGGCGCAGCACCGGTGGCCATGTTGTAAGGGCGGATCATCACCGACTCGGCGCGGATTTCGCGTGGCCCGAAACGGGTACCGGCGCGCAGCGAGGTGCCGATGTCCAGGGGCACGCCGACAAAGGCGGCGTCCAGGCCCTTGGCCGACTGCAAATGGGGAAGACGCATCATGGTGGCGATGCCGGCGAAGCGCGGCATTTCGTTGCCGCCCAGTGGTTGGTGGAAAATCTTGTCCACGGGATTGCCTCATCGTTGTTTTGTTTATTAGGGGCCGATTCTGCGAAATACGCCGATACGAAAGAATCGGCAGGGGCAAATACTTAGTTCAGATTTTTCTAAACTAATGCCTGAGGTAAACTGCGTTCAAATGTGGGAGGGGGCTTGCCCCCTCCCACAGGTTTTCGTGTGCCTCTGGAGCTGACCATGGCCAACGCCTTGCCCGACCTGAAACTCCTGCGCATCTTTGTCAGCGTCGTGCGGCATCAGGGGTTCGCCAATGCCCAGCACGAACTCAACCTGTCCACCTCGGCCATCAGCACTTATATGAGCCAGTTGGAAAGCGCGTTGGGCCTGGTGCTCTGCCATCGCGGGCGCGGCGGGTTCAGCCTGACCAGCAAGGGCGAGTTGTTCCACCAGGAAACCCTGCGTTTGCTCGGTGAACTGGAAGGCTTCGAGCAATACGCCGCCGCGCTCAAGGGCGAGTTGCGCGGTACCCTCAAGCTCGGCGTACTCGACTCCACCGTCAGCGACAAGGCCCTGCCGTTCGCCGAAGTGATCGGCGCCTACAGCCTGGAGCACCCGGCGGTGCACTTGCATTTGTCGGTGATGAGCCCTTACGAGCTGCAGCTCGGTGTGCAGGACAATCGCCTGGACCTGGCCATCGGGGCCTTTTCCAACCGCATGAGCGGGTTGATCTATATGCCGCTGTATCGCGAGCAGCATTGGCTGTATTGCAGCACGCGGCATCCTTTATTCAATGAGCGGCGTATCCCCGAACAGGTGATCACCCAGCAACGCATGGTGGGTCGCGGCTACTGGAGCCAGGCCGAACTCGCGCGCCACGGCTTCAAGCACAGCGCGGCCACGGTAGAAAGTATGGAGGCGCAGCTGATTCTGGTGCTGTCCGGCGCCTACATCGGTTACCTGCCCGAACATTACGCCCAGGCCTGGGCCGATAAGGGCGACCTGCGCGTGCTGCTGCCGGCCACCTTCGGCTACCAGGCGCCGTTCTCGATGATCATGCGTCGGGGCCGCAGCCGCGAACCGCTGATCCAGACCTTCCGCGATCTGCTCAAAGCCCAGCTCAACCAGGCCTGATAAACCATGTCCAGACCCCAATGTTCGCGTTGCCTCAGGCCGATTACCCACTGCTTGTGCGCGCTGATCCCCAGCCTCGACAGCCGCACCCGTGTGTTGCTGTTGCAGCACCCAAGCGAGGTCAACCACGCGCTGAATACCGCGCGGCTGGCGGCGCTGGGCTTGAATAATGCGCAGTTGCTGGTGGGCGAGGTGTTTGCTGATTTGGCGAGCTTGTTAACCCCGCCCGGCTATCAGGCGCGGCTGTTGTTTCCGGCTGACGATGCCCAGCCGCTGCACGCTTATGCGCCCAACGATCAACCGCTGTTGCTGGTAGTGCCCGACGGCACCTGGCGCAAGGCGCGCAAACTGTTGCACCTCAACCCCTTGCTGGCGGCGTTGCCACGGGTGACGTTGGCTGCGGGCGGCGTATCGCGTTATCGACTGCGCAAGGCGCCAGGGCCGGGGGCGTTGTCGACTGTTGAAGCTATCGTGCAGGCGTTGCAGGTGTTGGAGGCGCCGGTGTCCTTCGAGCCGTTGCTCAAACCGTTCGAGGCGTTGATCGAAGGGCAGATTGCGGCGATGGGGGAGGAGGTGTTTCAGAGAAATCATGGCGGCGGGGATTTGGGCTAGGCGGGTTATCGAGGCGCGGCCATCGGGGGCAAGCCCCCTCCCACATTGACCGCGTTCCAACATGAGAATGCGCTCCAGTGTGGGAGGGGGCTTGCCCCCGATAGGGCTCTCACAGCCACCACCTTCCTCGCTTATTCCTTTAAGCCATAAGCACCGCACTTTGCGTGATATGGCCCGCCGGCCTTTCCCGGTATGATGTTCGCCCCCGCAGTCTGGATTGCGAATACGCCATGACCTTGCAGTACCCTACAATCGCCGATTGCGTCGGCAACACGCCCCTGGTCCGCTTGCAACGCATGGCGGGTGAAACCAGCAATACCCTGTTGCTTAAACTCGAGGGCAACAACCCGGCCGGCTCGGTAAAAGACCGCCCGGCGCTGTCGATGATCACCCGCGCCGAGCTGCGCGGGCAGATCAAGCCCGGCGACACCCTGATCGAAGCCACCTCGGGTAACACCGGGATCGCCCTGGCCATGGCTGCCGCGATCAAGGGCTACAAGATGGTGCTGATCATGCCCGACAACGGCAGCGCCGAGCGCAAGGCAGCCATGACTGCCTATGGCGCCGAGTTGGTGCTGGTGACCCAGGAAGAGGGCATGGAAGGCGCCCGCGACCTCGCCGAGCGGATGGCCGCCGAAGGCCGTGGCGTGGTGTTGGACCAGTTTGCCAATGGCGATAACCCTGAGGCGCACTACACCAGCACCGGCCCGGAAATCTGGCGCCAGACCCAGGGCACCATCACCCATTTCGTCAGTTCCATGGGCACCACCGGCACCATCATGGGCAACTCGCGCTACCTCAAGGAGCAGAACCCGGCGATCCAGATCGTTGGCCTGCAACCGATGGAAGGCGCGGCTATCCCCGGTATCCGCCGCTGGCCCGAAGAGTATTTGCCGAAGATCTACAACGCGACCCGTGTGGACCGCATCATCGACATGGCCCAGCGTGAAGCCGAAGACACCACGCGCCGCCTGGCCCGTGAAGAAGGCATTTTCTGCGGCGTGTCCTCCGGTGGCGCCGTGGCGGGCATGTTGCGCCTGTCCAAAGAAGTGGAAAACGCGGTGATCGTCGCGATCATCTGTGACCGAGGCGACCGTTACCTGTCGACCGGCATCTTCGACGAACCCAACTGATGGCCAAGCACGAGAGAGGCCTGCGCTTCCAACCGACGGGCGGCAGCCGGGCCCCACAGATTCCCGTGGGCAAGAAACAACGCCTGACCATCGAGCGCCTGGCCAATGACGGCCGTGGCATCGTGTTCTTTGAAGGCCGCACCTGGTTCGTCAACGGCGCGCTCGCCGGCGAAGAGGTCGAAGCGCGGGTACTGGGCGCCCATGGCAAAGTGGTCGAGGCGCGTACCGAGCGCGTTTTCAAAGCCAGCGAACTGCGCCGCCCGGCGCCGTGTGCACATGTTGGCCGCTGTGGCGGTTGCAGCGTGCAGCATTTGCCCCATGACGAACAACTCGCCCTGAAACAGCGCATGCTCGCCGAGCAACTGTCCCGCGTGGCCGGTGTCGAACCGCAAGAGTGGGCAGCGCCTTTGAGTGGGCCGGAATTCGGCTACCGACGCCGTGCGCGTGTGGCCGTGCGTTGGGACGCCAAGGCGAAAACCCTCGAGGTGGGCTTCCGCGCCGTGGCCAGCCAGGACATCGTTGCCATCGATGATTGCCCGGTGCTGGTACAGGCCTTGCAACCGATCATGCAGCGCTTGCCGAACATGCTGCGCCGCCTGAGCAAACCGCAGGCCTTGGGGCATGTGGAACTGTTCAGTGGTTCATCCATCGCCGTGTTGCTGCGGCATATGGCGCCGTTGTCGGACGCGGACCTGCAGGTGTTGAAAGAATTTTGTGCTTTCCATGAAGCCCAATTGTGGCTGCATGGCGAGGGCCAACCGGAGCCCGTGGAGCCTGACCAGGCGCTCGGTTTTCGATTGGAGGCCTGGGACCTGGAACTGGCTTACCGGCCAGGCGATTTTGTCCAGGTCAACGCCGGGGTTAACGAGGCGATGGTCGCCCAGGCCCTGGAATGGCTGGCGCCGCAGCCGGATGAGCGCGTGCTGGATTTGTTTTGCGGCCTTGGCAACTTTGCCTTGCCGCTGGCTAAACAAGTTCGCGAAGTCGTGGCGGTGGAAGGCGTGCAGACCATGGTCGAGCGGGCGGCGCTCAACGCCGTCAGCAACAATTTGCATAATGCGCAGTTTTTTCAGGCCGATTTGTCCCAGCCTTTGATTGACGCGCAGTGGGCCAAACAGGGCTTTTCTGCGGTACTCTTGGACCCACCCCGTGACGGTGCCCTGGAGGTTGTGCGTAAGCTCGCCACCCTGGGGGCCAAGCGCCTGGTGTATGTGTCCTGCAACCCGGCCACGCTGGCGCGGGACACGGTTGAGTTGGTCAAGCAAGGCTACCGGCTAAAACGTGCCGGGATCCTCGACATGTTTCCGCAGACTGCGCATGTCGAGGCCATGGCGTTATTTGAAGCGGGCTAGGATGCCCGTTTAATCCGACTGGCCTGCATTCTCCAGGGCCGTGATCTGCCAGGGAGTTTGCAGCAAAAGTCGGCGATGATTTTTGGCGCATCCAAGGTGCGTCGTAGGGAAGGTAAGCAAGATGGTACAGGTGAGAGCACACCAGCCGATCAACACCGACGGCAGTATCAATCTCGAGGCATGGCTGGATCATGCCATCAGTGTCGACCCGGCACTGGACCGTGAAGCCTTGAAAGCAGCCTGCGAGTTCGCTCGTGAGTCTGAGCAGCAAGACAATGCGGCCAAGAACCTGTGGGCCGAAGGCACTTCAAGCTTTCGCACCGGGTTGGAAATCGCCGAGATCCTCGCCGATCTCAAGCTCGACCAGGATTCGCTGATCGCCGCCGTGCTCTATCGCGGCGTGCGTGAAGGGCATATCCAGTTGCCGACGGTCAGCCAGCGTTTCGGCGCCGTGGTGGCCAAGCTGATCGACGGCGTGCTGCGCATGGCCGCCATCAGTGCCAGCCTCAGCCCGCGTCAGTCCATGGTGCTGGGCACCCAGGGCCAGGTCGAGAACCTGCGCAAGATGCTCGTGGCGATGGTCGACGACGTCCGCGTCGCCTTGATCAAGCTGGCCGAACGCACCTGCGCGATCCGTGCGGTGAAAACCGCCGACGACGAGAAACGCAATCGCGTCGCTCGTGAAGTCTTCGATATCTATGCGCCGCTGGCTCACCGCCTGGGTATCGGCCATATCAAGTGGGAGCTGGAGGACTTGTCCTTTCGCTACCTCGAGCCCGACCAATACAAACAGATCGCCACGCTGCTGCACGAGCGGCGACTCGACCGTGAGCGCTTTATCACCGACGTGATGGGCCAGCTGCGTTCCGAGTTGCAGGCCACCGGCGTGGACGCCGATATCAGCGGCCGGGCCAAACACATTTATTCGATCTGGCGCAAAATGCAGCGCAAGGGCCTGGCGTTCAGCCAGATCTACGATGTGCGCGCGGTGCGTGTGCTGGTGCCGGAAATGCGCGATTGCTACACCGCGCTGGGCATCGTCCACACCCTGTGGCGGCACATTCCCAAGGAGTTCGACGACTACATCGCCAACCCCAAGGAAAACGGCTATCGCTCGCTGCACACTGCGGTGATCGGCCCCGAGGGCAAGGTGCTGGAAGTGCAGATCCGCACCCACGCCATGCACGAAGAGGCCGAACTGGGCGTGTGTGCGCACTGGCGCTACAAGGGCACCGACGTCAAGGCCGGGTCCAACCAGTACGAAGAAAAAATCTCCTGGCTGCGCCAAGTGCTGGAATGGCACGAAGAACTCGGCGACATCGGCGGCCTGGCCGAACAGCTGCGGGTGGATATCGAGCCGGACCGGGTCTACATCTTCACGCCCGACGGCCACGCCATCGACTTGCCCAAGGGCGCCACACCGCTGGACTTCGCCTACCGCGTGCACACCGAGATCGGCCACAACTGCCGTGGCGCCAAGATCAACGGGCGCATCGTACCGCTCAACTACAGCCTGCAAACCGGTGAGCAGGTCGAGATCATCACCAGCAAGCACGGCACGCCGAGCCGCGACTGGCTGAACCCGAACCTGGGCTACATCACCACGTCGCGGGCGCGGGCGAAGATCGTCCACTGGTTCAAGTTGCAGGCGCGCGACCAGAACGTCGCCGCCGGCAAGACCCTGCTCGAACGCGAACTGGCGCGCCTGGGCCTGCCCCAGGTGGACTTCGACAAGTTGGCCGAAAAAGCCAACATGAAGATCGCCGAAGACATGTTCGCGGCCCTCGGTGCCGGCGACCTGCGCCTGGCGCAACTGGTCAACCTGGCCCAGCAGTTGGTGGAGCCGGAACGCGGCAGCGAACAGCTGGAACTGATCCCACGCAAAGCCACCGGCTACAAGCCCGGCAAGCGCGGCGATATCCAGATCCAGGGGGTGGGCAACCTGATGACGCAAATCGCCGGGTGCTGCCAGCCGTTGCCGGGCGACGCCATTGTCGGCTACATCACCCAGGGCCGTGGGGTGAGCATTCACCGCCAGGATTGTGCCTCGGTGCTGCAGTTGGGCGGGCGTGAGCCGGAGCGGATCATCCAGGTCAGCTGGGGCCCGGTGCCGGTGCTCACCTACCCGGTGGACATCGTCATCCGTGCCTACGACCGTTCCGGTTTGCTGCGTGACGTCTCGCAAGTGCTGCTCAATGAGCGGATCAACGTGCTGGCGGTCAACACCCGCTCGAACAAAGAGGACAACACCGCGTTGATGTCCCTGACCATCGAGATTCCGGGGTTGGATGCATTGGGACGGTTGCTGGGGCGGATTTCGCAGTTGCCGAACATCATCGAGACACGCCGCAACCGTACCCCATGAATAGCGGGATGAACACAATCTGAAATGTGGGAGGGGGCTTGCCCCCGATTGCGGTGGGTCAACCAAGAATCTGGCACCTGACACTCCGCTATCGGGGGCAAGCCCCCTCCCACATTTGATCTTCAGCGGAAAAAGATCGATGTATTCACTTGAAGACTTGCTGCACCTGATGAGCCGCCTGCGGGACCCGCAATACGGGTGCCCGTGGGACATCAAGCAAACCTACGCCACCATCGTGCCGCACACCCTGGAAGAAGCCTACGAAGTCGCCGACGCCATCGAGCGCGGCGACTTCGATCACCTGCAGGGTGAGTTGGGCGACCTGCTGTTCCAAGTGGTGTATTACAGCCAGTTGGCGCGGGAAGAAGGGCGTTTTGAATTTGCCGGGGTGATCGACAGCATCACCCGCAAGCTGATCCGCCGCCATCCCCACGTGTTCCCGAGCGGTGATCTGTATGCGCCGCTGGACATTCCTCAACTGAGTGAAGAGCAGGTCAAGGCGCGTTGGGAGCAGATCAAGGCCGAGGAACGTGCGGAAAAATCCGACGCGCCAGAGCAACTTTCCCTGCTCGACGATGTGCCTACGGCGCTGCCATCGCTGTCGCGTGCCGCCAAGTTGCAAAAGCGCGCCAGCCAGGTCGGCTTCGACTGGCCGTCCGCCTTGCCGGTGGTAGATAACGTGCGCGAAGAGCTGGATGAAGTGCTCGAGGCCATGGCCGACAACGACCCTGCGGCCATCGCCGATGAGGTCGGTGACCTGCTGTTCGCGGCGGTCAACCTGGCCCGGCACCTCAAGGTCGACCCGGAAACCGCGCTGCGTGGCGCGAATGCCAAGTTCGAACGACGTTTCCGATTTATCGAACAGGCATTGCGCGATACGCACAAACCCATAGAAGATTGCACCCTCGAAGAGTTGGACGCCCTGTGGGGCGAAGCCAAACGTCAGGAAAAAAATGTGTCCAGCTGCGGTTGAGCAGTTGCCTAAGTGAGTAAGCACCATGAGCATTTCCCTTCGCGACCAGTTGCTCAAAGCAGGTCTGGTCAACCAAAAGCAGGCCAAGCAGGTCGGCAAAGAAAAACAGAAGCAGCAGCGCCTGGTCCATAAGGGCCAGATCGAGGCTGATGACACCCAGGCCCGCCTGGCTGCCGAGGCGCAGGCCGAGAAGGTCAAGCGCGACCAGGAGCTGAACCGCCAGCAGCAGGAAAAAGCCGAGGCCAAGGCCCGTACGGCGCAGGTCAAGCAACTGATCGAGACCTCGCGCCTGCCCAAGCTGACCACTGAGGACTACTACAACTTCGTGGACGACAAGAAGGTCAAGCGCCTGTCGGTCAACACCTTGATGCGTAACAAACTGAGCAACGGCTCCCTGGCGATCGTGCACCACGGCGGCGGTTACGAGGTGATCCCGCGCGAAGCGGCGCTGAAGATCCAGGAGCGCGCACCGGAGCGCATCGTGCAGCTCAACATCCTCACCGAAAGCCAGGTGCCGGATGAGGATGACCCGTATGCCGCCTACCAGATCCCCGATGACCTGATGTGGTAAAGCATTAACGCTCCTGTGGCGAGCGGGCTTGCCCGCGTCGGGCTGCGCAGCAGCCCCCAAAAAACACAAACCCCGCTCAAAAGGCGGGGTTTGTGTTTTACAGGCACCCCCGCTGCGTGGCGCTCGGGTGCCTATACAATTTCAGTGTTTCACGAGCTCTGTGCCTGGCGCTTCATTTCGAGAGTTTCGAGCTCGTTTTTATAATTGTGGGCTTCGTTCTCGTTATGGAACATGCCGACCAGTTGGTCTTGTTGATGTACGTCCCAGATGTGAATCCCGTGGGCTACCGCTTCATGGGACATATGTTCGTCGTCGCGCTCAGTTACTTTTACAGTCATCTGCTTGCTCCAATCTCTGGTGGGGTCTGCGGCAAGTCGTCGCAGGTCTTTGTTATATATTTTGTTAGCTTGCTAAGTAAACCGATTTTCCGCGCAACAATTCATTGCAGAAAACGCAACAGTGCTGAAGGCCGCGTAAACCGCGACATTGCGCCGCAGGGTGCTGAGTTTTATGACAAAAGTTTCATGTTCGGGTAAGGCTTTCAGCCCGGTATTGACCCGACTGGCGTCATCGCAGGCAAGCCAGCTCCGTTCCAAAGGTGGGAGGGGGCTTGCCCCCGATAGCGATAGAAGCTTCAAAACAAAACCAGCAGGCAAAAAAAAGCCCCGCATTCAGCGAGGCTCTTTTTTAATCCATCATCCCATCAGCTACCTTTGACAGCCTTGCCGTCAACGGTACCGTCCTGCAGCATGATGTTGTATTCCTTGCCGTCGGTCTCGACCTGACGCAGGGCAACCAGAATGCCGCCCTGGTCCTTGGCAAACCACATCTGGGTGATGCGCTTGCTTTGAGTGGGGTCACGCACGCGCTCAACCTTGATTGCGTCGATGGAACCGACCTTGGTCTGGACCTTTTCCGGGCCGATCACGCGGAAGTCGTAGGTGTCGACGTCGGTGCCTTCAACCACGTTGTAGCTCATGCTTTTCTTGCCGGCAGCCACGTCGCGCTGCAGGGCCAACTGGTAGGTCGACTTGTCGAGCATGCCGCTTTGCAGAGGGACGTTGACCGGGTCCTTGTTTTCAAAGCCAGTAACTTTCTTGGCGGACTGGTCGAAATCCAGGTTGATCTTCTTGGCCTTGCCCAGGCCGCCGCGTTCGAAGGTGTAGCTCTTCGGTTGCAGGGTGTCCTTGTCAAACAGGATCACGCTGGTTTCGGTCAGGCTGGCGATCATCATGGAGGCCTTGAAATTCAAGGTCCAGGAGCCGTTGTCGTTTTTGGTCAGGCTGCGTTCAGCCGAACCACTCATGGGCAACTGTTTCCAGTCGGCGGTGTAGCTGACGGAGAAAGGGTGTAGGTCTGCTGCTTGCACGGCAGGCAAGGCGAACAGCGCAAAAGCGAAGAGCAAGGCGCGACGCATAAAATCTCCTAGGTTCGAATCAAGTGGCCGCTGGCCGCAAGTAACTGACCGTCCAATAATGCACCCTGGTCGCCAAGAATCAACCGCCCCTCGGCAAACCAGCGAACAGCCAGCGGATAAATCCTGTGTTCCTGGGTGTGAACCCGTTGCGCAAGGCTCTGCGCCGAGTCGTCAGACTCTACCGGAACCACTGCCTGTACGACCAGAGGCCCGCCATCGAGTTCCTCGGTGACGAAGTGCACGCTGCAGCCATGCTCGCTGTCACCGGCGTCAAGGGCGCGTTGATGCGTGTGCATGCCTTTGTATTTGGGCAGCAGGGAAGGGTGGATATTCAGCAGGCGCCCTTCATAGTGGCGGACGAAATCGGCGCTGAGGATGCGCATGAAGCCGGCCAGTACCACGAGTTGGGGGTTGAAGGTGTCGATCAGGTCGACCAAGGCGCTGTCGAAGGCCTCGCGGCCCTCGAAAGCCTTGTGATCCAGCGAGCGGGTTTCGATGCCCGCGTCCCTGGCGCGTTGCAGGCCGTAGGCGTCGCTGCGGTTGGAGATCACCGCAGCGATGCGCACCGGGCTGTCGCCGGTGCGCGTGCTGTCGATCAGGGCCTGCAAGTTACTGCCGGTGCCGGAAAGCAGCACCACGACATCACAGGTCTGGGACATTAATGAGCCTTGAGGTTCTTCAGTTCAACCTGGGCCGCGCCTTCAGGGGCGGTGGCGATCTGACCGATAACCCATGGTTGCTCGCCCGCTTCACGCAGTACGTTCAGCGCGGTTTCAACGTGCTCTTGCGCCACGCAGATGACCATGCCCACGCCGCAGTTCAGCACGCGGTGCATTTCGGTTTCGTTGACGTTGCCTTTCTCTTGCAGCCAGTCGAACACAGCAGGGCGCTGCCAGCTGGCCACGTCGACAATCGCCTGGGCGCCTTTTGGCAATACGCGCGGGATGTTGTCCAGCAGGCCGCCGCCAGTGATGTGGGCCATGGCCTTGACCGCGCCAGTGTCCTTGATCAGCTTGAGCAGTGGCTTGACGTAGATGCGCGTTGGCGCCATCAGCAGGTCGGTCAGTGGCTTGCCGTCGAGCTGGATGTTCTCGATGTCGGCGCCGGACACTTCGATGATCTTGCGGATCAGCGAGTAGCCGTTGGAGTGCGGGCCGGAGGATGGCAGGGCCAGCAGGGCGTCACCGGCGGCGACTTTGGAACCGTCGATGATGTCGGCTTTTTCTACCACGCCGACGCAGAAGCCGGCCAGGTCGTAGTCTTCGCCTTCGTACATGCCTGGCATTTCAGCGGTTTCGCCGCCGACCAGGGAGCAACCCGACAGTTCGCAACCAGCGCCAATGCCGGTGACCACTTGGGTAGCGGTCTCGACGTTGAGCTTGCCGGTGGCGTAGTAGTCCAGGAAGAACAATGGCTCGGCGCCGCAGACCACCAGGTCGTTGACGCACATGGCAACCAGGTCGATGCCGATGCTGTCGTGCTTGTTCAGGTTCAGTGCCAGGCGCAGCTTGGTGCCTACACCGTCGGTGCCGGAAACCAGCACGGGCTGCTTGTAGCCGGCCGGGATCTCGCAGAGGGCGCCAAAACCGCCCAGGCCGCCCATGACTTCGGGGCGCGCAGTGCGCTTGGCGACGCTCTTGATGCGTTCGACCAATGCTTCACCGGCGTCGATGTCTACACCGGCGTCCTTGTAGCTCAGGGAGGGTTGCTTGCTCATGATCCAGGCCTTTAGGGGGGATTCAGGGGTAACGACCGAGTGGGCAGGCGCTTTGGGTAAAAGGCCTAGCCGTTGACGGTCTGCGAAGGCGCGCGATTTTATCAGGCTTGAGGGGCAGCGGCCATCCTCGGGCCGACGGGCAGGGCCATATAGGTTAAAAAAGCCGGTTAAAAAAATGCTAATCGGCTCTGCCATGGCGCGTATTAAGGTATAGCCTTGAACCAGCTGTCGTTATGACAGCATGAAAACTTACCAAGACCCTGTGAATGTTTTGCCGGTAGCTGTGGTCACAGCCTTGCCAAACCGAGTTCACGCGGTCTGTTCCAGCCGCTAAATTTGTCGTTCGGGAATCTTCCATGCGTCTGTGTAAATTCTTATTTGTGGGCTGTTTGTCGTTGGTCAGCCTGGCGAGTCATGCCGAAACCCTCAATGGCCTCTATCAAGTACTTGAACCTGTCAGCAGCCAATCGCCGCAAGAGCGCGACCAGGCCACCCAGCGCGCCGTGCAGACTCTGGTGATCCGCCTCACCGGCGACGCCAAGGCCGCCGATGGCCCAGGGCTGGCGGCGATCCGCAAGGACCCGCAGCAAATTATCACTCAGTACGGCTATGACGCCGGCCCGCCCGAGAGCCTGCAGGTGGATTTCGACCCGGTCAGCACCGACCGTGCGCTGCGTGACGCGGGCCTGTCGATCTGGGGCAGCAATCGCCCCTCGATCCTCGGCTGGTGGCTGAACGACTCTACCGAAGGCAGCAGCCTGGTGGGTGATGGCCAGACCATCGCGGCAGCACTGCGCCGTGCGGCACAACACCGTGGCCTGCCACTGCGTCTGCCGTTGGGCGACCTGGAGGAGCAAGTTGTCGCCACTGCACCGAATCTGGAAAGCGCCGACGCCACGCCATTGCGCGCCGCCTCGGAACGCTACGGCGCCGACGCCTTGCTCGCCGTGCATGCGCGCCAGGAGGGCAGCCAGTGGCAGGCCAAGTGGCGCCTGTGGCTGGGCGACAAGAGCGAACAGGGCACGGCGCAAGGCGCCGACACCGCTGCGGTGGCCGACGCCGTGCTGCTCGCCGTCAGCCAAAAACTCGCGCCGCGCTTTGCGGTCAAGCCAGGGGTAAGTGCCGAGCAACTCCTGGAAGTGCAGGGCATGACCCTGGAGCGCTACGCCGCCCTGGGGCATCTGTTGGAGCCGTTTGGTGGCCAGCCACTGTTGGTGGATGGCAATCGCATTGTGTATCGCGTGAATGGCAGTGCCGAGCAGTTGCGCACCCAGTTGAGCCTGGCCAAGTTGCAGGAGGTGCCTGCTGGCGAGGCGCCGGTGCAGCAACCGGTGGTCGATGGCACGCAACCGGTTGTAGCACCAGAGCCTCAGGCGCAGCTGCGTTTTCGTTGGTAAAAAGTTTCTTTCTATATAGAAGCAAATAACAGATGGAGTGGTTTATGGCGGATACGCGTCGTTGGGTGTGGCTTGGCGGGATCGTCCTGCTGTGCGTTTTTGTGTTCTTGCTGCATTCGATCCTGACGCCGTTCCTGGTTGCGTTGCTGCTGGCCTATCTGTTCGATCCCGTGGTGGATCGCCTGGAAAAAGCCGGCCTGTCGCGCACCCTGGGCGTGGTGGCGGTGTTTGCCCTGTTCACCTTGATCATCACCGCGTTGGTGCTGGTGCTGGTGCCGATGCTGGCCAAGCAGCTGTTCCGCCTGTACGAGCTGGCGCCACAGATGCTCGATTGGCTGCAGCACACGGCGATGCCGTGGGCCCAGGCCAAACTGGGATTGGCCGATGGCTTCTGGAAGTTCGACAAGGTCAAGGCAGCCATCAGCGAGCATATGGGCCAGACCACCGATATCGTCGGTGTGGTGCTCAGCCAGGCGACCGCCTCCAGCCTGGCGCTGATCGGCTGGCTGACCAACCTGGTGCTGATCCCGGTGGTAGCGTTCTACCTGCTGCGTGACTGGGACATCATGATGGCCAAGATCCGCAGCCTGCTGCCGCGCAACAACGAAGAGCGCATCGTGTCCCTGGCCGGCGAATGCCATGAGGTGCTCGGCGCGTTCGTGCGTGGCCAACTGCTGGTGATGCTGGCCCTGGGGATCATCTACGCGGCCGGCTTGATGGCTATTGGCTTGGAGCTGGGCCTGTTGATCGGCTTGATTGCCGGCCTGGCGGCTATCGTGCCGTACATGGGCTTTGTGATCGGTATCGGTGCGGCGTTGGTTGCCGGGCTATTCCAGTTCGGCGGCGACCTGTACCCGATGCTGGGGATTGTCGCGGTGTTCATGGTCGGCCAGGCCCTCGAAGGCATGGTGCTGACGCCATTACTGGTCGGCGATCGGATTGGCCTGCACCCGGTGGCGGTGATCTTTGCGATCCTGGCGGGCGGTGAGCTGTTCGGCTTTACCGGGATCCTGCTGGCGCTGCCGGTGGCGGCGGTGATCATGGTGCTGGTGCGCCATGTGCATGATCTATACAAGGATTCGGATGTGTATACGGGCGTCGAAGACCCGGACCTGTAACCGCTGCGTCACAAACCCGGCTTCGGCCGGGTTTGTAGTTTATGGCGATAGGCTGTCAAACTATTTGCGCAAAACCGCCAAGTTAACGCAAACCTTTGATTTTGCTTGTGGTCTGCTGCATTGTGCGCCCGGCGTCACGGGTATAAACTTTGCAAACTTTACACAGAGGCCACTAACGGTTCGTTTGGAGCCGTTCAGTCAGCATGAAACCGATTCAGCTGCCCTTAGGTGTGCGTCTGCGTGATGACGCCACCTTTATCAACTACTACCCAGGCGCCAATGCCGCTGCACTCGGCTATGTCGAGCGGCTCTGCGAAGCCGACGCCGGGTGGACCGAAAGCCTGATCTATCTGTGGGGCAAGCACGGCGTGGGGCGTACCCACCTGTTGCAGGCGGCGTGCCTGCGTTTCGAGCAGATGGGCGAGCCGGCGGTTTACTTGCCGCTGGCTGAGTTGATGGACCGCGGTATCGGCATCTTCGATCAGCTTGAGCAGTACGAACTGGTGTGCCTGGACGACCTGCAGGCCATCGCTGGCAAGGCGGAGTGGGAAGAGGCGCTGTTTCACCTGTTCAACCGCTTGCGTGACAGCGGCCGGCGCCTGCTGATTGCCGCGTCCACCTCGCCGCGTGAGCTGCCGGTCAAGCTGGCCGACCTCAAATCGCGCCTGACCCTGGCGCTGATCTTTCAGATGCGCCCCTTGTCCGACGAAGATAAATTGCGCGCCCTGCAGTTGCGCGCATCGCGTCGCGGCCTGCACCTCACCGACGAAGTCGGGCACTTCATTCTCACGCGTGGTACCCGCAGCATGAGCGCCTTGTTCGATTTGCTCGAACAGCTCGATCAAGCCTCGTTGCAGGCTCAGCGCAAGCTGACGATTCCCTTCCTCAAGGAAACCCTCGGCTGGTAGCCAAGCCTTTGTTTACGGGGCTTTTGGCAAATTCCAGGCGTCAGAAAACCCGCGTTTGGGCCGGTTTGGCCACGCAAATGGGTTGCATAGGGTGTTAAGGGCTTAGATGTCATAGTCCAAACAAGAAGTCACATAGATCACGATTGAATTTGCAAATCGATGTGATAGAGGGCATAGTCTCGGCTTCTTTACATATCAGCCACGGTCGTGCCCATGCTAAATCGCTTCGCACCCCTCGTGCCTCTCGCACTCGTTACCCTGTTGTTTGGTTGCGCCTCCCACCCTC
Organism: Pseudomonas sp. S09G 359; assembly: GCF_002843605.1. Lineage (NCBI taxonomy): Bacteria > Pseudomonadati > Pseudomonadota > Gammaproteobacteria > Pseudomonadales > Pseudomonadaceae > Pseudomonas > Pseudomonas sp. S09G 359. The sequence continues at coordinate 4,971,618 of NZ_CP025263.1, read as the reverse complement.
AACAGGTGGTTGAGCAGCAAAAACCTCAACAACAATCCCAGGCAAAATTCGTCGCAGCGCAGTCCTCCACTGTCTATGAGGACGCTCTTTATAAAGAAGAGCAGGCCACTGAGAACGAACTCGCCAACTTCGGCGGCAACAAGCCTTACCAGCTTCCAGTCCTGGCCGACAGCATCCTCGAACGCGGCATGTCCCTGATCGGTACCCGTTACCGTTTTGGCGGTACCTCTGAAGCCGGTTTCGACTGCAGTGGTTTCATCGGCTACCTGTTTCGTGAAGAAGCTGGCATGAACCTGCCACGCTCCACCCGCGAAATGATCAACGTGAAAGCACCGTTGGTCGCACGCAACAACCTCAAGCCGGGTGATCTGCTTTTCTTTAGTACTGCAGGCCGTGGTCGTGTCAGCCATGCCGGTATCTACCTGGGCGATAACCAGTTTATCCACTCCAGCAGCCGCCGCAGTGGTGGTGTCCGGGTCGATAGCCTGGGTGACAGCTACTGGAGCAAAACCTTCATCGAAGCCAAGCGCGCACTCGCGATGGCCCCGACTACGGTTACCGCTAGCAAGTAAACTTAAAGTGATACTTGAAGTTTGACGTGTAAGCGCTAGAATCCCTGGATATTGTTGTAATCCGTTCGCGCGAGCTTTGCTTGCGCGTTCTGGTTTTCAGCGTTCGGCAGCGAAAGCCGCATCCAGACCAGGATTGTTCTGCACATGTCGACCTCGGCCCGCCTGATTCTTATCCTTTGCGCCGCGCTGCTCAGCGCCTGCGCAAGCCGACCACCGCCGCCCGCGCCTGTCGCGGTCAAGCCCAAGCCGGTGTTCAACTATTCCAGCCAGAATTATTCGCCTGCAGCCGAAGATGTGCTCTTCCGCGCGCTGGGCCTGGTTGGCACGCCGTATCGTTGGGGTGGCAATACGCCGGATTCGGGGTTTGACTGCAGTGGCCTGATCGGCTTTGTGTACCGTGACGCGGCGGGCATTTCCCTGCCGCGCACCACCCGCGAACTGATCGTGATGCGTGCCCAGGATGTCAGCGAGCAGAACCTGCAAACCGGCGACCTGCTGTTCTTCGCCACCGGTGGCGGCTCCCAGGTCAGCCACGCCGGCATCTACGTCGGCGAAGGCCGCTTTGTGCATGCGCCGCAAACCGGCGGTACGGTGAAGCTGGACACTCTGTCCAAGGCGTATTGGCAGAATGCCTACCTCAGCGCCAAGCGCGTACTGCCAGGGAATCTGGCGCGTAACCCCTGAATCGGCAAAAGATCCAAATGTGGGAGATTCTATGGTTGAGGCTTGCCCCTCAACCATACAATCTCCCACATTGGTTTTGTGGCGTCTTTAATTGACGCTCCACCCCCAACCCACTAACCTTCGCCGCTTGTTTCAGGTGCTCTGTGACCGGTGGGTCGACAGGGTGAAACAGGGAAGCCGGTGAGTGAGCGCACTTGTACACAGTGCTGCCGCGATCCCGGCGCTGCCCCCGCAACGGTAAATGAGAAAAACGCTGCCTTTTTGCCACTGTATCGCCTGAGATATGGGAAGGCGCAGCGTCGGCATGCCTGCCACTCATGAGCCCGGAGACCGGCCTGGACCATTCAACAGCATCACGGTGGGCGATGCTTGGCTGTCTGTATGTGTTTTTCCTGCCCGCCGTTTTTGTTCACTCCCAACGGAGAGCTGCCATGACCGATACCCCCGACCGCGACGAACGCCACCTGGCACGCATGCTGCGCAAAAAAGCCGTGATCGACGAGCGCATCGCCAACTCCCCCAACGAATGCGGCCTGCTGCTGGTGCTCACCGGCAATGGCAAGGGCAAGAGCAGCTCGGCGTTCGGCATGCTGGCCCGGGCCATGGGCCACGGTATGCAGTGCGGCGTGGTGCAGTTCATCAAGGGGCGTAACAGCACCGGTGAGGAGCTGTTTTTCCGCCGCTTCCCCGAGCAAGTGCGCTTCCATGTAATGGGCGAAGGCTTTACCTGGGAAACCCAGGACCGCCAGCGCGACATCGCCGCCGCCGAAGCCGCCTGGGCGGTGTCCCGTGAGCTGCTGCAAGACCCGGCCATTGGCCTGGTGGTGCTGGATGAGCTGAACATCGCCCTCAAGCACGGTTACCTTGACCTCGACCAGGTGCTTAGCGACCTGCAAGCCCGCCCGCCGATGCAACATGTGGTGGTCACCGGCCGTGGCGCCAAGCCTGAACTGATCGAAATGGGCGATACCGTTACCGAAATGGGCATGCTCAAGCACGCCTTCCAGGCCGGTATCAAGGCACAGAAGGGCGTCGAACTTTGAACCAGCCCCGTCATTGCCCGGCTGTCTTGATCGCCGCACCGGCGTCTGGCCAGGGCAAAACCACCGTCACCGCCGCGCTGGCCCGTTTGCACCGCAACCTGGGGCGCAAGGTACGCGTGTTCAAATGCGGCCCGGACTTCCTCGACCCGATGATCCACGAGCGCGCCAGCGGTGCGCCGGTGTATCAGTTGGACATGTGGATGGTGGGCGAGCAGGAAAGTCGTCGCCTGCTGTGGGAAGCAGCGGGGGAGGCCGACCTGATCCTGATCGAAGGCGTGATGGGGCTGTTCGACGGTACGCCGTCCAGCGCCGACCTGGCGCGGCACTTTGGCGTGCCGGTGCTCGGCGTGATCGACGGCACCGCCATGGCGCAGACCTTCGGCGCACTGGCCCTGGGCCTGGCGCGCTACCAGCCGGACCTGCCGTTCGCCGGGGTGCTGGCCAACCGCGTCGGCACCCTGCGCCATGCGCAATTACTCGAAGGCAGCCTCACCGAAGGCCTGCGTTGGTACGGCGCGCTGTCCCGCGAAACCGGGATCGAACTGCCCAGCCGTCACCTCGGCCTGGTGCAGGCCAGTGAGCTGAATGACCTCGACGTGCGCCTGGACGCCGCCGCCCAAGCCCTGGGCAGCAGTTGTGAAGTCGCGTTGCCGCCACCGGTGACCTTCGCCGCTCCACAGGTGATCGAGGCCGAGCCATTGCTGGCCGGTGTGCGCATTGCGGTGGCGCGTGACGAAGCCTTCGCCTTTACCTATGGCGCCAGCCTCGACCTGCTGCGGGCGATGGGCGCCGAGCTGAAATTCTTTTCTCCGATCCACGATCGCGAATTGCCTGACGCCGACAGCCTCTATCTGCCCGGTGGTTATCCGGAGCTGCATCACAAGGCCTTGTCGGAAAACACCCCGATGCTTGACGCCATTCGTGCCCATCACGCCGCCGGCAAGCCCTTGCTCGCCGAGTGCGGCGGCATGCTCTATCTGCTCGACTCGCTCACCGACGTCGACGGCACCCGCGCCGAACTGGTCGGCCTGTTGCAGGGCGACGCGGTGATGCAAAAGAAACTCGCGGCCCTGGCCCTGCAAAATGTCGAGCTGCCGGAAGGCACATTGCGCGGGCATACCTACCACCATTCCTTGACCACCACGGCGTGGGAGCCCATCGCGCGCGGCCTGAGCCCCAATGGTGGGCGCGGCGCCGAGGCGGTGTATCGGCAGGGGCGGATGACTGCGTCCTACGTGCACTTTTACTTTCCGTCGAATCCGGCAGCGGTGGCCGCGTTATTTTTGCCTGACAAGGAGACCGCCATCGGGGGCAAGCCCCCTCCCACATTTGGAACGCGGTCAACTGTGGGAGGGGGCTTGCCCCCGAAGAGGCCATGACCGACAACGCCTTCCCCGAGGCCGACCGCCAGGCCGTCTACCGCGCCATCGCCGAACGCCGCGATATGCGCCACTTCAGCGGCGGCAGCGTGGCCCCCGAATTGCTCCAGCGCCTGCTCCAGGCCGCGCACCAGGCGCCGAGCGTGGGCTTGATGCAACCGTGGCGCTTTATCCGCATCAGCGACCGCCAGCTGCGTGGGCAGATTCAGCAATTGGTGGAGGAAGAGCGCGTGCGCACCGCCGAGGCGTTGGGCGAGCGCTCCGATGAGTTCATGAAGCTCAAGGTCGAAGGCATCCACGACTGTGCCGAAGTGCTGGTGGCGGCGCTGATGGATGATCGTGAGCGGCATATCTTCGGGCGTCGCACCTTGCCGGAAATGGACATGGCCTCGCTGTCCTGTGCGATCCAGAATCTGTGGTTGGCATCCCGCGTCGAAGGGCTGGGCATGGGCTGGGTCTCGCTGTTCGAGCCCCAGGCCCTGGCCGACCTGCTGGGCCTGCCGCCTGGCGCCAAACCCCTGGCCGTGTTGTGCCTGGGGCCCGTTACCGAGTTCTATCCGGCACCGATGTTGCAGCTCGAAGGCTGGACCGAGCCTCGGCCGTTGAGTGACATGTTGTATGAGAATGTGTGGGGAGTGAGTCAATGAGTGTGGCCTTGCTGTGTGTTGCTGCGGTGGCGCTGGATGCGCTGCTGGGCGAACCCAGGCGCTGGCATCCGCTGGTAGCGTTCGGCACGTTTGCCGGGCGCATCGAGCAGCGTTTCAACAGCGGCGGCCGCGGCTGGCGCAGCCATGGCGTAACTGCCTGGTTTATCGCCGTCGTGCCCTTGACCCTGCTGGCCACCGCGTTGTCGTGGGCGCCGTATATCGGTTGGGTGCTGGAGATCCTCGCGTTGTACTGTGCCCTCGGCATGCGCAGCCTCGGCGAACATGTGATCCCGGTGGCCCAGGCGTTGCGCAGCGATGACCTGGATGAAGCGCGCAAGCGCGTGAGCTACCTGGTCAGCCGCCAGACCAGCGAACTCGACCGCACCGAAGTCGCCCGCGCCGCCACCGAGTCGGTGCTGGAAAACGGCAGTGACGCGGTGTTTGCCGCGCTGTTCTGGTTTGTCGTCGCGGGCGTGCCGGGCGTGGTGCTCTACCGCCTGAGCAACACCCTCGACGCCATGTGGGGCTATCGCAACGAACGCTTCGAACGCTTCGGCTGGGCTGCGGCAAAAATCGACGATGTGCTGAACTACATTCCTGCTCGCCTGGTGGCGCTGACCTACGCCGTATTGGGCAAGACCCGACTGGCCCTCAAATGCTGGCGCACCCAGGGCCCGACCTGGGACAGCCCCAACGCTGGTCCCGTGATGGCTGCCGGTGCAGGCGCCCTGGGCGTGGAACTGGGCGGCGCGGCGATCTATCACGGCGAAGTGCACCAGCGTCCGCCATTGGGCGAAGGCCCGGCGGCGGATGCCGATTCCATCGACCGAGGCTGGCAACTGGTGCAACGCGGCGTATGGTTGTGGCTGCTGATCCTTTGTGCAGGGGCGCAATTCTATGCTTGAACACGGTGGTCGGTTGCGCAAGGCGTCGCTCCAGTATGGGATTGCCGAGGCTGATTGGCTCGACCTGTCCAGCGGCCTCGCGCCGTGGCCGTGGCCGATCCCCGAGATCCCGCTGCGGGCCTGGGCACGCTTGCCCGAAACCGACGACGGCCTGGAACAGGCCGCCAGCGAGTATTACGGCGCCGCCCATCTATTGCCGGTGCCCGGCTCCCAGGCGGCGATCCAACTGCTGCCGCGCCTGCGCCGTGCCGGCAAAGTCGGCGTGTTGTCACCGTGCTACGCCGAGCACGCCGAAGCCTGGCGCCGCGCTGGTTACGTGGTGCGCGAAGTGCAGGAGCAGGAAGTCGATTTCTTCCTCGACGGCCTCGACGTGCTGGTGGTGGTCAACCCCAACAACCCCACTGGCCTGAGCTTGAGCCCACAACGCCTGCTCGACTGGCACACACGGCTGGCCCAGCGCGGTGGCTGGCTGGTGGTGGACGAAGCCTTCATGGACGTGACTCCGCAATTGAGCCTGGCCAGCCAGGCGCATCAGGTTGGCCTGATTGTGCTGCGCTCGTTCGGTAAATTTTTCGGCCTGGCCGGTGTGCGGCTGGGCTTTGTGCTGGCTGAACGGCGGTTGCTCAAGTTGCTCGCCGAACAAGTCGGGCCCTGGGCGGTCAGCGGGCCAACACGGGTGCTGGGCCAGGCGTGCCTGCGCGACACCGCCGGGCATGCGCGACAACGCGCGCGGTGCATCGAAGCCGGCCAGCGCCTGTATGCCTTGCTTGAAGGCCATGGCTTCCAGCCCCAGGGCGGCTGCGCCTTGTTCCAATGGCTGATCACACCGCACGCCGAGCGCATGCATGAATTCATGGCCCAGCGCGGCATCCTGCTGCGGCTGTTTGCCCACGACAGCAGCCTGCGCTTCGGCCTGCCCGACACCGACGTCGACTGGCAGCGTCTCGACGCGGCCCTGGCCGCCTACAAGGAAGCGGTATGAGTACGCTGATGGTGCAAGGCACCACCTCCGATGCCGGTAAAAGCACCCTGGTGACCGCGCTGTGCCGTTGGCTGGTGCGCCAGGGCGTGGCGGTGGCACCGTTCAAGCCGCAGAACATGGCGCTCAACAGTGCCGTGACCGCCGAAGGCGGCGAAATCGGCCGCGCCCAGGCGGTGCAGGCCCAGGCGGCCAACCTGGCGCCGCATACCGACATGAACCCGGTGTTGCTCAAACCCAACAGCGACACCGGCTCGCAAGTGATCATCCACGGTCGGGCGGTTACCAGCATGAATGCGGTGGCCTATCACGACTACAAAGCCATCGCGATGCAGGCGGTGCTGGCCTCCCATGCGCGGTTGAGCGCTGCCTATCCGGTGGTGATGGTCGAAGGCGCGGGGTCGCCTGCGGAGATCAATCTGCGCGCCAATGACATCGCCAATATGGGCTTCGCCGAGGCGGTGGACTGCCCGGTGCTGCTGATCGCGGATATCAATCGCGGTGGGGTGTTTGCCCATCTGGTTGGCACCCTTGAGTTGCTGTCGCCCAGCGAGCAGGCGCGGGTCCAGGGTTTTATCATCAACCGTTTTCGCGGCGATATCGCCTTGTTGCAGCCGGGGCTGGATTGGCTGGAGGCGCGTACCGGTAAGCCGGTGGTGGGGGTGTTGCCGTATGTGATGGACCTGCACCTGGAGGCTGAGGACGGTATTGACCGGCGTCAGATTGATAAGGCGGAGCAGGTGCTCAAGGTGGTGGTGCCGGTGTTGCCGCGCATCAGTAACCATACGGATTTTGATCCGTTGCGCCTGCATCCTCAGGTGGATTTGCAGTTTGTTGGGCCGGGGCAGGCGATTCCGGCGGCGGATCTGATTATTTTGCCGGGGTCCAAGAGTGTGCGCAGTGATTTGGCCTATTTGCGTGCCAATGGGTGGGATGCGGCGGTGGTGCGGCATTTGCGTTATGGCGGCAAGGTGTTGGGGATTTGTGGTGGGTTGCAGATGCTTGGGGAGCAGGTGCATGACCCGTTGGGGTTAGAGGGGGTTGCCGGGTCCAGTGAAGGGTTGGGGTTGTTGGCGTTTAGTACGACGCTTGAAGAGGAGAAGCAACTGCGTAATGTGCGGGGGCGGTTGGTGCTTGAGGGGGCTGAGGTCAGTGGGTATGAGATTCATGCTGGGGTGACGTCTGGCGATGGTTTGTCTCGGGCTGCGGTGCAGTTGGATGATGGTCGCAGTGATGGGGCTTTGAGTGCAGATGGGCAGATTCTTGGGACCTACCTGCATGGGGTGTTTGAAACCCCGGCTGCCTGTAGTGCTTTGCTGCGTTGGGCTGGGTTGCAGGATGTGCAGGAGGTTGACTATCACGCTTTGCGTGAGCGGGATATCGAGCGGTTGGCGGACTTGGTAGATAATCACCTCGATACTGCTTTACTGCGCAAGCTATGCGGGATTTGACTATGTGCACGCGGTTAAAGTGTGGGAGGGGCGGTGCGACGATTCGACTTGCGCCCGATAGCGGTCTCCCGGTGTACATATCCATTCCTGGTGTAACGGCCACCTACGGTTCCGCTCTTACAGCGGGTCACTTTTGGAAAGACCCAAAAGTAACCAAAAGGTCTTCGCCCCACCACTCGGCACCTCGCCTAGGCTCGGTGTGCCCTCACTCCGGCTTGAATCCGTGGGCCGCCGCGATGGGCCATCCTTGGCCCAGCGCGGCTAACCCGGCGTCCTGCCGGGTTACCCACGGATTCAAGCCTGCGTTCGGCCAGCGTGGTTTACGGGGCGATTTCAGACCAACAGCAAGATCAAGATCAAAAGCGACTCGCTTCGCATCGCAGGTAGGGTTTTTGATTGGGGGCAGCTCATGCTTCAACTGATTTTGGGTGGCGCCCGCTCCGGCAAGAGTCGGTTGGCTGAAAAGCTCGCCAGCGATAGTGAGTTGGCCGTCATTTACATCGCCACCAGCCAGCCGTTGGATGGGGAGATGAATGAGCGTGTTGCGTTGCATCGTCAGCGTCGCCCTGAGCATTGGGGTTTGGTCGAAGAACCTCTTGAGCTGGCGCGTGTGCTGCGTGAAAACGCTGCTGCCGACCGCTGTCTGTTGGTGGATTGCCTGACCCTCTGGCTCACCAATTTGCTGATGCTCGAAGACGCCGATCGCCTCGTTTTCGAGCGCGATCAATTGCTTGAAACCCTGGCTTCGCTGCCGGGTGAAATCATTTTTGTCAGCAACGAGACCGGTCTGGGTGTCGTGCCGCTGGGCGAATTGACTCGCCGCTATGTGGATGAGGCCGGTTGGCTGCATCAAGCTTTGGCCGAGCGGTGTCAGCGCGTTGTCCTGACGGTTGCCGGCCTGCCTATGACTTTGAAAGGTACTGCGTTATGACTGACACTTGGTGGATCAACCCTTGTAAGGCGATTGATGCCTCTGTGTACGAAGAAGCTCTGGCGCGCCAGCAGCAGTTGACTAAGCCGGCCGGCTCCCTCGGTCAGTTGGAGGCGCTGGCGGTGCAGTTGGCTGGGTTGCAGGGCCGGGTCAAGCCGTCGGTGGAGCAGGTGTGGATTGCGATTTTTGCCGGGGACCACGGTGTGGTTGCGGAGGGGGTGTCGGCGTTTCCCCAGGAAGTGACCGGGCAGATGCTGCATAACTTTGTCACCGGCGGTGCGGCCATCAGTGTGTTGGCGCGGCAGTTGGATGCGCGCTTGGAAGTGGTCGACCTCGGCACCGTCACGCCGTCGCTGGATTTGCCGGGTGTGCGTCACCTGAATATCGGCGCGGGCACGGCGAATTTCGTTAAAGGCCCGGCGATGACTGACGTTCAGGGGCGCCTGGCGCTGCAAGCCGGTCGGGACAGTGTGCTGCGCGCCCGTGAAACGGGTGCCCAGTTGTTTATCGGCGGCGAGATGGGCATCGGCAACACCACGGCTGCCAGTGCGTTGGCCTGTGCTCTGCTCGACTGTCAGGTCAGTGACCTCACGGGGCCGGGCACCGGGTTGAATGCCCAGGGCGTCAGCCACAAGGTTGCGGTGATCGAGCGCGCGCTGGCGTTGCATGCGGCGCAGCGCGGCGATGCGTTGCAAACCCTGTTCAATCTGGGTGGTTTTGAGATTGCTGCGTTGGTGGGGGCTTATCTGGCCTGTGCCCAGCAAGGCATCGTGGTGCTGGTGGATGGGTTTATCTGCAGCGTCGCGGCGTTGGTTGCCACGCGTTTGAATCCGGCCTGCCGTGAGTGGCTGTTGTTTGGCCATCGGGGCGCCGAGCCGGGTCACCGTCATGTGTTGCAAAGCCTCGACGCACAGCCGTTGCTGGAGCTCGGTCTGCGCCTGGGTGAGGGCAGTGGCGCGGCGCTGGCGGTGCCGTTGTTGCGCCTGGCGTGCGCGCTGCACGGGCAGATGGCGACCTTCGCTGAAGCTGCCGTGGCAGACCGCCCCGCATGACCTTGCACCTGGACCTGCTGCGCCACGGTGAAACCGAGCTGGGCGGCGGCCTGCGTGGCAGCCTGGATGATGCGCTCACCGCCAAGGGCTGGGAGCAGATGCGCGCCGCCGTGGTTGCGCGTGGGCCTTGGGATCGGTTGATCAGTTCGCCGTTGCAGCGTTGCGCACTGTTCGCCCATGAGTTGGGCGCGCGGCTCGATCTTCCGGTCAGCCTGGAAAAGGACCTGCAAGAGCTGCATTTCGGCGCCTGGGAAGGGCACAGCGCGGCAGCGCTCATGGAGACCGACGCAGAGGGCCTGGGCCTGTTCTGGGCAGACCCCTATAGCTTTACGCCGCCTGAGGGTGAGCCGGTCAGCGAATTTTCTGAACGCGTTCTCGGCGCTGTCTCACGCTTGCATCGGGCGTATGCCGGTGAGCGCGTGTTGCTGATCAGCCATGGTGGCGTGATGCGCCTGTTGCTGGCACGCTCGCGTGGGTTGCCGCGGGAGCAACTGCTGAATGTTGAAGTCGGCCATGGCGGGTTGTTCAGCCTGCAGGTGGCCGCCGATGGCGTCTTGAAGGAAGTCGAATAAGCATGCTGCCGTTCTGGATCGCCGTGCAATTTCTCAGCAGCCTGCCGATTCGCTTGCCGGGCATGCCGCAGCCTCAGGAATTGGGGCGTTCGCTGCTGTTTTATCCGCTGGTCGGTGGGTTATTCGGCGTGCTGCTTTGGGCCCTGAACACGGCATTGATGGGCGCCCCGTTGTTGCTGCACGCCGCCTTGCTGCTGACCGCTTGGGTATTGCTCAGTGGCGGCCTGCACCTGGATGGCCTGGCGGACAGCGCGGACGCCTGGCTGGGTGGCTTTGGCGACCGCGAGCGCACCCTCACCATCATGAAAGACCCGCGCAGCGGGCCGATTGCGGTAGTGACCCTGGGCCTGGTGTTGCTGCTCAAGTTCACCGCGTTGGTGGCCTTGATCGAGCAGCACAGCGGCGCGGCGCTGATCCTGGCGCCGTTGATTGGGCGCGCGTCGATGCTCGCGTTGTTTCTGACCACGCGCTATGTGCGTGCAGGCGGATTGGGCCAGGCTCTGTCGGACCATTTACCCAGAGTCGTCGGCCAGCAGGTGCTGATCCTCAGCGGCCTGGCCTGTATCCTCATCGGCGGTTTCAGTGGTGGGCTCGCCGTGTTGCTGGCCGCGCTGTGCTTTATGGTGCTGCGCCAATTGATGATCAACCGACTCGGCGGCACCACCGGCGACACCGCCGGCGCCTTGCTGGAGCTGTTGGAAGTCGCGGTGTTGGTCGGCCTGGCGCTGTAACACTTTCTTGCATTTCCTTAATCGCGGGTATATACACGCTCCATGCTTGCCTCCCAATGTTTATGTACCAACCTGCGACGTGCCGCCCGTGGCGTCAGCAGGCATTACGACGGCGCCCTCGACGGCTTCGGGATCAACGTTGCCCAGTATTCTTTGCTGTGCAACTTGCAGCGCCTGGATCAGCCGAGTATTTCCAGCCTCGCCGAAGCCATGGGCCTGGACCGCAGCACCCTGGGGCGCAACTTGCGGGTGCTGGAGTGCGAAGGGCTGGTGCAGTTGGTCGAGGGCAATGACCTGCGCAACCGCCTGGTGCTGCTTACCGACGCCGGAGCAGAGCGACTGGCCGCGGCCTTGCCGGCCTGGGAAGCGGCGCAACAGAAATTGATCGATCAACTCGGCGCGGATAAACGCGAAACCTTGTTGGCCTTGCTGGATGAACTCGCCTGAGCGCGGGTTTGTTCAAATACAAGCGGGTATATACCCGCGAACGGAGAATAAGAAATGACCTCGATGTGGCGCACCAGTGGTTGGATCCTTGTAGGGAGTGCGCTGATCCTGGCGTTATCGTTGGGTGTGCGGCATGGTTTCGGCCTGTTCCTGGCGCCGATGAGCAGCGAGTTCGGTTGGGGTCGTGAGACGTTTGCCTTTGCCATCGCCTTGCAAAACCTGATCTGGGGCCTGGCGCAGCCGTTTACCGGCGCGCTGGCCGACCGCTTCGGCGCAACCAAAGCGGTGTTTGTCGGCGGCGTGCTGTACGCCCTGGGCCTGGTGTTGATGGGGATGTCCGATTCGGCGTGGTCGTTATCCCTGAGTGCAGGCTTGCTGATTGGCATTGGCCTGTCCGGTACCTCGTTCTCAGTGATTCTCGGCGTGGTCGGGCGTGCCGTGGCGCCGGAAAAACGCAGCATGGCCATGGGTATCGCCAGTGCGGCCGGTTCGTTCGGTCAGTTCGCCATGGTGCCCGGCACCTTGGGCCTGATCAGCTGGTTGGGCTGGTCGGCCGCCTTGCTTGCACTGGGCTTGATGGTGGCGTTGATCCTGCCGCTGGTCAGCATGCTCAAAGACAAGCCGCTGCCCGTCATGGCTGGCCAGCAAACCTTGCGTGAAGCGCTGAAGGAAGCCTGCTCCCACTCCGGATTCTGGCTGCTGGCGTTCGGCTTTTTTGTCTGCGGATTCCAAGTGGTGTTTATCGGTGTGCACCTGCCGGCCTACCTGGTTGACCAACACTTGCCGGCGACCGTTGGCACCACGGTGCTGGCACTGATCGGCCTGTTCAATATCTTCGGTACCTACACCGCCGGTTGGCTGGGCGGGCGCATGTCCAAGCCGCGCTTGTTGACGGGCTTGTACCTGCTGCGTGCGGTGGTGATCGTGTTGTTCCTGTGGGCGCCGGTCACCGAAGTCACGGCTTACCTATTCGGCATGGCCATGGGCTTCCTGTGGCTGTCCACGGTGCCGCTGACCAATGGCACGGTCGCCACCCTGTTTGGTGTGCGAAACCTCTCCATGCTCGGTGGGATCGTGTTCCTGTTCCACCAACTGGGTTCGTTCCTCGGCGGCTGGTTGGGCGGGGTGGTCTATGATCGAACCGGTAACTACGATTTGATCTGGCAGGTTGCGATTCTCTTGAGCCTGCTCGCCGCCGCCCTGAATTGGCCGGTGCGTGAGCGGCCCGTGGCGCGGCTGCAGGCGCAGATGGAGGCGGCATGAGCATAGCGGTGCGCGGTTTGATAGCCGCTGCGGGGTTGTTGCTGGTGCTGCTGGCCTGGTGGGGCTGGCAGCATGGCGGGCTGGCGTTGATGCAACTGGGTATGTCGATCTGTTAAGTTCGATATCTGTACTTTTAAAGGACGTTTCGACATGCAGATGCGCTGGCTTGCTGTACCCGTGCTGATGGCTGCTTTTGGCAGCGTGGCGATGGCCGCCGATTGCCCACCCTTGCTCGAAGGGCAATTGCCCAAGCTGCGCGCCAAGGAATCCATCGACCTGTGCCAGCGCTTTGCCGGCAAGCCGCTGGTCATCGTCAATACCGCCAGCTTTTGCGGGTTCGCGCCGCAGTTCAAGGGCCTCGAAGCCTTGTATCAGCGCTACAAAGGCGAAGGGCTGGAAGTGATTGGCGTACCGTCCGATGACTTCAAGCAGGAAGCCAAGACCGGCGAAGAGACTGCCAAGGTCTGCTACGTGAATTACGGCGTGACCTTTACCATGACCGAGCCGCAGAAGGTCAAGGGGCCGGATGCGGTACACCTGTTCAAGGTGCTGGCGCAGCAGACCGATGCGCCGCCGAAGTGGAATTTCTACAAGTACGTGGTCGATCGGCAGGGCAAGGTGATTGCCAATTTCTCCAGTTTGACCAAGCCGGACAGCCCGGAGTTGATCAAGGCGGTGGAGGCGGCGATAGCGTCCAAGCCCTGATCGCCAGCCACTAAAAAGCCCCGCCTCCTTTTGCAGGAGAGCGGGGCTTTTTTACACCGGTCTGAATCAGAAGGTGTAGGTCATGCCCAGGCCGAAACCGTTGGCACTGTTTTCGTATTTGGCGCGGTAGCTGGCTGTCGATGGTGGGTTAGCGGTGTTGTTAACCTTGACGTCTTCTTCCTTCAGGTACGAGTACGCGAGGTCGATGGTCATGTTATCCATGACTTTGTAGCCCAGGCCCACACTGAAGATTGTACGGTCGCCAGTCGGGATGCGCGGCGAACGATCAGTGTTGTTGGTTGGGGACTGGTCGAAGGTCAGGCCAGTACGCAGCACCACTTGTTTGGTCAACTGGTACGAGGTACCCACGGCGTAGGCCCAGGTGTCGTGCCAGTCTTGTTCTTCGGTGATGGAGCTCAGTTGGCTAGGTGCCAGTGCGCCGCCGGCTGCTGTAACGCCTTCGTTGTTGACGGTGATTTCCTTCAGGCGGCTCCAGCGGGTCCAAGTAGCACCACCGTACAGCTTCCAGGCATCGGTCAGGTCTTGGGTGACCGACAGGTCGTAGGACTCAGGGGTTTCGATTTTCAACGAAGCGTCGTAACGGTTGTTACGCAGGAAGCCTTGGGTCGCGGTAGGACCCGATACCTCGGTGTGCCCGTCAAGCTTGTATTTGACCTTCGAGTGGTAGGTCAGGCCAACACGGGTGGTGTCGGTCGCCTGGACCAGTACACCAACGTTGAAGCCCAGGGCGGTATCGTCACCCTTGATCTTGACGTTGGTATCGCTGACGGCCGGGTTAAGGGTCCGGTCCGACTCCAGCACACCGGAAATCCGGTTGATGGTCGGGCCAAAGCCGATGGACACCCGATCATTGAACGCGTAGCTGACAGTTGGCTGGAAGGTCATGACCTTCACTTCGCTCTTGCTGCCGAAGCCACGGCCCTGGAAGCCGTTTTCATAGTCGGTCACCAGGCCGAACGGTGCGTAGACACCGAAGCCGATGGCCCACTGATCGTTAAGTTTGTTGGTGTAGAAACCGAATGGCACCGCGGTGAACGGAACCATGTCACCTTTGTTGGAACCGCGCGAGTTACCGCCGGTATCGCTGATGTCGGTGGAGGCATCAATCGCCGCAACACCACCCGTGATTTGCTGGCCATTCAGGCGGGCCATACCGGCAGGGTTACCGTAAACAGTGCTTGCATCATCGGCAGAAGAAGAGCGACCTGCGAAACCCGTACCCATCCCGCTGACGCTCTGTTCGTTGAGTGCAAAACCGCTTGCGAACAGGTGGGAGGATGCCATGGCAACGGCGAGGCTAAGTGTGGTCTTGAGCATTACTTTTTTCATTATTAGAACTCCGTGGTGATCACCGCTGCGGAAAGTATCAATAAATTTAAGATCGCGCTATAGGCTGTAATGCAGGAGATAGAGCGGTTTTGTAGGACAATCCGACCAAAATTCAGGCTTTTTGCCGAATCTTGCAAATTGCCCGGTCAGCAAACCACGTGATTCATGGGTGAAACACAGGTTTGCCACGCTTGAGTGAAATCGCGCAGCCTTCCTTGTGGGTGAAAAATTTCTTTCCAGATACGCGCCATGGCCAAAACATCGCCCGGCGGTGGCAGTGCAGGCGTGTGTTGCTCCACCAGCAACCAGGCGATGGCGGTGGCGTAACGCAGGTTTACCGTGAGTTCAAGCTGGGGCGCGCTGAGAAAGGCGTGTTGGCTGGCCAGCCCGCGCACCAGGCTGGCGCGCTCGGGGTCCAGGGCCAGGTAGTTATCCCACAACGCGCGATGGCGAGGTTCGGTGATGCTGTACAGGCCATGCCCGCGTCGGTCGTGCAAGGCTGAGCCGAGTTCCGACTGGCTGGCGGCAATGCCCAGCAGCAGGGATTCAGCAGTCTGGTTATGGCGACCGAGGTACATCAACGTCGGCCGGATCACATAACGACACAATTCGC
This sequence comes from Pseudomonas sp. S09G 359, assembly GCF_002843605.1. Taxonomy (NCBI): domain Bacteria; kingdom Pseudomonadati; phylum Pseudomonadota; class Gammaproteobacteria; order Pseudomonadales; family Pseudomonadaceae; genus Pseudomonas; species Pseudomonas sp. S09G 359. The sequence goes on along the minus strand of NZ_CP025263.1, from coordinate 4,956,294 downwards.
TGGCGGCGATACCCATACATGCCTCAATCCGTGAAAGTGGTCGGCGAGGCCTGAGAGGGGGGCTTGGCAGCAGTGGATCGGATCTCAGGCTCGCCGGAAGCGGATCATGCCGCTTGAGTTGAAGTGTAGTGTCATATTTGTGATGTAAAGGACTGTTTTTAAAACATCTTCGCCATCCAGTTATAACGGTTATATCTATTTGAACTTAGTACAAAAGCTCAAACAAGAAATCCCAGGCAATAAAAAACCCTGTGTTTTAAACAGGGTTTTTTGTGTTTCAGCGACTCGGGTCGATCAGGCAACCAGTGCCTGACGGGTACGCTCGATCACGGCCTGCAGCGGTTCTGCGCTGGAGTATTGATCGGGGTACAAGCGTTCGCTGTGACGAGCGATGCCGTGTTCGTTGACCAGGGTGAAGCTGAAGCAGCCTTTGCGAGCGGCCATGATCAGGCAGTTCATTGGAGCAAAAGCGTTGGTGAGGGTGCGAATGGCATCCTGAGTGTGGATAGTGGACATATTATTGGTGTTCCTACAAATGACACGGTTAAGAACCGTGCAACGTTAAAACGTTCCAGTGACGTTGATCACCATTGATCGAACGAAGAACCCGACTGGAACAAAGCAGCCAGTTTGAAGCGCTAATAAGTTAGGCGCGCTTGGGCTGGCAGGTAGGTACTTAGGAGGGCAGGCAACACAACAGGGGCAAAGGTTCTGGGCCCGGGGTGAAGATCCTGATCAATTTGCAGGTTGGTTCGGTCAGAGTATTGAGACTTCGCGACACCCTTTGCTTGTTCAAAGGCCGTGTCGTCGCAAGTGATACCTGGAAACCATCGAGGTGGTCGGTCCCGTGTTGTTCAGGGGATTTGTTCGACCAGAATTGACTTTCAGCTTGGTACTAACGCCGCGGATAGTAACGGATTGAATCGAGGAAGGGAAGTGTGCTAGTCAAAAAACTTTCTGTCAGCCGCCCAATAGCCCGCGATAGACCAGCACGGTGGTGGCCGCCGCCAATGAGCACCCCAGCCCATACGCTGCCAGGGTAAGGCGCAGGGATTGCCCGGTCTCGACGACCTTCATCACATCGCCCATGTCATTGATGCGGCCTTCGCTCAGTTCGATGCACAGGCTCACGGCGGTGAACGCGGCGGACAACAGGATGGCAATCGCAAACAACGCCCCGTCCGGCGACGGCAGCGCTGCATTGATCCCCAGAGAGATCGCGCAAATGGCCAGCAACAATACGGCGAATAACAGAATTCCTTTCATCGACCCCACTCACCGTCGCGATGTAGGTCGGGAGTGTGGCGAGCCCGCAACGATTTGAAAAGTCCTCGGTCTGCCCCTGCGGTAACATTTTTACAGCCCGTCGCTTCAAAAAAAGCCACTGATATAACCTGTGGGTGGGTACTTGTGCACATTAGTTGCGGCATGTGTAACCACGCCGTCATCTACCTTGTCGGGCCGCCGTTAGCCTGCAATGGAAATTTAAGTCAATGAAAAATCTGGCTTTTTTTTATTGGTGAAAAAATCGTCAGTTTGACTGCGGCCCCCATTCCATGGGGCTTTGCGAGCCTTAAAGGGGGGTTGTCCACTGAGTTATCCACAGCTTCTGTGGATTGTCCCGAGCGCTTGCTCTAGAACGGGCGTGCACGGTTTTTTCAGCTTTACCTGTAGGAAAAAAAGAGTAGAGTGGCGCGCCTTCCGTTCTGTCCCGCAGTGCTTTATGAAGTTTCGCTCAGTATCACCTTCTGTTACCGACACCCCTCAGACTGTTACCGTACCCAAGCGCTTCTCCTTGAAAGTCGCCCTGTGGTTGCTCGACAGCCCGCGCCTGGGCCACAACACCAACGTCAAGCACTTTGCCGGGCGTTTGCTCAAGCAGCCGGCCCGTGAAGGGGTGGTCGCGGCGCAAAGTCGCCTGGGCCAGCTGATGTGCCGTGAGTGTGGCAACGCTCGTGACCGCCGCATCGGCCACGACCTGTTGCGCCTGGCCGCCCGTGCCGGCGACCGCCGCGCCCAACGCGAACTGGGCCAGGTCGAAGACTGAGCTGTCCTCCCGCCCTGTGCTTGGTTAACCTTGCTCTTTTTCGGTAATGGCAGAAATGGCTATGGTTTTTGACTGGACCAGTATTGCCTTGGGTCTTGCTGGCGCCGCGGTGCCTTTATTGGCCGTATGCTGGCAGCTCCAACGGCGGTTGACCGCGCGCACCACGGGCTGGGAATTGCTCGAAGAGCGCCTGGCCACTGCGCAACTGGCCCAGGAAGGCCTCGCCGCCCAACTGGACGCCAGCCGCGACGAGATCAGCGACCTCAGCCAGGCCAATGCCGCCAAACAGGCCGACCTGGCCGCCGTGCGCCGCGAAGTCGAGTTGCTGCAGATCGACCGCGATAACGCCCGCGACGCCGCCCACGCCTGGAACCTCGACCGCAGCGCCAAGGAAACCGAGCTGCGCCGCCTGGACGCACTGTCGGCGGCCTTGCGCGCCGAACTGCGCGAGCAACAGGACAGCCATCAACAGCGCCTCACCGACCTGCAAGGCTCGCGGGACGAGCTGCGCGCGCAGTTCGCTGAACTGGCCGGCAAGATCTTTGACGAGCGCGAGCAACGTTTCGCCGAAACCAGCCAGGAGCGCCTGGGGCAATTGCTCGACCCCTTGAAGGAACGTATTCAATTCTTCGAAAAACGCGTGGAAGAAAGCTACCAGAACGAGGCGCGCGAGCGCTTTTCCCTGGCCAAGGAGCTTGAACGCCTACAGCAATTGAACCTGCGCCTGTCAGACGAGGCCACCAACCTGACCCGCGCCCTCAAGGGCCAGAAAACCCAGGGCAACTGGGGTGAGCTGATCCTCGAGCGCGTGCTGGAACACGCGGGCCTGGAAAAGGGCCGCGAGTACCAGACCCAAGTCAGCCTCAAGGGCCCGGATGGTGAGCGCTTCCAGCCGGATGTGTTGATCATGTTGCCTGGCGACAAGCAGGTGGTGGTGGATTCCAAGGTCAGCCTGACCGCGTATCAACAATACGTGGCAGCGGATGATGAAGTGATCGGCCAAGCCGCGCTGAAGCAGCACGTGCTATCGCTGCGCAATCACGTCAAAGGCCTGGCCGGTAAGGATTACAAACGCCTGGAGGGCTTGCACAGCCTGGATTTCGTGTTGTTGTTCGTGCCGATCGAGGCGGCGTTTTCCGCGGCGCTACAGGCCGAACCCAACCTGTTCCAGGAGGCTTTTGACCGCCATATCGTCATCGTCAGCCCAACCACCTTGCTGGCCACTCTGCGGGTGATCGACAGCCTGTGGAAGCAGGAACGCCAAAGCCAGAACGCGCGGGAAATCGCCGAGCGTGCCGGTTGGCTGTACGACAAGTTTGTGTTGTTTATCCAGGATCTGGACGAAGTGGGCAACCGTTTGCAGCAGTTGGATAAGGCTTACAGCGCGGCGCGGAACAAGCTGACAGATGGGCGCGGAAACCTGGTCAGCCGCACCGAGCAATTGCGATTGCTCGGCGCCCGGGCGAGTAAGAGTCTGCCGGCGGATTTGCTGGAACGGGCGATGACCGATTCAGACGGCGTGGCGCACGTCCCTGAGTAAAATGCAGATCGAAATGTGGGAGGGGGCTTGCCCCCGATAGCAGTGGTTCAGTCACCTAACCTGTAACTGACCCACCGCCATCGAGGGCAAGTCGAATCGTCGCACCGCCCCTCCCACATTTTTACTGTGTACATCCTTGTTATAGCGGCAAATGCCGACTCAACAGCGCCCGCAACGCCGCCGGCTTCACCGGCTTGGCCAGGTAGTCCAACCCCGCCGCATGCACCTCGGCCACCATCTCCGGGCGGCCGTCGGCGCTGATGACCACGCCGGGAATCGGCTCCGCCAGTTGGGCGCGCAGCCAGCCCATCAATTCGGTACCGGTTTCGCCGTGGTCCAGGTGGTAGTCCACCAGTGCCAGCTGCGGGCGCACGCCATCGGCCAGCAACGCCGCGCATTGCGCCTGGTCGGTGGCGGTCCACACCTCGCAACCCCAGCGCGTGAGCAGGCTGCGCATGCCGATCAGGATGCTCTCTTCGTTATCCACACAGAGCACTTGTGCGCCGCTGAGCGGCAGGCCGTTTTCCTGCACGGTTTTGACCTGCGGGCTGGCCTGGTTACGCGCCAGCGGCACGCGCACGCTGAATACACTGCCTTTGCCCGGCCAGGACCGTACGCTCAAGCGGTGGCCGAGTACGCGGCAAAGGCCGTCGGCAATCGCCAGGCCCAGGCCCAGGCCTTTTTCGGCGCGGGTTTGGTGGCTGTCCAGACGCTTGAACTCTTCGAAGATCACCTTCTGTTTATCCTGTGGGATGCCGGGCCCACGGTCCCACACTTCCAAGCACAGCTCGCCCTTGCGCCTGCGTACGCCAAGCAGCACCGGGCCGTCGGCATAACGGAAGGCGTTAGTCAGAAAATTCTGCAAAATCCGCCGTAGCAGCTTGATGTCGCTGTCTACCCGCAATCGGCTGCCACGCAGGCGAAAGCGCAAACCTTGCTCGTGGGCCAGCGCCTTGAATTCGGCGCCCAGAGTGTCGAACAGCTCGTTGAGTACAAACGGCTGGCGTTGCGGGTTGATCTTGCCGTTTTCCAGGCGCGAGATATCCAGCAAGTCGCTGATCAAGTCTTCAGCGGAGCGCAGCGAGCTGTCCAGGTGCTGCACCAGTTGCCGAGCCTCGCTGGACAAGCCGTCATGCTGGTGGGAGAGGGCGGCCGAGAACAGGCGTGCGGCATTCAGCGGCTGCATCAAATCGTGGCTGACCGCTGCGAGGAAGCGCGTCTTCGACTGGCTGGCGGACTCGGCCACACCCTTGGCGTCGGTGAGCGCCACATTGAGTTGCGACAGCTCGTGGGTGCGCTCGGTGACGCGTTGTTCCAGGCCTTCGTTGGCCTCGGTGAGGGCCTGCTCGGCTTCGCGGAACGCAGTAATGTCGGTGAAACTCATGACAAACCCGCCGCCGGGCATCGGGTTGCCGATCAGCTCGATCACGCGCCCGTTCGGGAATAAACGCTCGGACGTATGCGCGCGCCCCTGGCGCATCCAGTGCAGGCGGCGCGCCACATGCACCTCGGCTTCACCCGGCCCGCACAGGCCGCGCTCGGCGTTGTAGCGGATAATGTCGGCAATCGGCCGGCCCACGCTGATCAGCCCGTCGGGGTAGTTGAACAGCTCCAGGTAGCGTCGGTTCCACGCCACCAGCTTGAGGGACTGGTCCACCACGCTGATGCCTTGGGTGATGTTCTCAATGGCGCCTTGCAGCAATGCGCGGTTGAACTGCAGCACCTCCGACGCCTCGTCGGCGATGCGTACTACGTCCTCCAGTTGCATTTCCCGCCCTTCGATGGCGGCTTTCACCACTGCCCGGGTCGACGATGCCCCGAGCACACCCGCCAGCAAGCGCTCGGTGTGGGCGATCCAGTCGTTGTCGGCGTTCTGGTTGGGGTTGAAGCCTTTGCCTTGGCGATAGGCGAAGCGGATAAAGCTCTGCTGCGCGCGCTCGTCACCCACAAAGCGCGCCGCCAGGCTGAGCAGGTCGCTGATCTGCACCGACAGCATCGAACGGGCACTGGCACGCTGGCTGATTTCCTGGCCGATAAAGCGCCCGGCCTGCCAGTGTTCCGACACGCGTGTGCGCGACAGCATCGACACCCACACAAACAACGTGAAGTTACCCGCCAGGGAAAACACCGTGCCCAGCGTCAGTGAAGTGACTGACAAACCCAGCGGGTGCGAATGCATCCACGTCAGCCCGGGGAAAAGGCTGAGCGACCACCCCAGGCTTTTCGCCGTCACGGGTAGGACCAATGTGTAGAACCACAGGAAAGTACCCGCCGCCAAACCGGCAAACACCCCACGTCGATTGGCCTGTTTCCAATACAGTGCGCCGAGCATCGCCGGCGCCAGTTGGGTCACGGCGGCGAAGGCGATCTGGCCGATGGTCGCCAGGCTCGCACTGGAGCCGAGCAGGCGGTAACTGACATACGCCAGCAACAGGATGATCACGATGCTTACGCGGCGTACCGAGAGCATCCAGTGGCGGAACACTTCGAACGGCCGCTCGGCGCTGGAGCGGCGCAGCAGCCAGGGCAGCAACATGTCGTTGGATACCATGGTCGACAAGGCGATGCTGGCCACGATCACCATGCCGGTGGCCGCCGATGCACCGCCGATAAACGCCAGCACGGCCAGGGCCGGATGGGCTTCGGCCAGGGGCAGGCTGATCACGTAGGAGTCCGGCAGCACCGAGCCGGGCAGCATCATCTTACCGCCCAGGGCGATAGGGATTACAAACAGGGCGGCGAGGATCAGGTAGGCCGGGAACACCCATTTGGCCAGGCGCAGGTCCTGCGGGTCGATGTTCTCGACCACGGTGACGTGAAACTGCCGGGGCAGGCAGATGATTGCCATCATGGCCACGCCGGTCTGCACCACCATCGACGGCCAGTTGATGGTTTCTTTCCAGTATTCCTCTAGGCGGGGCGCGAGCATCGCCTGGCTGAACAGGTCGCCGAAGCCGTCATACAGACCGAAGGTCACGAATGCGCCGACCGCCAGGAAGGCGAACAGCTTGACCAGCGATTCAAACGCGATGGCCAGCACCATGCCCCGGTGGTGCTCGGTGGCGTCGAGGTTGCGTGTGCCGAACACAATGGTGAACAGCGCCAGCACCAGGGATACGATCAATGCGGTGTCCTGCGCGCGGGTGCCGGTGGTATCGGCGCCGGCCCCGATCAACAGGTTGACCCCCAGCACGATGCCTTTGAGTTGCAGGGCGATGTAGGGCAGCACGCCCACCAGGCAGATCAGCGCCACCACCACGGCCAGGGACTGGGATTTGCCGTAGCGTGCGGCGATAAAGTCGGCGATGGAGGTGATGTTTTCCTGCTTGCTGATCAGGATCATCTTTTGCAACACCCAGGGTGCCAACACCAGTAGCAGCACCGGTCCCAGGTAGATTGGTAAAAATGCCCACAACTGTTCGGCGGCCTGGCCTACGGCGCCGAAGAAGGTCCAGCTGGTGCAGTACACCGCCAGCGACAGGCTATACACCCAGGCGCGCATACGCGGCGGCAACGGCGCGCGGCGGCGGTCACCATAAAAGGCAATGGCAAACATAATGGCCATATAGGCCAGGGCAACGGCGGCGATCAGCCCGCTGGACAACGTCATGGTAACTCCGCGCATAAGAACACCCGGGCATTCCAGGCCCGGTTGGACAGTCTCGCATGATGCTTGGGGTTAGTCAGTGTCGACCAAGGTCTGAGCGCGACGTGATGTCGCGGCTTACCGGGGTGGCAGGGTTTTCTGACGCAGGATGTAGATCGTCACCAGCACGGCGCTGGTCAGCATAAAACCACGGGCCCACGGCAACGGCACCAGGTAGCAGGAGAAACCGATGCTGAGCCACATCAAGCCAATGGCGTAGACCTTGCCCTTGAGCGGGATGCCATTGCCGTCCAGATAGTCACGGATCCAGGGGCCCAGGCGCGGGTGTTCCACCAGCCAGTTATAGAATCGTGGGGAGCTTCGCGCGAAGCAGGCGGCGGCGAGCAGCAGGAAAGGGGTGGTGGGCAGCACCGGCAGGAAAATGCCGATGACCCCCAGCGCTACGCTGAGCCAGCCGATGGCCAGCAGCACGTAGCGCAGGAGCAGCGAGCGATTGCCCATGGGTGTCACGGGCAAGCGACTCAGTGGTGACGTGGCTTGAGGATCGCCGGTTTTTCGTCAGGGGCGTTGCACAGCAGGTACAGGGCGGTCAGGGCTTCCGGGATCTGTACGATCATGTCGTCCATCAGGTTGGCGTCGGCGGCGATGTCGGCGAATTCCGGCTGGTCGTCGAACAGGCCCGAACCGACCATGATCGGCAGCAGCATTTCGCTGACTTCTTCTTCGGCGGTTTCGAACCAGGCAGCTTCACGCAGGAACACGCCTTCCATGAAACCGATGCACCAGCCGCGCAGGTCGGAGTCATCCGGTTCTTCGCCGAGGTCCAGCTCGCACGGCAGCTCGAACTCCTCGTCGGAAGCCAGTTGGCGACCGATGTGGGCCTTGAGGGCCAGCAGGGTCGATTCGATTTCTTCACGCTGGGCGGCGTCGGCGTAGTGCGGCTCTTCGGCGAACAGCGCGTCGATCCATTCACGGTCGGGTACGACCTCGGAGCAGATCGACAGGGCGGTCAGGTAGCCGTGGGCGGCCACGTAGTCCAGCGCCTCGTCATGCAGCTCATCGGCGTCGAGGAAGGCTTGCAGGCGGGTTAGTTGCTCAGCGAAGGACATTGAAGGACTACCTTGGGAATAAACGATGCTGAATTCTAGGCTTTCTTGAGCGCCCAGGCCAGTGTGGGAGCGGGCTTGCTCGCGAAGAGGCACTATTTAGTGCTGCTGAAGGAACGGATTGCTCAGTGTTTGGGGGCGATTGCCCATTTCCCGCTATTCGTCAGCGGCGCCCTTTGGCGGATGATGCTCGGGTATACTGCCGCGTTTTGTGATGCCCCTGCAGGCCAAGCGCCCACTTGAGAAAACTTCGCTTACGGATTATTTCCTGAGCCCGCGTGTTTTTTCGGCCAGCCTGTACAGAGGGATTTCGGCAATATTTGGAGTTTTACATGCTCGAGCAGGCTCAACGCGTCCTCAAGGACATCTTCGGCTACGACAGTTTTCGTGGCCGCCAGGGTGCGATCATTGAGCGCGTGGCCAGTGGCGGTGATGCACTGGTATTGATGCCTACCGGCGGCGGCAAGTCGCTGTGCTTCCAGGTGCCGGCGTTGTTGCGCAATGGCCTGGCCGTGGTGGTGTCGCCGCTGATCGCGTTGATGGACGATCAGGTTGCCACCCTTGAAGAACTCGGCGTCGCGGCTGCGTCGCTGAACTCCACCCTCAGCGCCGAGCAACAGCGCGACCTGGCCGCGCGGATCAAGCGCGGCGAAGTGAAAATGCTCTACCTGGCCCCCGAGCGCCTGGTACAGCCACGCATGCTGGCGTTTTTGCAGAGCCTGGAAATTGCCCTGTTCGCCATCGATGAAGCCCACTGCGTGTCACAGTGGGGTCACGATTTCCGTCGCGAATACCTGCAACTGGGTCAACTGGCCGAACTGTTCCCCGATGTACCGCGTATCGCCCTGACCGCCACCGCCGACAAACGTACCCGCGAAGAAATCGTCGAGCGCCTGCACTTGCAGAACGCCGAGCGCTTCCTGTCGAGCTTCGACCGGCCGAACATTTTCTACCGCATCGTGCCCAAGGAGCAGCCACGCAAGCAGTTGCTGGCGTTCCTGTCCGAGCGGCGCAGTGATGCGGGCATCGTGTATTGCCTGTCGCGTAAAAAGGTGGATGAAGTTGCCGCCTTCCTCTGTGAGCAGGGTTACCCGGCGCTGCCGTACCACGCCGGCCTGCCCAACGAAACGCGTTCTGCCCACCAGAAGCGCTTCCTCAACGAGGAAGGCCTGATCATGGTGGCGACCATCGCGTTCGGCATGGGCATCGACAAATCCAACGTGCGCTTCGTGGCCCATATGGACCTGCCCAAGTCCCTTGAGGCGTATTACCAGGAAACCGGCCGCGCCGGCCGTGATGGCCTGCCGGCGGACGCCTGGATGGTCTACGGCCTGCAAGACGTGGTGATGCTCAAGCAGATGTTGCAGAACTCCGAGGGCGACGAGCGCCACAAACGCCTGGAGCAACACAAGCTCGACGCCATGCTGTCGCTGTGCGAAGAAACCCGCTGCCGCCGTCAGACGCTGTTGGCGTATTTCGACGAAGACATGCCCGAGCCGTGCGGCCATTGCGATAACTGCACCGATGGCGTGCAGACCTGGGACGCCACCGAGCCGGCGCGCCAGGCGTTGTCGACCATCTACCGCACCGGCCAGCGCTACGGCGTGGGGCACCTGGTAGATGTATTGCTCGGCAAGGACAACGAGAAGGTGCGCAGCTTTGGCCACGAAAAACTCTCGGTGTATGGCGTCGGCAAGGCACGCGCCGAAGGCGAGTGGCGTTCGTTGTTCCGGCAGATGGTTGCGCGCAACCTCGTCGACATCGACATTGAAGGCTATGGCGGCTTGCGCCTGAACGACAGTTGCCGGCCATTGCTCAAGGGCGAGGTAAGCCTGGAACTGCGCCGCGACCTCAAGCCGCAGACCACCGCCAAAAGCACCAGCACCAGCCCGGCCAGCCAACTGGTGCGTGGCGAAGAGCGCGAGCAGTGGGAAGCCTTGCGCACCCTGCGGCGCAAACTGGCGCAGGAACACAGCGTGCCGCCGTATGTCATCTTTCCCGACTCCACGCTGCTGGAGATGCTTCGCGAACAACCCACCACCATGGCCGAGATGGCCCGGGTCAGTGGCGTGGGGGCACGCAAGCTGGAGCGTTATGGCCAGGCGTTCCTCGAAGTGCTCGGCGGTCAGGTCGAGGCGCCGAAGGAAGTTGTTGATATTCGCCACGAATTGATCAGCCTGGCGCGTGCCGGCATGACCCCGATCCAGATCGCCGGCCAACTGCAATGCTCGGAAAAAAACGTCTACACCTTGCTGGCCGAATCTATTGCTAAGCAGCAATTGTCGCTGGAGCAGGCCCTTGATTTGCCGGAGGATTTGCTCGGTGAAATCCAGGATGCGTTCCTCGACGGAGAAGGCGAATTGCCACCGGTTGCGGAGATCGCAGGGCTGTTTACCGGTCGTGTTCCGGAGGGTGTTTTGTACTGCGTGCGGGCCGCTTTGCAGTCTGAATTCGAAATTTAGTGTGCCAATTACGACAATGTAACGAATCAGTACATAGCAACTCTTGCCTACTGGCATGGCTCATGCTTAGCTGACTAATAATTAGCCACACTCTATTTTCAGTCTAAACCATGAGTTTTTTATGCCGTTAACCGATCAACACCGTTTTGGCATGCAGCTGGCGCAAATGTCCCGAGGTTGGCGCGCCGAGCTGGATCGCCGCTTGGCCGGGCTGGGCTTGTCCCAGGCGCGCTGGCTGGTGCTGCTGCACCTGGCTCGTTTCGAAGAGCCGCCGACTCAACGTGAGCTGGCGCAAAGCGTCGGGGTCGAAGGGCCGACCCTTGCACGCTTGCTCGACAGCCTGGAAGGCCAGGGTCTGGTGCAACGCCAGGCGGTGGTGGAAGATCGTCGTGCCAAACGTATCTTGCTGTGTGACACCGCCCGCCCGTTGATCGAGCAGATTGAAACCATTGCCACCGCCCTGCGCCATGAGCTGTTCGTGGGCGTGGATGAAGCGGATTTGAGTGTGTGCATGCGCGTGCACGGGCACATTCTGGCGAACCTGGAAAAGTCCTGACCCAGACAGCACTGGTGATCAAATGTAGGAGGGGGCTTGCCCCCGATGGCGGAGTGTCAGTTGAAATACTCTTCACTGATACACCGTCATCGGGGGCAAGCCCCCTCTCACATTAGAAGGTTTGCCCCAAGTTGAGATAAACCGCCTTCTGGTTATCATCGTTGAACCCATAGCTGAAGTTCAGCGGCCCCAACGGTGTATCGAAGCCCAGGAAAATACTCGCCGCGTTGATATAGCCGCTGTCAAATTCATTGTCGTTGTTCCAGGCCCGACCGCGCTCCAGTGACGCCCCCAAATACAACGGGAAATCCAGCGGCAGGTACGAGCGGGGCGTCAGCCGGCGGTAATACACCGCGCGCATCAAGCTGATGTTCTGCCCCGAGATCGCATCCTGGCGGAAGCCCGACAACTGCCGCGCACCACCGAGCAGAAAGCTGGAAATCACCACGTCGGAATCATCCAGGGTGCGCCCGTAGCGACCGCCCAGCACCAGGGTGTCCGGGCCATGGCTCATGGCCTTGTCCAGCTTGAACTCCCACTGTCGGTAGCGCTGGTCCGAGCCCAGCCCCGGTTCGAATTCGCGGTAGGCCAGGCCGATGTCCTCGCCAGTGTGAGGGAAGTACACGTTGTCCAGGGAGTCGAAGGAATACTTCAGCTCATAGAAGCCTTCACTGAAGCTTACGCTCGGCAGGTCCCGATCACCGATGCGCACGTCGGCCTTGCCCCAGGCTTCGCCGACGCCGAAGCGGATCTCGCCACTGTTGCCGATCTGGCGCCCCACGTTCAGGCCGAAACCGTAGCGTTCCAGGCGATATTCGGAGATCGGGTCGTTGTCCAGGATCAGCTCCACGTTTTGTGCCTGGGCGCTGATGTATGGCGCGACGAAGTAGCGCGAACCAGTGTCCATCGGCTGGTAGAACTCGCTGTACAGCTCCTGGCGATCACCGATCTGCACGCGCGTCAGCCATTCGGCCCCGAGGCGGTTGATGCCGTTCATGCGGTAGCTGGCGCCCAGGTTGAAGGCGCTGTCGCCGCGCATGTCATCCGACAGGTTCAGCCCCAGGCGCAAGTAGTCGGTGCCGCTGCGTTTGCCCCGCGCACTGATCACCAGGGTGTTGGCCTGGCCTTTCTTGATCACGCGGTATTGCACCTGTTCGAAGTAGTCCAGGCCGTAGAGGGTGCCCATGTCTGTTTGCAGGCGGCCCAGGTTCAGCGGTTCACCCAGGGGCTGGCGGATGTAGTAACGGATCACGTCGTCGCTGACTTTGGAGTCGTTTTCCACGTCGATGGCGGTGATCACCGGGGTGCGTTCGCCCGGGGTGCGCGCCGCCACCAGTTGCGGGTCGATCGGCTCGGCGGGGCGCAAGTGCGCGAGCCGTGCGTCGAGTGCGCGGGTGGCACGGTAGCCGGCGTCGATCATGTCCTTGGCGCGGCCGAAGTCGGTCACGCCAAAGGCGGCCAGGGGCGGCTGGATCAGCACGTCCTTGGGGTTAAGGGCCTTGAGTTGTTCTTCGGAGTTGCGCCGGGTCATCAGGGTGATGGACTGGTTAAGCACGTCGACCACCGTCGCCAGTTGCTTGCGTGAGCGCAGCGGGGTGCCGATGTCGACCACGATGGCGATATCGACGCCCATCTCCCGGGCCACATCCAGCGGGATATTGTCGGTCATGCCGCCGTCCACCAGCAGGCGGCCGTCCAGCTCCACTGGCGCGAACACCGCCGGGATCGACATGCTGGCGCGGATGACCTGGGGCAGATGGCCCTTGCGAAATACGACCTTTTCGCCGGTGGTGATATCGGTGGCCACCGCGCGGAACGGGATCGGCAGCTTGTCGAAATTGCGCGTGTTGCTGCTGTGGGCGAACATGCTTTCCAGCAGCAGCGCCAGGTTCTGGCCCTGGATCACGCCCAGCGGCAGGCCGAGGCTGCCGTCATCGCGAAAGCTGAGTTTCTGCTTGACCAGGAAGTCCCGGTCATCCTGCTTGCGCCGAAACGGCACGTCTTCGCGGGGCGGCGCATCGGACAGGGCCTGTTGCCAGTCAATACCCAGCGCGAGTTTCTCCAGTTCGTCGATCTTGTAGCCCGACGCATACAGCCCGCCGATCACCGCGCCCATGCTGGTGCCGGCAATCGCATCGATATGGATGCCTTGTTCTTCCAGGGCCTTGAGCACGCCGATATGCGCCAGGCCACGGGCGGCACCGCCGGACAGCACCAGGCCGATTTTCGGGCGGGGGGCTTCGACGGCTTGGGCGAGGAGAGGCAAAAGGAGCAGGAGCAGCAACAGGCGACGCATCAGGAATCTCGGGGCAGGGCGATAAAGGCCGGTATTATAGCCACTCGATCCGCCGAGCCCGTTACGCCAGGAACCTGTCAAATTATGTCCGTGAACAAACCCGAGATCGTCATCACCTATTGCACCCAGTGCCAATGGCTGCTGCGCGCCGCGTGGCTGGCGCAGGAATTGTTGAGTACGTTTGCCGATGACCTGGGCAAAGTCTCGCTGGCGCCGGCCACCGGCGGCGCGTTTAGCATCACCTGCGACGGCGTGCAGATCTGGGAGCGCAAGGCCGATGGCGGATTTCCCGAGGCCAAAGTGCTCAAGCAGCGCGTGCGCGACCAGATCGACCCGCAACGCGACCTCGGGCACAACGACCGAACCGTGTGACGGTCACCGCAACATCCGGGCGGTGACCGGGGGCACTATTTGGCGGCCAGCTTGTGCTTGATGAAGCCGACGATCAGCGTCAGCACCAGGCCGCCGATACCGCCGCCGATGATATTACTGCCAACCACCGCCACATCCAGGGCTTCGCCACCAGAGCTGCCTGTGAGTGCCGAGATGATCTGGCCCAGCACCAGGCCGCCGACGCCACCGATAACGGTGTTGAGCCCGGTGCCCAGGCTGTGTTTGGTCACGCCGGCGACGTTGCCGCCAATGGCGCCGCTGATGATCTGAACCAGCAAGCTGATGAGCATTTCCATGTTGAAGCCCCTGCATAGCGTTAATGGAGTGACCACTCGCGTGCAGCAACTTCAAGGATCATGGCTGTCGTCGAGGAGTCTTTATCCGTTGAACGACGACAGACTGTTGCGGATAGGCAAAGTATAGATCAGGCCGTGGCAGTCGGCTGTTTGGCTTGGCTGGCGCTGCCCATCAACCCGGAAAGCACGATGGCGACGATGATCAGTGCGCCGCCCAGCAACATGCGCAGTGTCGGTGTTTCGGCGAACAGCAGCCACGCCACGGTGATGCCGTAGAGCGGTTCCATGGCAAACACCACCGAGGCCGTCCGTGCCTTGATCACCGCGAGGCTGGCGACAAACAGGCTGTGGGCCAGGCCGGTGCAAAACACCCCGAGCAGGCCGATCCACAGCCAATCCAGCGCGCGCACTTCGGCCAGCCCCGGTGCCGCCACAGGCACCAGGCACACCGCTACCACCACGTTCTGGCACAGCGCCGCCTGCACTGCCGGAATCCGCCCGGAACTGGCGCGATTGTTCAGCGACAGCAACGAGAACAGCAGCCCCGAGGCGATGCCCCAGAGCAGGCCGCCGGTGGCCTCGCTGGCGAGGTTGAAGTCCGGGGTGACCAACACCAGGCCAACCGTGACCAGCGCCACCAGCAGCACTTCATTGGCGCGGATGCGTTCGCGGAAGATCAAGCCTTCGAGGATCACGGTAAACGCCGGGAATGCGGTGAACCCCAGGGTCGCCACGGCCACGCCGGCTACTTTGACCGCAATAAAGAATGTCACCCAGTGTGCCGCCAGTAACACACCGCTCACCAGCAGGCGGCGCCAGTCGCGCAGCTCGAGTTTTTTCCACGCGGTGTTACTGGCAAACCGGGCAAATATCGCCAGGGCAATGACCGCGAACACGGCGCGGCCAAATACGATGATGGACGGCGAGGCCGCCGCCAGTTTGCCGAAAACGCCGGTGAGGCCAAACATCAATGCGCCGATATGCAGGGCGCCGAGGGCTGAACGGGGAGTCATTGCGATCCTTGAACCAACGGGAGTGACAGCCTCGCAGTCTAGAAGGTTACCGCTGCGGATGTCTGTCGCGCGGCTCGCGATTTATAGCGCAGGGCTCTTGCTCAGGCGCGGCGGCGTAACGCACCGGGGGACGCGCCGAACTCGCGCAACATCGCCGCTGCAAACGCACTTTGCGACCCATAGCCGACACGTTCGGCCACCGCGCCGATCGGCAGCGGTGTTTCGCGCAGCAAGCCCAGGGCCATCTGCAGGCGGCGGCTGCGGATATAGTCCATCGGCGTCTGCCCGCATTCGGCGACGAAGCGTGCGTGCAGGCGGGCCACGGAGAGGTCGGCGATGCGCGCCAGGTCGGCGACTTGCAGCGGGTGCGCCAGGTGCCGCTCGATATGCGCATTGAACGCCGCATAGGGCAGCCGTCGGCCCGGCAGCGGTTGGGCCAGCGGGTGATTGAGGCTGGCCAGCAACAGCACCGCCCCTTGCTGGGCGATCAGCGGGTCATCCACCGGGCTGTGGGCCAGCCATTGCACCAGATGGTGTTGCCGTGCATCCAGGGCCAGGCGCGTGGGTTGATCGAGCAGGCGCTGGCAGGCATCGGCATGTTCGCCCAGGGATTGCACTACCCAGTGCTCGGTGGGCACGTCCAGCACCAGGCAGCGGCTGCCATCGCGACTGCCGCAAGCGTGGTGGGCGGAGAAGGGCAGCACCATCACGCTGCTTTCGCGCACCTGGCTGCCACGGCCATCGACTTCCAGGTCCAAGTGGCCGGACAGGCCAAACACCAACTGCGCATGGTCATGGCTGTGGGCGAGGGGCGCTTCGGTGTAGTGGCGTAGCGTGAGGGCTGGGCTCATCGCGGTCTCCTTGGCTGCAGGCGCCAGTCTACAACGCTTTGCGCCGGGCTGGCGCTGTCATCAGACTGACGCACGACTGTCATGGGCTATTAATCGCCAGGGCGCAAGCTCGCGAAAACACCGTCGAGGTATGCCCATGACCAGTGCCGAGTTCACCAAGCCCAGCCGCAAGCAACGGGTGCGTACCCTGTGGATTTCCGATGTGCACCTGGGCACCCGGGATTGCCAGGCCGAACATTTGTCGCAGTTTCTCAAGGGCTACCACGCCGACAAGGTGTACCTGGTGGGCGATATCATCGACGGCTGGAAGATGCGCGGCGGCATGTATTGGCCCCAGGCCCACACCAACGTGATCCGCCGCCTGCTGACCATGGCCAAGCGCGGCACCGAAGTGATCTATGTCACCGGCAACCATGACGAATTCCTGCGCCGCTACTCCAAGCTGATCCTGGGCAATATCCAACTGGTGGACGAGGCCGTGCACGTCACCGCCGATGGCCGCCACTTGCTGGTCATCCACGGCGACCAGTTTGATGTGATTACTCGCTACCACCGCTGGCTGGCGTTCCTCGGTGATTCGGCCTACGAGTTCACCCTCACGCTGAACCGCTGGCTCAACCACTGGCGTGCACGGTATGGCTATGGCTACTGGTCGTTGTCGGCGTATCTGAAACACAAGGTCAAGACGGCGGTGAGCTTTATCAGCGATTTCGAAGAAGCCATCGCCCACGAAGTGACCAAGCGCGAGCTGCATGGCGTGGTATGCGGGCATATCCACCATGCCGAGATTCGCAAGGTGGGCGCGGTGGATTACCTCAATTGCGGGGATTGGGTGGAGTCGTGCACGGCATTGATCGAGCACTGGGACGGCAGCATCGAGCTGTATCGGTTGGCGGATGCGCAGGCCAAGGAAGCGCAGCTTAAAGCCGAGATGGTTGCGGGCTAGAGCCGGGCACGATCCAAATGTGGGAGCGGGCTTGCTCGCGAATGCGGTGAATCAGTCAATATATTAGCTGGCTGACACACCGCATTCGGGGGCAAGCCCCCTCCCACATTTGTTCCAGGTTTCTTCAGTTGGAGACGTCGGCGATGGCGGCGGCCAGCAGTGTCAAACGCGTTGCATCAATACCCGCGACACTCGCGCGCCCCGAACTGACCATATACACGCTGTGTTTCTCCCGCAGCAGCTTCACCTGCTCGGCACTCAAGCCGGTATAGGAAAACATCCCCCGCTGCGCGCCGATATGCGCAAACCGTTCCGACAACCCGTGGGGCGCCAGTGCTTCCACCAGGCCGGAACGCAGATGTGCGATGCGCGAGCGCATGGCTTCGACTTCGTCGCTCCACAGCTGTTTCAGCTCGGCATCACCGAGGATGGTGGCGACTACGGCAGCACCATGATCCGGCGGCGTCGACCACAGGTTGCGCGCGGTATTCGCCAACTGGCTGCGTACATCCGTCAGTTTTTCGGCATCCGCCGTGCACACGATCAGCGCGCCGACGCGGTCGCGGTACAGGCCGAAATTCTTCGAGCACGAGCTGGTGACCAGCACTTCCGGCAGCTCGGCGGCGAACAGCCGTACCGCCCAGGCGTCCTGCTCCAGGCTGTCGCCAAAGCCCTGGTAGGCAAAGTCGATCAATGGCAGCAGCTGGCGCTCGCGCACGATCTGCAGCACCTGGCGCCAGTCGTCCTGGGACAGGTCGAAGCCGGTCGGGTTATGGCAGCAGGCGTGCAGCAACACCACGTCGCCCTTGGGCACGGTGGCCAGCGTCGCCAGCATCGCCGGCACATCCAGGCGGTTGTCCGCGCCTACGTAGGGGTAGTGGCTGACCTTGATCCCGGCCTTGGCGAAGATGGTTTCGTGGATCGGCCAGGTCGGGTTGCTCAGCCACACGCCACGGCCGGGCAGGCTGTGGGCGATAAAGTCGGCGCTCAGGCGCAATGCGCCGGTGCCGCCTGGGGTCTGGGTGGCGCCGGCACGGCGGTCACGCAGCAGTGCGGAGTCTGCGCCCAGCACCAGCTCACTGATCAGCCGGCCGAAGGCTGCATCGCCGTGGCCGCCGATATAGGTCTTGGTGGTTTGGCTGTCGACCAGGCGCTGCTCGGCGAGTTTTACCGAGCGGGGAATCGGCGTCAGGCCCTGGTCGTCTTTATAAACGCCCACGCCCAAGTCGAACTTGTTCGGGTTGGGGTCCTGGGCATACAGGTCCATCAGGCCCAGGATCGGGTCGCCGGGCACGCGGCCAATGGCATCGAAATGCATTACTTGCGGCCCTCGGCGTCCTTGGCCACTTCGTCGGTGCGCGCGGCCATGATGAAGTCGTTGCGGTGCAGGCCCTTGATGGAGTGGCTCCACCAGGTCACGGTGACCTTGCCCCATTCGGTGAGCAGGCCTGGGTGATGGCCTTCGGCTTCGGAGATTTCCCCCATGGCGTTGGTGAAGGCCAGGGCGAATTTGAAGTTCTTGAACAGGAAAACCTTTTCCAGCTGCATCACGCCGTCGCGTACTTCGATGTTCCAGTCAGGGATCTGCTTGAGCAGCACCGGCAGTTCTTCATCGCTGACTTGCGGGGCATCGGCGCGGCAGGCTTCGCAGTGGGCTTGGTTCAAGGTGGTCATGTGGGTGTCCTGAATTCGAATGTTGAAGGTCAGTAGCGTCACCCTAAAGCAACGCAGGGCCAGGGAACAGATGCACCTGGCTTCAAAATGTAAGGGTCAAGCGGCCTTTGGCTTGGGTGGAAATTTCGGCGCATGCAAACCCAGCTGCATGCCGCGCTCGACCATACCCATGATGTCTTCCTGCGCCACTTCAAACAGGCGCTTGAGCTCGGGCAGCACGAAATACAACGGTTGCAAGATGTCGATGCGATACGGCGTGCGCATCGCTTCCAGCGGGTCGAACGCCTGGTGCTCGGGCTCGGAGGACAAGCTGTACACGGTCTCTTTGGGCGACGACAAAATCCCGCCACCGTAGATGCGCAGGCCGGCGGGTGTGTCCACCAGGCCGAACTCGATGGTCATCCAGTACAGGCGCGCCAGGTACACCCGTTGCTCCTTGGTGGCCGCGAGGCCGAGCTTGCCGTAGGTATGGGTGAATTCGGCGAACCAGGGGTTGGTCAGCAGCGGGCAGTGGCCGAAGATCTCGTGGAAAATATCCGGCTCTTGCAGGTAGTCCAGTTCTTCACGTGTACGAATAAAGGTCGCCACCGGAAACTGCTTGCTGGCGAGCAATTCGAAGAATGTCTGGAAGGGGATCAGCGCGGGGACACGGGCGACTTGCCAGCCGGTGGTCTCGGCCAACACTTGATTGATTTCGCTCAGTTGCGGAATGCGGTCCAGGGGCAGGCCGAGCTTGTCGATGCCGTCCAGGTATTCCTGGCAGGCGCGGCCTTCGATCACTTTCAACTGGCGCGTGATCAGGGTGTTCCACACCGCGTGTTCTTCCGGCGGGTAGTGGATAAAACCTTGCGCATCGGGCTCGCGGGCCACGTACTGCGTCTGCTTCATACGGCTCTCCTGCTAGGCATTCGTTCTTGTTATGTCCTCGGATACACCTATTGATAACGCGGAAGGCGCGGGATTCCATCGGCCTCGGGATTGAAGTTGTAGGAAAAGTTACCGACTTTCGTAAAGTATTCGTTACGACTGTGGGCCTGATCTGTGTCTTGGGCTGTGAAAAGCGCGCGCGCTGTCACATAATCTTGACGACTATCTGCGCCCAGCGGCAAAAAGACGCGGCGCCTTCCCACTTTTCGGGCCTTTTCATGCGTATCAAAGTGCACTGCCAGAACCGCATCGGCATCCTGCGGGACATCCTCAACCTGCTGGTGGAGTACGGCGTCAACGTCGCCAAGGGTGAGGTCGGCGGCGAACACGGCAACGCGATCTACCTGTTTTGCCCGAACCTGGTGAACATGCAGTTCCAGGCGCTGCGCCCGCAGTTCGAAGCAATTGCTGGGGTATTTGGCGTGAAAAGGGTAGGGCTGATGCCCAGCGAGCGTCGGCATATGGAGCTTAATGCGCTGCTCGGTGCCCTGGATTTCCCGGTGCTGTCGATCGACATGGGCGGCTCCATCGTCGCCGCCAACCGTGCGGCCGCGCAGTTGCTTGGGGTGCGGGTGGACGAAGTGCCGGGCATTCCATTGTCGCGTTACGCCGAGGACTTCGACCTGCCGGAACTGGTGCGCGCGAGTAAATCGCGGATCAATGGCTTGCGGGTCAAGGTCAAGGGCGACGTGTTCCTGGCGGACATAGCGCCACTGCAATCCTCCGAGCACGATGACAGCGAGGCCATGGCTGGCGCCGTGCTGACCCTGCATCGCGCCGACCGCGTGGGTGAGCGCATCTACAACGTGCGCAAGCAGGAGCTGCGCGGCTTCGACAGTATTTTCCAAAGCTCCAAGGTCATGGCCGCCGTGGTCCGCGAAGCCCGGCGCATGGCGCCACTGGATGCGCCTCTATTAATAGAAGGCGAAACCGGCACCGGCAAGGAACTGCTGGCGCGCGCCTGCCACCTGGCCAGCCCGCGCGGGCAATCGCCGCTGATGGCGCTTAACTGCGCAGGCTTGCCCGAGTCGATGGCCGAGACCGAGTTGTTCGGCTACGGCCCCGGCGCGTTTGAAGGCGCACGGGCCGAAGGCAAGCTAGGGCTGCTGGAGCTGACGGCGGGCGGTACGTTGTTTCTCGATGGTGTGGGGGAAATGAGCGCTCGGCTGCAGGTGAAATTGCTGCGCTTTTTGCAGGACGGATGCTTTCGCAGGGTCGGCAGCGATGAAGAGGTGTACCTGGATGTGCGGGTGATCTGCGCCACCCAGGTGGATTTGTCCGAACTTTGCGCCCGGGGTGAATTCCGCCAGGACCTTTACCATCGCCTCAACGTGCTGTCCCTGCATATCCCGCCCTTGCGCGAATGCCTCGACGGCCTTGCACCATTGGTTGAGCACTTTCTCGATCAAGCCAGCCGGCAGATCGGCTGCCCGCTGCCCAAGCTGGCACCGGCGGCGATGGACCGGCTTAGCCACTACCACTGGCCGGGCAATGTACGGCAGTTGGAAAACGTGCTGTTCCAGGCGGTGTCGTTGTGTGAGGGCGGCACGGTCAAGGCCGAGCATATCCGCCTGCCGGATTACGGCGTGCGCCAGCCCCTTGGCGATTTTTCCCTGGAGGGCGGTTTGGAGGCGATCGTCGGGCGCTTCGAGAAGGCGGTGTTGGAAGCCTTGTATGCCGAGCACCCCAGCAGCCGGCAGTTGGGCAAGCGGTTGGGGGTGTCGCACACCACCATCGCCAACAAGCTGCGCGACTACGAAATCCTGAAGACCGATAAATAATTCGCTGACACTACGCGGTAAAAAAATGTGGGAGCGGGCTTGCTCGCGAATGCGGTGTGTCAGCCAGCTAATATATTGATTGATTCACCGCATTCGCGAGTAAGCCCGCTCCCACATTTGATCTTCGTCGTTTTCCAGGCCTGTGTTTGCCGCAGGCGGCAGTAGTCCGCCGTTTTTTCGACTCTCACGCCATCCTGAAATCTTCCCGCCTTGGCGCAAACCCCCGTCCCGCCTGGACTTTCCCCTGTTTTGGAAAGTTGGTTCGCAAATTGCTTAAGCCTCATCAGTACAGCGGTGGGCGGCAAGCGTCCGTCAGAAAGAGGAAAGAGCGTGGACAAGTACCTTTATGTGGCAATGACCGGCGCCAGCCAGAATGCTCTGGCGCAGAAGGCCCATGCCAACAACCTGGCGAACATTTCCACCAATGGTTTCCAACGTGACCTGGAACAGGCGCGTTCGATGCCGGTGTTCGGCGACAGCTTTCCGGCGCGGGCGTTTGCCATGACCGAGCGCCCAGCCACCGACTTCAGCCCTGGCGCGATGATCGAAACCGGTCGCGACCTCGATGTGGCGGTGAGCGGCGACGGCTGGATGGCCGTGCAAACCCCGGACGGCAGCGAAGCCTACGTGCGCAGCGCCAGCATGAACGTCGATGCATT
Organism: Pseudomonas sp. S09G 359; assembly: GCF_002843605.1. Lineage (NCBI taxonomy): Bacteria > Pseudomonadati > Pseudomonadota > Gammaproteobacteria > Pseudomonadales > Pseudomonadaceae > Pseudomonas > Pseudomonas sp. S09G 359. Next base: position 4,934,140 of record NZ_CP025263.1, on the reverse strand, counting down.
GGGCGTACTGCGGGCCGGCAACGGTATGCCGATCATGGGCAACGGTGGCCCGATTGCCGTGCCGCCGCAGCAGAAAATCGAAGTGGGCGCCGATGGCACCATCAGCATCCGCGCCATGGGCGAAGGCCCGCGGGTGATGGCTGAAGTGGACCGCATCAAGCTGGTCCAGCCCGACCTCAAGAATATGAATAAAGGCCTCGACGGCACCATCCACACCAAGGATGGCCAGCCGGCCCAGGCCGATGCGGGCGTCACCCTGACCTCGGGTTTCCTGCAGGCAAGCAACGTCAACGCGGTGGAAGAAATGACCGCGGTGCTGGCGCTTTCCAAGCAATTCGAGCTGCACATCAAGATGATGAACAGCGCCAAGGAAGACGACCAGGCCATGACCCGCGTTATGGCGATGAGCTGATAGCCGCGTCACCGACGACTAATTTTGCAACGCAGCGCCAACAAACAGGCGCACGAAGGAGAACAGCATGCTTCCGGCTCTATGGGTTGCCAAAACAGGTCTGTCCGCCCAGGACACCAACCTGACCACCATTTCCAACAACTTGGCCAACGTGTCGACCACGGGTTTCAAACGTGATCGCGCCGAGTTCCAGGACCTGCTCTATCAGATCAAGAAGCAGCCGGGCGCCCAGTCGACCCAGGACAGCGAACTGCCGTCGGGCCTGCAACTGGGTACCGGTGTGCAGATCGTTGGCACTCAAAAGAACTTCAGCGCCGGTAACCTGCAGCAAACCGGTCAGCCGCTGGACATGGCGATTAACGGCCGTGGCTTCTTCCAGATCCTGCAACCGGATGGGACTACGTCCTACACCCGCGACGGTACTTTCCACCTGGACTCCAACGGCCAGATCGTCACCGCCAATGGTTTCGCCCTGGAACCGGCTGTAGTGGTACCGGCGGATGCCAAGACTTTCACCGTCGGCAACGACGGCACCGTGTCGATCACCGTGGCCGGTAACCCGGCGTCGCAAGTGATCGGCAACCTGCAAACCGCCGACTTCATCAACCCGGCCGGCCTGCAGGCCATGGGTAACAACCTGTTCCTGGAAACCGCCTCCAGCGGCGCGCCGCAAATCGGCACCCCTGGCTTGAACGGTTTCGGCACCACGCTGCAAAGCACCCTGGAAACCTCCAACGTCAGCACGGTTGAAGAGATGGTCAACATGATCACCACTCAGCGCGCCTACGAGATGAACTCCAAGGTGATTTCCACCGCCGACCAGATGCTTTCGTTCGTAACGCAGAATCTGTAATCAAGTCTATGGGGCGCTCTTGAGGGCGCCTGCAACACCGTGAGGTAAGGGTCATGAATCGCTATGTTTCCGTTCTGGCATTGAGTGGGATTGCCGTGCTCGCGGGCTGTGTCGCCCCGACGCCAAAACCCAATGACCCGTACTACGCGCCGGTGTTGCCACGCACGCCGCTGCCGTCGGCCGCCAACAATGGCTCGATCTACCAGGCCGGTTTCGAACAGAACCTGTACAGCGACCGCAAGGCGTTCCGGGTCGGTGACATTATTACCATCACCCTGAACGAGCGGACCCAGGCGAGCAAGAATGCCAACTCGAAGATCGACAAGACCTCCGCAGCCAACCTCGGCCTGACCTCATTGTTTGGCGCCGTGCCAAATACGAATAACCCGCTGGGCGATGGCGACTTGACGTTGAACGCCGGCTATAACGGCAGCCGTGCCACCAACGGCCAGAGCGCTGCAGCGCAGGGCAATACCTTGACCGGTTCTATCACCGTGACAGTGGCGGATGTATTGCCCAACGGCATCATCGCCGTGCGCGGTGAAAAGTGGATGACCCTCAACACCGGTGACGAGCTGGTGCGCATCGCCGGGATGATCCGGGCCGATGACATCGCCACCGACAACACCGTGCCGTCCACGCGGATTGCCGATGCGCGCATTACCTATTCGGGTACGGGTTCGTTTGCTGACGCGAGTCAGCCGGGCTGGTTCGACCGTTTCTTCCTTAGCCCGCTGTTCCCTTTCTAGGTGGCCACTTTGAAACTCAAACAGCTGATGGCAGCGGCGCTCTTGCTGAGCTTGAGCGCAGTCGCCCAGGCCGAACGCCTGAAGGACATCGCCAGCATCTCTGGCGTGCGGTCCAACCAGTTGATCGGCTACGGCCTGGTGGTGGGGCTCAACGGTACGGGTGACCAGACCACTCAGACGCCGTTCACCCTGCAGACCTTCAACAACATGCTCTCGCAGTTCGGCATCAAGGTGCCGGCGGGTTCGGGCAACGTGCAGTTGAAAAACGTCGCGGCGGTATCGATCAGTGCCGACTTGCCGGCGTTTTCCAAGCCGGGCCAGGTGGTCGACATTACCGTGTCGTCCATCGGTAACTCGAAAAGCCTGCGTGGCGGCACCTTGCTGATGACGCCGCTCAAAGGTATCGACGGCAACGTCTACGCCATCGCCCAGGGCAACCTGGTAGTGGGCGGCTTTGATGCCGAAGGCCGCGACGGTTCGAAGATCACTGTCAACGTGCCGTCGGCCGGTCGTATTCCTGGCGGCGCCACGGTTGAACGCACCGTGCCCAGCGGTTTCAACCAGGGCAACAGCCTGACCTTGAACCTCAACCGTTCCGACTTCACCACCGCCAAGCGCGTGGTCGACAAGATCAACGACATGCTCGGCCCTGGCGTGGCCCAGGCCATTGACGGTGGCTCGATCCGCGTGACGGCGCCGTTGGACCCAAGCCAGCGCGTCGACTACCTGTCGATCCTCGAAAACCTTGAGGTCGACCCGGGCCAGGCGGTGGCCAAGGTCATCATCAACTCGCGTACCGGTACCATCGTGATCGGCCAGAACGTCAAGGTTTCGCCAGCGGCGGTGACCCACGGCAGCCTGACCGTGACCATCACCGAAGACCCGATCGTCAGCCAGCCGGGGCCTTTGTCCAATGGCCAGACGGCGGTTGTACCGCGCTCGCGTGTCAACGCTCAGCAAGAAGCCAAGCCGATGTTCAAGTTCGGCCCTGGTACCACCCTGGATGAGATTGTCCGCGCGGTGAACCAGGTCGGCGCAGCGCCGGGCGACTTGATGGCGATCCTCGAAGCTTTGAAACAGGCCGGCGCCTTGCAAGCCGACCTGATCGTGATCTAAGGCCATGGCCATGGATATGCGCAAGAGCGGGATCAGCAGCACGGCGGACTCGGGGTCTTATTCCGACCTGAACCGGCTTAACCAGCTCAAGGTCGGCGACGACAAGAACAGCGAAGGCAACATGCGCAAAGTCGCGCAGGAGTTCGAGTCGCTGTTCCTGAGCGAAATGCTCAAGTCGATGCGCTCGGCCACCGAGGCCCTGGGCAAGGACAACCCGCTGAACACCCCGGCGGCCAAGCAGTACCAGGAAATGTACGACCAGCAACTGGCGGTCTCGATGTCCCGCGAGGGCGGCGGTATCGGTTTGGCCGATGTGCTGATGCGCCAGATGCAGAAGAACAAGCCGGTGGACGCCCAGGCGGCCACCTTGCAGGGCCCGGCTGCGGCCGAACCGGTGAAGAAGGTCGCTGTGCCGACGGAGATCGCCGCCGGTACCCAGGCCGACGGTCCGCTGGGCCGCTCCAATGGCCAGCGCCCGCTGTGGGCCTATCGCGTGGCCGAGCCCCAGGCCGGCGCCGCTGCGTCCCACAGCAACGACATGGAATTGATGAACCAGCGCCGTATCGCCTTGCCGAGCAAGCTGACCGACCGCCTGCTGGCTGGCATCGTGCCGAGTACCGAGGCCACCACCGTGGCCCAGGCTGCGCCACTGCGTAACAGCGCCGCCGCCGACAACGTGGTCAACAGCACCGCGCGCACCTTTGCCGTGCCGAGTGGGCGCATGCAGGTGTATGGCCGTGCGGTGGCCCAACCACCGTTGGCTCCGGCGAAAAAGGCGTTCAGCTCGCAGGATGAGTTTGTCGCCACCATGTTGCCGATGGCCAAGGCGGCCGCGGCGCGTATTGGCGTTGACCCGAAATACCTGGTGGCCCAGGCCGCCCTGGAAACCGGTTGGGGCAAATCGGTGATGCGCGCCGAGGACGGCAGCAGCAGCCACAACCTGTTCGGCATCAAGGCCGGCCAGAGTTGGCAGGGCGGCCAGGCACGTGCAATCACCAGCGAGTTTCGTGATGGGGCAATGGTCAAGGAAACGGCGCAGTTCCGTTCCTACGATTCTTACCAGGACAGCTTCCATGACCTCGTGACATTGCTGCAAAGCAATGATCGCTATAAAGAAGTTGTGAAGTCGGCCGACAACCCGGAACAGTTTGTACGCGAGTTGCAGAAAGCCGGTTATGCAACCGACCCGGACTACGCCAGCAAGATTTCGCAGATCGCCAAAACGATGAACAGTTACCAGAACTACGCTGCCGCTGGCGCAACCACACATTTATAAGGTCTGAACCATGAGTTTGCTCAGTATCGGGATGTCAGGGCTCAATGCCGCTCAAGGATCGTTGTCGGTCTTGAGTAATAACATTGCCAACGCCAATACCGCGGGCTATTCGCGTCAGCAGACCACCCAGAGCGCAACGGCGTCGAACCCGTATGGCGGCGTGTTCATCGGCACCGGCACCACCCTGGCCGACGTGCGTCGGGTGTACAACGAGTACCTGGACACCGCCTACCAGAACAGCACCGCGCTTAACAGCGATGCAGCGGCGTACCTGGACCAGGCCAGTGCCATCGACAAGACGCTGTCGGACAAGACCACCGGCATGTCGGCGGTACTCAGCTCGTTCTTTGCTGCGGTGCAGACGGCGTCGGCCAACCCGAACGATACCTCGGCGCGCCAGATCCTGCTGACCAATGCCCAAACCTTGAGCAACCGTTTCAACTCGATCTCCACCCAGTTGAGCCAACAGAAAGAAACCATTAACAGCCAGTTGACCTCCATGAGCGATCAGGTCAACCAGTTGACCTCCTCGATTGCTTCGCTCAACAAGCAGATCAACCAGGTGCAGGGTTCGACGAACACCGCCCCGGCCAACCTGCTGGATGCGCGCGCCGAGGCCGTGCGTTCGCTCAATGAGCTGATCGGCGTGACCGCCACCGAGCAGAACGGCGTGTTCAGCGTCAGCACCGGCAGCGGGCAATCCCTGGTGTTGGGTGACCGCTCCAACACGATTTCCGCCGTGCCGAGCAGCAGCGACACCAGCCAGTACACGATCCAGCTGAATATGCCCGGCGGCACCGCGCTCGACCTGGCCAATGTGGTCAGTGGCGGCAGCATCGGCGGCCTGATGCGTTATCGCAGCGACGTGCTGATGCCGGCGATCAACGATCTGGGTCGGATTGCCATCGTCACCGCTGACGCAATCAACAGCCAATTGGGGCAGGGTGTAGACCTGAACGGTGAGTTCGGCGCGTCGATGTTCAAGGACATCAACAACGCAGCCTCCGTGGCCCTGCGCAGCCAGGCGGCACAAGGCAACCAGGGTGACGCAAGCCTGGGCGTGACGATTGCAGACAGCAGCAAGCTGACCAACTTCGACTACAAGGTCTCCTTCAACGACGCCACCAACCTCAACAAGGTGACCGTGCTGCGTTCCGACGGCAAGGCCATGGGCACCTACGATCTGAGCACCACGCCGCCGCCGGTCATCGACGGGTTCACCCTGGCGGTCAACAACGGCGCGACGGGCGTGTCGGCGGGTGACAGCTTCAAAGTCAGCCCGACCGCCAACGGCGCCAAGGAAATCGGCACCGTACTCACCGACCCGAGCAAGATTGCCTTTGCCGGGCCGTTGCAGGGCGAGGCGGGCAAGACCAACCAGGGTAGCGGCACGTTCACACCGCCGACCCTGACGGTGCCCATCGACATCGAGGGCGGCGCCGACGCTGCACAGTTGCGTGTCGGCATCGCCAATTCGATGCCGGTGAAGATGGTCTTCGGCGACACGGCAGCCGATGGCACGCAGAGCTACACCCTGAGTAACTCCAAGGGTGAGGCTATCGGTTCGGGCACTATCGTCCCGGGCCAGGCCAACAAGATTTCCATCAGCGTACCGATGCGCGATGCCAGCGGCACCTTGCTGAGCCCGGCCAAGAGCTTCAGCTTCGACACCACCGTGGCCGGTTCGCCTACCAACGGTGACAGCACCTCGTTCTCGTTCAATGCCACCGGCAAGTCCGATAACCGCAACGCCCAGGCACTGATCAACCTGCAGACCAAGGCGACCGTGGGTGTGGCAGCGGATGGCAGTGGCGGCACCAGCCTGGTGGGCGCCAACAGCAAGTTGGTCTCGACCGTCGGCGCCAAGGCCGCTGCGGCCGCCACCGACACCACGGCCACTACTGCGCTGTTGACGGCCAACAAGAACGCGCGCAACTCGGTGTCCCAGGTCAACCTGGACGAAGAGGCGGGCGACATGATCAAGTTCCAGCAGTACTACACCGCGTCGTCGCAGATCATCAAGGCTGCGCAAGAAACCTTCAGTACGCTGATCAATAGTCTTTAAGGGAGTCTGGGACGATGCGCATTTCTACTCAGCAGTATTTCGACACCAGTGCCAGCAAGTATCAGAGCAACTATTCCAGTGTCGTGCAGGCCCAGCAGCAGGCGAGTTCCGGTGTGCGTGTGCAGACCGCCGCGGATGATCCCGTTGCCGCGCAACGCCTGCTGATGCTGCAACAGCAGAAAGACATGCTGGCCCAGTACAGCGGCAATATCACCAGCATTCAAAATACGCTGACCAACGAAGAAAGCGTCCTGACTGCGATCAGCACCACGATCCAGGCCGGCAGCCAGCTGGCCTTGCGTGCTGGCGGCGTGACCAGTGATGCGGACCGCAAGTCGATTGCGGTCGAGGTGGGCGCCCTCGAAGATCAACTGCTGGGCCTGCTCAACAGCAAGGATTCGGCGGGTAACTATCTGTTCTCCGGCTCCAAGACCGACACGCCGCCGTACTCGCGCAACAACGATGGCACCTACAGTTATCAGGGCGACGAGAATGAGCTGAGCCTGCAGGTGTCCGAGACGCTGAATGTGCGCACCAGCGACACCGGCAAGACCATCCTGGAAGGGGCGGTCAACACCAGCCGCACCCAGTCCAATTACATTGCGCCGGCAGCGGGCCCTGTGGCACCGGCGATTTCGCCGCCGCTGGTGGATGATCACAAGGTCGCGATCTCGGCGGGCCTGGTCACCTCGGGCGTCGACTACACCAAGCAGTTCGCCGACGGCCAGCCGTACAAGGTGACGTTTACCAGCAGCACCCAGTACGTTGTGACCGACAAGGACAACAACAACATTACCTCGCAGCTGCCCGGTAATGGCACGTTCGACTCCACCAAGGAAGGCAGCGCCAGCATCAACGTGCGCGGGGTCAAGTTCGATATCACGGTTGACCTCACTGACACCGCCACCGGGCCGAATGCCGATGCGCTGGTCACGGGGCGTGAGTTCAGCTTGAGCGCCACGCCGGACGCGTTCAACATCTCGCGGACCGCGAGCAATACCTCGTCGGCGCAATTGGTCAATGCCCAGGTCAGCAGCTCAGCCGACTATGCCAGCACCTTTCCGGGCAACAGCGGGATCCTGATCAAGTTCGACGACACCGACCCTTCGCAGTTCAAGGTGTATGCCCAGCCCTACACCGCCAACAGCAAGCCGATTGTCGACAATGGCGTGGTCGTGCCTGGCATCGCACCGGCCAAGGACACGATCACGGCGGCTGGCGTCACCTTTGAGTTGAGCAGCGCGCCGAACGCTGGCGATCAGTTTGCAGTCGGCAACACCACCCAGAAAACCCAGAACGCCCTCGACACCCTGGGCCAGCTACGCAAGGCGCTGGAGCTACCGGCGGACGGTATCCCAGGTGCGCGCGTCAAACTCCAGGACGCCTTGAACGCCGCCGTGAGTAATCTGACCAACTCGTCCGACCAGGTCGACAACGTGCGCGGCTCCATCGGCGCCCGCCAGAACGCACTCACCGTGCAGGCCAGCGAGAACACCAGCGTCGGCCTGGCCAACACCTCGACCATGAGCGCCCTGGCCAACGTCGACATGGGCGAGGCAGCGATCAACCTGACCTTGCAGCAAACCATGCTCGAAGCCTCGCAACTGGCGTTTGTGAAAGTCTCGCAGTTGAGCTTGTTCAACAAGATGTAAGTGGCTTTACCGCAAACGGCCCACCCTGGAAACAGGGTGGGCCGTTTGCGTTTGCGGGGTTTAATTGTTTGAAGGTTTTGCATAAACCACACACAATTGAGTGACCTGTGAGTCATAAAGCGCATCTTCACTGTATCGTGTGAAAAGGATAAGTCGTCACAGGGTCCATGCAGGGCGGCTTTCAGCGAGATTTTTTATGGGGTTATCCCCTTTATTGTCAGCACCCCAGGCGTAGCCCTCGGGGTGTTCTCCAGCTATTTAGTATTGGGAAGCCACAATGATTGGCATAAAAAGCATCGCCAGTTACGTGCCGGCAGACGGGATCGATAACTACGCCCAGGGTGCCAAATTCGCCAAGGATGAAGAGTTCATCATTGGCAAGATCGGTTCGGCGTTCCTGCCGCGCAAGGAAGCTGCGCAGGAAACCTCCGATCTGTGTGTCGAGGCGGTCAACGCTTTGTTTGCCAACAACCCGGATTTGAAGCGCGAATCGATTGACGCGCTGATCGTCGTCACCCAGAACGGCGACGAAGAGGGTTTGCCCCACACCGCCGCCATCGTCCAGGACAAGCTCGGCCTGCCGACCCACGTCGCCGCCTTTGATATCTCCCTGGGCTGCTCCGGCTACGTCTACGGCATCTACGCGATGAAGGGCTTCATGGAAGCCGCCGGCCTGAAAAACGGCCTGCTGATCACCGCCGACCCGTATTCCAAGATCGTCGACCCGGAAGATCGCAATACCACCATGCTGTTCGGCGACGCCGCCACCGCCACCTGGATGGGCGAAGACGCGCCGTGGCTGCTGGGCAAGTCCAAGTTCGGTACCGACGGTTCCGGCGCGCCGCACCTGAAGGTCAGCGACGGCGTGTTCTTCATGAACGGCCGCCAGGTCTTCAACTTCGCACTGCTTAAAGTACCGGCGCATTTGCACGAGCTGCTCGACGAGTCAAACCTCAAGGCGGATGAGATCGATGCGTTCTGCATTCACCAGGGCAGTGCGGCGATTGTCGACGCCGTGGCCCGCCGTTTTGAAGATGCGCCGGTGGACAAGTTCATCAAGGACATGGTCGAGACCGGCAACACCGTGTCGTCGAGCATTCCGTTGCTGCTGGAAAAGCACGTGATGGACGCCACCTGGAAGCGCGTGGCCATCAGCGGTTTTGGTGTGGGCCTGTCGTGGGGTTCGGCGATTCTCTATCGCCCGTGACCCTTTAATAGCCGCAACAAAAAAACGCCGATGATCGAAAGATCATCGGCGTTTTTTATTTGGCGCCAGAAAAGCCAATGTTTGTTGGGTTTTGTGCCTGCGTAAACCCTTGAATTACAAGGGGTGGCACCGCGCCAGCAAAAAAATCAAAAAAAATCCTCAAGCAACTGCCCACCACGACGATAACTATTACGTAGGTTCTCAGGCCACACCCGGCGGTTGCCAGGGCCGGAAGCCGCAGTATCCATCCAACGAGGATTTCGTCATGGCTTTAACAGTAAACACCAACATTGCTTCGATCACTACTCAGGGTAACCTGAACAAAGCTGGCGGCGCCCTGGCCACTTCCATGCAGCGCCTGTCTTCCGGCCTGCGTATCAACAGCGCTAAAGACGACGCTGCCGGCCTGCAGATCGCTAACCGCCTGACCAGCCAAATCAACGGCCTGGGCCAAGCAGTCAAAAACGTGAACGACGGTATCTCGATCGCTCAGACCGCTGAAGGCGCGATGCAGGCTTCGACCGACATCCTGCAAAAAATGCGTACCCTGGCTCTGTCCTCCGCTACTGGCTCCCTCAGCGCTGACGACCGTAAGTCGAACAACGACGAATACCAGGCTCTGACTTCGGAACTGACCCGTATCTCCACCACCACCACTTTCGGTGGCCAGAAGCTGCTGGACGGTTCGTACGGTACCAAAGCTATCCAGGTTGGCGCCAACGCTAACGAAACCATCAACCTGAGCCTGGAAAACGTTTCGGCCAACAACATCGGCTCCCAGCAGCTGAAAAGCGTTGCCATCGCTCCAGGTACCGGCACCGTTGCTGGCGACATCGTTGTAACTGGTAACGGTCAGACTGGCACTTACACTGCTGTCGCCGGCGACTCGGCTAAAACCATCGCCAGTAACCTGAACGGCATCATCGGTGGCCTGACTGCTACTGCCAGCACCGAAGCCAAGTTCACCGTAGACGAAGCTGCAGCGACTACTGCTCCTGCTTCGTTCACCCTGACTGTAGGCGGCGCGTCCGTTGACTTCAAAGGCGTGACCAGCCAAGCCGGCCTGGCCGACCAACTGAAATCCAACGCCGCTAAACTGGGTATCAGCGTCAGCTACGACGAAAGCAAGAAAACCCTGGAAGTGAAATCCGACACCGGTGAAAACATCGTGGTCAGCGGTTCCACTGCTCCTGGTTCGGTAAGCGTTGCTGCTAAAGACGGTGCTGGCGCCTACGGTACTGCCGTTCCTTTGGCTAACGCCCTGATCGTTACTGGTCAGGTGTCTCTGGATTCGGCCAAGGGCTACTCCCTGGCTGGCGCTGGTGTTGCCGGTCTGTTCAGCGCTACTACTGAAGCCGCTTCGACCAAAACCACCGTTGCTCAAACCGACGTGACCGACGCCACCAAGGCCCAAAACGCCCTGGCTGTAATCGACAAGGCCATCGGCACCATCGACGGCGTTCGTTCGGGCCTGGGTGCTACCCAGAACCGTCTGACTACCACTGCAGACAACCTGCAGAACATTCAGAAGAACTCCACCGCTGCACGTTCCACCGTTCAGGACGTCGACTTCGCTTCCGAAACCGCCGAACTGACCAAGCAACAAACCCTGCAATCGGCTTCCACTGCGATCCTGTCGCAGGCTAACCAGCTGCCATCCGCTGTACTGAAGCTGCTTCAGTAATTCCAGCGCTTGGTAACTAACGGAAGGGCGCGTCTACGTGCCCTTCCGTTTTTTCGGTTTAGAGGAGATTGGACATGGACATGAGTGTAAAGCTGAGCCCGTCTTATCCGCCGGTTGCACCTCAAAGCGCACCTGCTCAGGTGGCAGCCGACAAAAGCGTCACTAAAGTCCAGGAAGCCCCCGCCATCGGCAAGCAGCCGGAGCGCGCGGACCTGGAAAAAGCAGTCACCGATATGCGTGAGTTCGTTCAATCGACTCAGCGCAGTCTGGATTTTTCGATTGATGATTCGACCCACCGTGTGGTGGTCAAGGTCATCAATACCGACAATGGTGAAGTGATTCGCCAGATTCCGTCGGAAACAGCATTGAAGCTGGCACAGAACCTTTCCAGCGCAAGCAACCTGTTGTTTGATGACAAGGTCTGAGCTGGCATGAAACTTGTTGCTGTCGTAGCTTGAGGCGTAATAAGTCAAGATAACGGCAGCCACCGAACAGGAGATAGATGATGGCGGGTTCAACGGTAAGTGGTATCGGTTCGAACATCGATACGCAAGCGATCGTGACATCCTTGGTCAACGCCGAAAAGGTGCCCAAGCAGACGCAGATCAATACCGCGTCCCAGAAGGCGACCACCACGCTGTCTTCGATCGGCAAGATTCAGGCCGCGCTGGATGCGTTCCGTGGCGCGTTGGACACCATGTCCACGGGCAACAGCTTCACGGGCTTGACCGGCTCGTCCTCGGACGAAAAGGTCGCCACCATGACGGCCAGCAACACCGCGTCCAACGGCAGTTTCCGTTTGATCGTGAGCCAACTGGCGCAGGCGTCCAAGCTGTCGAGCGCGAACTACGCGAGTGGTGCCACCACTGTCGTGAACGCGACCGACAAGCCGACAACCTTGACCATTTCCCAGTCGGGCAAGGCTTTCGACCTGAGCGTGCCGGCCGGCGCTACCCTGCAACAGGTGCGTGACTCGATCAACACCCAGTTCGGCACGTCGGGGTTAAGTGCCAACATCCAAACCGACTCCAATGGCTCACGGCTGATTCTGACCTCGACCAACATGGGTACGGGCTCGGACCTGACCCTCTCGGGTAATTCCGGGTTGGATGCCGGCGCTACGGTGGTTGATAAACCGTTGGATGCGCTGTACAGCATTGACGGTGTCAAATCCGTTTCCAAGACCAACAGCATCGAAGGCGCCCTCAGTGGGGTGAACATCAAGCTGGTGTCGCTTTCTGCACCGACGACGACTGGCGATAGCGGCGTCGACGCCGTGAGAAACGCCACGCTCATTACGGTCAGTACTAACAATGCGGCCCTCAAGTCCGGGGTCAAAGGCTTTGTCGATACCTACAACGCCCTGATCACTGCGATGAACGCCGAAACCAAGGTCACCACCAACCTTGACGGTAGCACCACGGCGGCAGCACTGACCGGCGACTCGACCATGCGCTCGCTGCAGAATGCGATCCGCAACGAGTTCAACACGTTGTCGGGTACCGGTACGTTCAAGTCCTTGGCTCAGTTTGGCGTGACTACCAGTTCGACTACTGGCTTGCTGACGCTGGATGACAAAAAGTGGGACAAGGCTGTTGCGACTAACGCTGCCGATATCAGCAGTATGTTTTCCGGGACGAATGGCATGTTGGCGCGCATGAAAAGCGCTACGGATGATTTCGCCAAGTCCACCACTGGCATCCTGGCGACGCGCTCTACATCGTTGTCCGACACCCTCAAGGACCTGACCAAGCAGCAGTCCTCGCTCGACGAGCGCATGACCCTGCTCACCAGCAGCCTGTCGGCCAAATACAACGCCATGGACACCCTGGTTGCCCAACTGCGCCAGCAAAGCACCAGCGTCATGACCACGCTCAATGCGTTGAACAACGTCAAGACCAATACTTGATCCACGGTAGGCAAAAAAGGCCAGGCAAACTGCCTGGCTTTTTTTATCCAGAGACGACTGGCGCTAAAGCTTTTTGCCAACCCGTCGACATATTTGTTACTAGAATCCTTTTCGCTGTCGCCTGTCACGAGGTAGAAACATGAATCCCATGAGAGCCCTTCGCCAATACCAGAAGGTCAATTCCCATGCTCAGATCTCTGAAGCCAGCCCACATCGCCTGGTGCAGATGCTGATGGAAGGCGGGCTGGACCGTATGGCCCAGGCCAAAGGCGCCCTGGCGCGCGGCGACATCGCGGCCAAGGGCCTGATGCTCGGCAAGGCCATCGACATCGTGATCGGCCTGCGAGACGGCCTGGATGCCGAGAAGAGTGACAACCCGGCTTACGTCCAGCAGTTGGAAAGTCTGTATGCGTACATGACCAACCGTCTGATGGAAGCGAACCTGCACAACGACGCCGACATGATCGACGAAGTCGCGCGTTTGCTGATTACTGTGAAAGAAGGCTGGGATGCTATCGCCGCGCCACAGGCTGTAACCGAGTAAGGCGCAGCAGAGAAGGGCCTGAGGGCCTTGAGGAATATGTCATGAGCCAAGCACTGCAACGCATTGATGAAACCCGCGAGGCGCTGATGGGCGCGCTGGCGGACCGTAACTGGGACGCCATCGGCGAGCTGGACCTGGGCTGCCGCGACGTGATCGAGCAGGTGCTCAGCGAGGCGCCGGTGGACGAGGATGCGTTGCGTGAGAAGCTGGAAAGCCTGCTGGCGGTGTATCAGCAGTTGCTGGAAGTGACGACTGGCGAACGCCAGGCGATTTTTGAAGAGATGTCGCAGATCAACCAAGCGAAAAACGCGTCAAAGGTTTACCATCTGTTCGGCTGAACTGGCTCAGTTAATCCGAATGCGCGTCATAAATTTGACTGCGCGAGTTTTTTTGACTTAACTAGTGCTGTTTTCAGATTTCAGACGTCTCTAAGGTAAGAAGTCTTACAGGCGTCTCGATTGCCCTCACTCTGGGGCAGAGCGATTGACTAGGGAAGTTGCTATTGCATGTGGCGTGAAACCAAAATTCTGCTGATTGATGACGATAGCGTCCGCCGCCGCGATTTGGCGGTGATTTTGAATTTTCTTGGCGAAGAAAATCTTCCCTGCGGCAGCCATGACTGGCAGCAGGCGGTCAGCTCATTGTCATCGAGCCGTGAAGTCATTTGCGTGCTGATCGGGACCGTAAACGCTCCTGGCGCTGTTTTGGGCTTGTTAAAGACACTGTCAACCTGGGATGAGTTCCTTCCCGTGTTGCTAATGGGCGATATTTCTTCTGTCGACCTGCCTGAAGACCAGCGCCGCCGCGTGCTTTCCACCCTGGAAATGCCGCCCAGCTACAGCAAATTGCTCGATTCCCTGCACCGCGCCCAGGTCTACCGCGAGATGTACGACCAGGCGCGCGAGCGCGGTCGCCACCGCGAACCCAACCTGTTCCGCAGCCTCGTCGGCACCAGCCGTGCGATCCAGCACGTGCGCCAGATGATGCAGCAAGTGGCCGATACCGATGCCAGCGTGCTGATCCTCGGCGAGTCGGGCACCGGCAAGGAAGTGGTTGCGCGCAACCTGCACTACCACTCCAAGCGTCGCGACGGGCCGTTTGTGCCGGTCAACTGCGGGGCGATCCCGGCAGAGCTGCTGGAAAGCGAATTGTTCGGCCACGAGAAGGGCGCCTTTACCGGGGCGATCACCAGCCGTGCCGGGCGTTTCGAGCTGGCCAATGGCGGCACGCTGTTCCTCGACGAAATCGGCGACATGCCGCTGCCGATGCAGGTCAAGCTGCTGCGCGTACTGCAGGAGCGCACCTTCGAGCGCGTGGGCAGCAACAAGACCCAGAGCGTCGACGTGCGCATCATCGCGGCTACCCACAAGAACCTCGAAAGCATGATCGAGGTCGGCAGCTTCCGCGAAGACCTGTACTACCGCCTCAACGTCTTCCCAATTGAGATGGCCCCGCTGCGTGAGCGCGTGGAAGACATCCCGCTGCTGATGAACGAACTGATCTCGCGCATGGAGCACGAAAAGCGCGGCTCCATTCGTTTCAATTCCGCCGCGATCATGTCCCTGTGCCGCCACGGCTGGCCGGGCAACGTCCGCGAGCTGGCCAACCTGGTGGAGCGCATGGCGATCATGCACCCCTACGGTGTGATCGGCGTGGTCGAGCTGCCGAAGAAATTCCGCTACGTCGACGACGAAGACGAGCAGCTTGTCGACAGCCTGCGCAGCGACATGGAAGAACGGGTGGCGATCAACGGTCACACCCCGGACTTCGGTTCCACCGCCATGCTGCCGCCCGAAGGCCTGGACCTGAAGGACTACCTCGGCAACCTCGAGCAGGGTTTGATCCAGCAGGCTTTGGACGACGCCAACGGCATCGTCGCGCGTGCCGCCGAGCGCCTGCGCATCCGTCGAACCACCCTGGTCGAGAAGATGCGCAAATACGGCATGAGCCGCAAAGAAGGCGATGAACAGGCAGATGATTGACGCCTAAAATACAAACCGCTGATTAATCAGCGGTTTTTTTTTAGGCACGGGTATTGCTACAGCCCTCGCAACGTTCCGTTTAACTGACGGTCAGCCAAGCGAGAGAGCATGATGCCCCACGCCGCCCAGCAATCTTCCAGCCCAGCCCTTCCGGGGTTGCTGCCTTCTGTCGAACAGCAGAGCCGTCAGGGCCTTGAAACGGCTTTTTCGCTGTTCAACCAGATGTCGAGCCAATTGACGGACTCCTACAGCCTGCTCGAAGCCCGGGTTTCCGAGCTGAAAGGCGAGTTGGCGGTGGTCAGTGCCCAGCGCATGGAAGAGCTGGCCGAGAAAGAGCGCCTGGCCAACCGTCTGCAAAACCTGTTGTCGCTGCTGCCTGGTGGCGTGATCGTGATTGACGACCAGGGCCGTGTGCGCGAAGCCAACCCGGCCGCCTGCGACATGCTCGGCCTGCCGCTGGAAGGCGAACTGTGGCGCGAAGTCATCACCCGCTGCTTCGCGCCGCGTGAAGACGACGGTCACGAAATTTCCCTGAAAGACGGCCGCCGCTTGTCCATTGCCACCCGCTCGCTGGACGCGGAGCCGGGCCAGTTGGTGCTGCTCAACGACCTGACTGAAACCCGTCACCTGCAAGACCAACTGGCGCGCCATGAACGTTTGTCGTCGCTGGGGCGGATGGTCGCTTCTTTGGCGCATCAGATCCGCACACCGCTGTCGGCGGCATTGATCTACGCCAGTCATTTGACTGATGAGCAATTGCCAGCATCGACCCACCAGCGCTTTGCCGGCCGCCTCAAGGAGCGCCTGCATGAGTTGGAGCACCAGGTGCGCGACATGCTCGTGTTTGCCCGCGGCGAGTTGCCGCTCACCGACCGCCTTACGCCGGCCGAGCTGATGCAAGCGCTGCAAGCCGCTGCCGCCACCCACATCGCGGACGCCCAGGTGCGTTGGCAATGCGACAGCCATGTCGGCGAGTTGCTGTGCAACCGCGACACCCTGGTGGGCGCGCTGCTCAACCTGATCGAAAACGCCACCCAGGCCAGTGGCCCCGGCGCGCGGCTCAAGGTGCACCTGTACCACCGCGGGCAAACCCTGCGCCTGTGCATCAGTGACAGCGGCAGCGGCATCGACCCTGCTGTGTTGCAACGCTTGGGCGAACCGTTTTTTACCACTAAGACCAACGGTACCGGCCTCGGCCTGACCGTGGTAAAGGCCGTGGCACGTGCGCATCAGGGAGAATTGCAGCTGCGTTCCCGCGTGGGGCGTGGCACGTGTGCATTGATGACCTTGCCGCTGTTTTCATGCGCGGCAAGCACGGAGTAATACAGTAATGGCTATCAAGGTTCTGTTGGTGGAAGACGATCGCGCCCTGCGTGAAGCATTGGCTGACACGCTGCTGTTGGCGGGCCATGACTACCGGGCGGTCGGTTCTGCCGAGGACGCCTTGGAGGCGGTGGAGCAGGAAACCTTCAGCCTGGTGGTCAGTGATGTGAACATGCCCGGCATGGACGGCCACCAGTTGCTCGGCCTGCTGCGTGCGCGCCAGCCGCAACTGCCGGTATTGCTGATGACCGCCCATGGCGCCGTGGAGCGCGCGGTGGATGCCATGCGCCAGGGCGCGGCGGATTACCTGGTCAAACCCTTCGAACCTAAAGCGTTGATCGAGTTGGTGGCGCGCCATGCCCTGGGCGTGGTCGCGGCCAGCGAAGGCGAGGGCCCCATAGCCTTCGAGCCGGCCAGTGCGCAATTGCTCGAGTTGGCGGCCCGCGTGGCGCGCAGTGATTCCACCGTGTTGATTTCCGGCGAGTCCGGCACCGGTAAAGAGGTGTTGGCGCGTTATATCCACCAGCAATCGACCCGCGCCAAACAACCGTTTATCGCCATTAACTGCGCGGCGATCCCCGACAACATGCTCGAAGCCACGCTGTTCGGTCACGAAAAAGGCTCGTTCACCGGCGCCATTGCGGCCCAGGCGGGCAAGTTCGAACAGGCGGATGGCGGCACCATCCTGCTCGATGAAATCTCGGAAATGCCCTTGGGCCTGCAGGCCAAATTGCTGCGCGTGCTGCAGGAGCGTGAAGTGGAGCGCGTTGGCGCGCGCAAGCCGATCCAGCTGGATATCCGGGTGGTCGCTACCACCAACCGTGACCTCGCCGGCGAAGTAGCGGCGGGGCGCTTCCGTGAAGACTTGTTCTACCGGCTGTCGGTGTTTCCGCTGGCCTGGCGGCCGTTGCGCGAGCGCCCGGCGGATATCATTCCGTTGGCCGAGCGCCTGCTGAACAATCACGTCAAAAAAATGAAGCACGCCCAGGCGCGGCTGTCGGCCGAGGCCCAGGCCTGCCTGATCAGCTACCCATGGCCGGGCAATGTGCGCGAATTGGACAACGCCATCCAGCGCGCGCTGATCCTGCAGCAGGGCGGCCTGATCCAACCCCAGGATTTCTGCCTGGCGATGGGCAGCGGGGCCGCGCCGCTCCCCACCTTGGCGCCCGCGCCGGTGGTGGCGGAGGCCGAGTCAGCCGGCGCCTTGGGCGACGACCTGCGCCGCCGCGAATTCCAGATGATCATCGACACGCTGCGCGCCGAGCGCGGCCGCCGCAAGGAGGCCGCCGAACGCCTTGGCATCAGCCCGCGCACCCTGCGCTACAAGCTGGCGCAGATGCGGGATGCCGGGATGGATGTGGAAGCGTATCTGTTCGCCACATAACCGGTAACAAGGTTGACAAGCTTTGTCACCTTTTCTTACGAGTTGATACAGAGCTGGCACCCTTGTTGCTACTTCCCCTGGTAATCGCTGCCTAGTGTCAAAAATTTGCGTGTTGTCGGAGAGAGAAGGTCATGAGCCAGGGTATTGAGTTCAATCGGTTGATGTTGGATATGCGCTCCATGCAAATGGATGCCATGGCTCAACCGAAATCCGTCGCGCCAGCGCCGGAATTGGGCCAAAGCAGCTTCGCCGACATGCTCGGCCAGGCCATCAACAAAGTCAGCGACACCCAGCAAGCCTCCAGCCAGTTGGCCAACGCGTTTGAGATCGGCAAAAGCGGCGTGGACCTCACCGATGTGATGGTCGCCTCGCAAAAGGCCAGCGTTTCGTTCCAGGCCCTGACCCAAGTGCGTAACAAGTTGGTTCAAGCCTATCAAGACATCATGCAGATGCCGGTTTAAGGACGAGATTTAAGTCATGGCAGAAGCAGTCGTGGACAACGTACCCGCCAAGGCAGAAGGCAAGCCGCCACTGTTTGGCCTGTCGTTCCTGGAAAACCTCTCGGAAATGACCATGCTGCGTCAGGTGGGCCTGATGGTCGGCCTGGCTGCCAGCGTGGCGATTGGTTTTGCCGTGGTGCTGTGGTCACAGCAACCTGATTACCGCCCGCTGTACGGCAGCCTGGCCGGCATGGATTCCAAGCAGATCATGGAAACCCTGGCTGCCGCCGACATCGCCTACACCGTGGAGCCCAACTCCGGCGCCCTGCTGGTCAAGGCCGACGACGTGGCCCGTGCACGCATGAAACTCGCCGCCGCCGGCGTAACCCCGTCCGACAGCAATATCGGTTTTGAAATCCTCGACAAGGACCAGGGCCTGGGTACCAGCCAGTTCATGGAAGCCACCCGCTACCGTCGTGGCCTCGAAGGCGAGCTGGCCCGCACCATCTCCAGCTTGAATAACGTCAAGGGTGCCCGCGTGCACCTGGCCATCCCGAAAAGCTCGGTGTTTGTGCGCGATGAGCGCAAGCCAAGTGCTTCGGTCCTGGTCGAGTTGTTCTCTGGCCGCTCCCTGGAGCCTGGCCAGGTGCTGGCGATCGTCAACCTGGTGGCCACCAGCGTGCCGGAGCTGAGCAAGTCGCAGATCACCGTGGTCGACCAGAAGGGCAACCTGCTGTCCGACATGGCCGAAAACTCCGCGCTGACCCAGGCCGGCAAGCAGTTCGACTACAGCCGCCGCATGGAGAGCATGCTCACCCAGCGCGTGCACAACATCCTGCAACCGGTACTGGGCAACGACCGCTACAAGGCTGAAGTGTCCGCCGACGTGGACTTCAGCGCCGTCGAGTCGACCTCCGAACAGTTCAACCCGGACCAGCCCGCCCTGCGCAGCGAGCAGTCCACCAGCGAACAACGTACCGCCAGCAATGGCCCGCAAGGTGTGCCGGGTGCCCTGAGCAACCAGCCACCGGCGCCGGCTTCGGCGCCGCAAACCACCGGCGGCGCCGCAGCCACCGCGGGCGCGATCCAGCCTGGCCAGCCACTGTTGGACGCCAACGGCCAGCAGATCATGGACCCGGCTACCGGCCAGCCGATGCTCGCCCCGTACCCGGCGGACAAACGTAACCAGTCGACCAAGAACTTCGAACTCGACCGTTCCATCAGCCACACCAAGCAGCAACAGGGCCGCGTCAATCGCCTGTCGGTGTCGGTGGTGGTGGATGACCAGGTCAAGGTCAACCCGGCGGATGGCGCGGTTACCCGTGCGCCGTGGAGCGCCGACGAATTGGCGCGCTTCACCCGCCTGGTGCAGGACGCCGTCGGTTTCGACGCCAGCCGTGGTGACAGCGTCAGCGTGATCAACATGCCGTTCTCCGCCGAGCGCGGTGAAGTGATCGCCGAACCTGCGTTCTACTCGCAGCCGTGGTTCTGGGACATCGTCAAGCAAGTGCTGGGTGTGTTGTTCATCCTGGTACTGGTATTCGGTGTGCTGCGCCCGGTGCTCAACAACATCACCGGCAACGGCAAGAAGCAACTGGCCGCGTTTGGTGGCAGCGACGTGGAATTGGGCGGCATGGGCGGCCTGGATGGCGAACTGGCCAACGACCGCGTCAGCCTTGGCGGCCCGCAAAGCATCCTGTTGCCAAGCCCGAGCGAAGGCTACGACGCTCAGTTGAACGCAATCAAAAGTCTGGTGGCAGAAGACCCGGGCCGTGTGGCCCAGGTCGTGAAAGAGTGGATCAACGCAGATGAGTGATAATCGAGCCGCTGTTGCCAAACTCACCAAGGTCGACAAAGCCGCTGTGCTGCTGCTGTCCCTCGGTGAAACCGACGCCGCCCAAGTGCTGCGCCACATGGGCCCTAAAGAGGTCCAGCGGGTGGGCGTGGCCATGGCGCAAATGCGCAATGTGCACCGCGAGCAAGTCGAGCAGGTGATGAGCGAGTTCGTCGAGATCGTCGGCGACCAGACCAGCCTGGGCGTCGGCTCCGACAGCTACATCCGCAAGATGCTCACCTCGGCCTTGGGCGAAGACAAGGCCAACGGCCTGATCGACCGCATCCTGCTGGGTGGCAACACCAGCGGCCTCGATAGCCTCAAGTGGATGGAGCCGCGCGCCGTGGCCGACGTGATCCGCTATGAGCACCCGCAGATCCAGGCCATCGTCGTCGCGTACCTCGACCCGGACCAGGCCGGTGAAGTGCTCGGCCACTTCGACCATAAAGTGCGCCTGGACATCATCCTGCGCGTGTCGTCGCTGAACACGGTGCAGCCGGCGGCCCTGAAAGAACTCAACACGATTCTGGAGAAGCAATTCTCCGGCAACTCGAATGCCTCGCGGACCACCTTGGGTGGTATCAAGCGCGCGGCCGACATCATGAACTTCCTCGACAGCTCGGTCGAAGGCCAGTTGATGGACTCGATCCGCGAGATCGACGACACCCTGTCCGGCCAGATCGAAGACCTTATGTTCGTGTTCAACAACCTCTCCGATGTCGACGACCGTGGCATCCAGGCGCTGCTGCGCGAGGTCTCGTCCGACGTGTTGGTGCTGGCACTCAAGGGCTCCGACGAAGGCGTCAAAGAGAAGATCTTCAAGAACATGTCCAAGCGTGCGTCCGAACTGTTGCGCGACGACCTGGAGGCCAAGGGCCCGGTGCGCGTCAGCGACGTGGAAACCGCACAGAAAGAAATTCTCACCATTGCCCGCCGTATGGCCGAAGCCGGAGAAATCGTTCTCGGTGGGAAGGGCGGCGAAGAAATGATTTAAGGCGCCCCTGATGTCGAACAAAGATGAGGCGCCCAGCGATCTGATTCGCGCACGGGACGTGGGTGGGTTCGATATCTGGTCGTTGCCCAGTTTCGACCCGCATGTGCCTGAGCCCGAACCCGAGCCGGTCGAAGAACCGCCGGTGGAAATGGAAGAAGTGCCGCTGGACGAAGTCCAGCCACTGACCCTGGAAGAGTTGGAAAGCATCCGCCAGGAGGCCTACAACGAAGGCTTTGCCGCCGGCGAAAAAGACGGTTTTCGGGCCACCACGCTCAAGGTCCGCCAGGAAGCCGAGGAAGCCCTGAGCGTCAAGCTGGCCAGCCTGGAACGCTTGATGGGCGGGCTCTTCGACCCGATCGCCGAACAGGATTCGCAGATCGAAAAAGCCATGGTGCACCTGGTGGAGCACATCGCCCGCCAAGTGATCCAGCGCGAACTGGTGCTCGATTCCAGCCATATCGAAAGCGTCATGCGCGAAGCCCTCAAGCTGCTGCCCCTGGGCGTCGGCAATGTGCGGCTGTACATCAACCCGCAGGATTTCGAACAGGTCAAAGCCCTGCGCGAGCGCCATGAAGAAACCTGGCGCATCGTCGAGGACGCGGCGCTGCAGCCGGGTGGTTGCCGCGTCGAAACCGAACACAGCCGCATCGATGCGACGGTGGAAACCCGTATCAGCCAGATCATGGCCAAGCTGCTCGATCAAGTGCATGAGCAGGTGCTGAACCCGGCGGAACCCGACCTGAGCGTGGACCTGGACGCCCCCGATGCGCCTTGACCGCACCAGCTTCGCCAAGCGCCTCGGCGGCTATGTCGAAGCCACCGAATTGCCTGGCCAGCCGATTCTCGAAGGGCGCCTGTTGCGCATGGTCGGCCTGACCCTCGAAGCCGAGGGCCTGCGCGCCGCCATGGGCAGCCGCTGCATGGTGATCAACGACGACAGCTACCACCCGGTGCAGGTCGAAGCCGAAGTGATGGGCTTTTCCGGCAACAAGATTTTCCTGATGCCCGTGGGCAGCCTGGCCGGCATCGCCCCTGGTGCTCGCGTAGTGCCGCTGGCTGATACCGGTCGCCTGCCTATGGGCATGAGTATGCTCGGCCGCGTCCTCGACGGCGCCGGCCGCGCGCTGGACGGCAAGGGCGGCATGAAGGCCGAAGACTGGGTGCCGATGGATGGTCCCACCATCAACCCGCTCAACCGCAACCCCATCAGCGTGCCGCTGGATGTGGGCATTCGCAGCATCAACGGCTTATTGACGGTCGGCCGTGGCCAGCGTCTGGGCCTGTTTGCCGGTACCGGCGTGGGTAAATCGGTGTTGCTGGGCATGATGACCCGCTTTACCGAAGCCGACATCATTGTGGTCGGGTTGATCGGTGAGCGCGGCCGCGAGGTGAAGGAGTTCATCGAGCACAGCCTCGGCGAAGAAGGGCTCAAGCGTTCGGTCGTCGTCGCCTCCCCGGCGGATGACGCGCCACTCATGCGTTTGCGCGCTGCGATGTACTGCACGCGGATCGCCGAATATTTTCGCGACAAGGGCAAGAATGTCCTGTTGCTGATGGACTCGCTCACGCGTTTTGCCCAGGCCCAGCGGGAAATCGCCTTGGCCATCGGCGAGCCGCCGGCTACCAAGGGTTACCCGCCGTCAGTGTTCGCCAAGCTGCCGAAGCTGGTGGAGCGCGCCGGTAATGCCGAGGCGGGCGGTGGCTCGATCACCGCGTTCTATACCGTGCTGTCCGAAGGCGATGACCAGCAGGACCCGATTGCCGACTCGGCGCGGGGCGTACTCGACGGCCACATCGTGCTGTCGCGGCGCCTGGCGGAAGAGGGGCACTACCCGGCCATCGACATCGAAGCCTCCATCAGCCGGGTGATGCCGGCGGTGGTCACGCCGGAGCACATGGCCCGCGCGCAGCATTTCAAGCAGTTGTGGTCGCGTTATCAACAGAGCCGCGACCTGATCAGCGTGGGCGCCTATGTGGCCGGCGGTGACCGCGAAACCGACCTGGCTATCGCCCTGCAACCGCAGTTGGTGACCTACTTGCGCCAGGGCCTCAACGACAAGATCAGCATGGGTGAAAGCGAAGCGCACCTGGGCTCGATCTTCGCCCCGGCGCCAGGCGGCTAAGCCATGGCCAGCACCCGCTCTTCACGCCTGGCCCCGGTGGTCGACATGGCCGAAAAGGCCGAAAAAACCGCGGTGCAGCGCCTCGGTTATTTCCAGGGCCAAGTCCGTTTGGCGGAAAGCAAGCTGGGCGACCTTGAGCGCTTTCGCGCCGAATACCAGGAACAATGGATCGAGCGTGGCACCAAAGGCGTGTCGGGCCAGTGGCTGATGGGTTATCAGGGCTTTCTCAACCAACTGGAAACCGCCGTCGGCCAGCAGCGCCAAAGCCTGGCCTGGCACCAGAACAACCTCGACAAGGCTCGCGAGAGCTGGCAAGAAGCCTTCGCCCGCGTTGAAGGCCTGCGCAAACTGGTGCAGCGCTACATTGACGAAGCCCGGGCAATTGAAGACAAGCGCGAGCAAAAGCTGCTCGACGAATTATCCCAACGTCTTCCCCGCCAGTCGCAGTTCTAAATGTGGGAGGGGGCTTGCCCCCGATGGGGGAGTGTCAGTTGATACATTCATGACTGACCCACCGCCATCGGGGGGCAAGTCGAATCGTCGCACCGCCCTCCCACATTTGATCTGCAGTGTTGCCCGCAGCCGGTTCACCTGCTAAACCTTGTTGCATATTGCCCATGACAAGGAAGCGTCGCATGTCAGTCGAATCAGAAGTGTCCCTGGACGGGAAGAAGTTGACGATCGCCATCAAGGGCCGGTTCGACTTCGGCAGCCACCAGACTTTTCGTGACGCCTATGAGCGTTTCTACAAGGTGCCCGAGCTGTATGTGGTCGACCTGAAGGAAACCACCTATATGGACAGCTCGGCCCTGGGCATGCTCCTGTTGTTACGCGACCACGCCGGCGGTGAAGAAGCGGAGGTCCGGGTGATCAACAGCAGCTCCGATGTGCGCAAGATCCTCGCCATCTCCAATTTCGACAAACTGTTCGACATCAATTGAGTGCCCTGGCCCCCGTCCTCGAGGCGCTGACCATCCTGATCGTCGAGGACAGCGCCGCCGACTTGTTGTTGCTGTCCACCATCGTGCGCCGCCAGGGCCATCAGGTACTTACCGCCAGCAATGGCGCGCAAGCGCTCGAGGTGTTTACCCGCGAGCGCCCGCAACTGGTGTTGATGGACGCGCTGATGCCGGTGATGGACGGCTTCGAAGCGGCGCGACGGATCAAGCAGCTGGCAGGGGAGGAGCTGGTCCCGATCATCTTCCTCACCTCCCTGCGCGAAAGCGAAGCCCTCGCCCAGTGCCTGGATGCCGGTGGCGATGACTTCCTGCCCAAACCCTATAACCAGTTGATCCTGGCCGCGAAGATCAACGCCATGGACCGCCTGCGCCGCCTGCAAGCCACGGTGTTGCAGCAGCGCGATCTGATCGCCAAGCACCATGACTATCTATTGCATGAGCAGCGGGTGGCCAAGGCGGTGTTCGACAAGGTCGCGCATTCCGGCTGCATCAATGCCGCGCCGAATATCCGCTACCTGCAATCGCCCTATGCGCTGTTCAATGGCGACCTGCTGCTGGCGGCCTACACGCCGTCCGGTGACATGCATGTGCTACTCGGCGATTTCACCGGCCACGGCTTGCCGGCAGCGGTGGGCGCCATGCCCCTGGCGGAAGTGTTCTATGGCATGACCGCCAAGGGCTACGGCCTGGCGCAGACCCTGCGGGAGATGAATGCCAAGCTCAAGCGCATCCTGCCGGTGGACATGTTTTGCTGCGCCACCCTGTTGTGCCTGAGCACCCAGCGGCGGGTGGTGGAGGTGTGGAACGGCGGCATGCCCGACGGCTATGTGCATGAAGTCGCCAGCGGCAAGCGCACGCCGCTGCAGTCACGGCATTTACCACTGGGCGTGCTGTCGGCACAGGCGTTTGATGACCGCACCGAAGTCTGGCCCATGGCGCTGGGTGACCGTGTGTTCCTGCTGTCCGACGGGGTGCTGGATACCGCCGACGCGAATGACCAGCTGTTCGGCGCCGAGCGCTTGCAGCAGGTCTTTGCCGCCAACCGCGAGCCGAATCGCCTGTTCGAAGACATCGAGCAGGCCCTGGCGGCGTTTCGCGGTGAGGTGCGCGATGACGTGAGCATGGTGGAAATCACCTTGCAGCCCGGCCAATCGCTGCGCGCGACTGGGCCGCTGTATGCCGACAGCGGCCAGTCGTGCCCGCTGGATTGGTCGGTGAGTTTCGAGTTCCGCGCCGAAACCCTCAAGCGCTACAACCCGCTGCCGTATCTGCTGCAACTGTTGCTGGAGATCCACGGCCTGCGCGAGCAGAGCGGGGCGCTCTACAGTGTGATGGCCGAGTTGTATTCCAATGCCCTGGAACATGGCGTGCTGGGCCTGGATTCACGGCTCAAGCGCGATGCCCAAGGGTTTGCCGAATATTATCGCCAGCGTAACGAGCGCCTGGCGCAACTGAATACCGGATTTGTGCGCGTGCATGTGGAGGTCGTGCCGACGTCGGCGGGCGGCAAAATGACCTTGCGCCTGGAGGACAGTGGCCCGGGGTTTGACGTGGAACAGGTGTTGGCGCGGCCGCTGGATATCGACCGTCTGTCTGGCCGGGGCCTGAGCCTGGTGCGTCAACTGAGCAGCGATGTACGCTGGGCCGATGGCGGGCGCAGTGTCTGCGTGGAGTTTTGCTGGGGGGCTCTGGCATAATCCGCCGATTCTTGATCAAGGAGCGAGCAAGTGGCAGAGATTCATATGGACCCGCAGGTGTTGTCGGGTTTGCAGGAGGTCATGGAAGGCGAGTACCCCAAGTTGCTTGATACGTTTCTGGATGATTCCCAAAAGCGGGTCGAAGCGCTGCGCAAGGCTCGCGATGATGCCAAGGCGCTGGGGCGCATAGCGCATAGTTTCAAAGGCAGTAGCGGGAATTTGGGCGCGGTGCGGTTGGCGCAGTTGTGTCAGCGGTTGGAGCTTGAGTCCTCTGAGGTGACGGCGGACCTCGGGGCGTTGGTGGATCAGATTGATCGGGAGTTTGCTTTGGTTCGGCCGATGTATGAATCCGAGCGGGAGCGGTTTGCCGGGGTTTGAGTTTTGAACTCGGTCAAATCTGCAACCTGGCCCGACTCTTGCTCTATGTCCTGATACTGCATCCCCGATCCCCATGCAGTGGAGACCTTTACCTATGCCAGTCGCCCCCAATTCGCTCCTTCAGGCTGCCCCTGCGGCCAAGCCTCAAGCGCCCGTCGCCACCCCACAGGTTGCGGCTGCGGACCCACGGGACAAGGGCCCTGGCTTCGCTCAGGTGTTCGCCAGCCAAGGCGCAAAACCTTCGGTAAAAGCCGATGACAACTCGGCCAAGCCCACGCGGGACAAGCCTGTGGATGCCAGCGCCAAGCCGGCCGCCGGTGACGACAAGCCTGCCGCCAGCACACCGGCGGTTGCCGATAGCGGCAATACCTTGCCTGCCAACCCGCCGGCCAAGTCTGACGACAGTGCCAGCAAAGATGACGACGCCGCGGTCGACCCGACCCTGGTGCAGCAGCCTCCGGCTGATCCGGTTGTCGACCCGGCCATGCTGGCCGCCGTGACGCCAGTGGCCGTGCCGGTGCCAGTGCCGGTGGAAACCCCGGCGCCTGCTACCAGCGCCAAGGATGACAAGGCGGCGCCTGTGGTCGCTGCGCCACTTGCGGCGACCGAGGCGGCCAAGCCGGCCTTCGACCCCGAGGCCGACCCCCTCGACGCGATGCCGGCCGTGCGCCTGGCGATGGAGCAGGGCGGGCACGTGTCCGCCAGCAGCCAGGCGCCGGCAAAGACCGCCCCGGCACCGACCCAGGACCAGCCGACCGCCGCGCAGAATTTCGCCGCCGGCCTGGCCACTATGGTCGACCAGCAAGCCACCAAGGACAGCACTGACTCGGGTGGCGAAAAGGCCTTCAGCGGCTTGATCGAAGGCGGCCTCAAGGACCTGAAGGAGGCCAGCAGCGACACCCGCGTCGATGACTTCGCCAACCGCCTGGCCGCGCTGACCCAGGCCGCCACGCCGAAAACCGCGAACGCCTTGCCGCCGCTGACCAATGCGCCGCTGGCCATGCACCAGAGCGGCTGGACCGACGAGATCGTCAACCGCGTGATGTACCTGTCCAGCGCCAACCTCAAGTCGGCCGAGATCCAGTTGCAACCGGCCGAACTGGGCCGCCTGGATATCAAGGTCAACATGACCGCCGACCAGCAGGCCCAGGTCAACTTCATGAGCGCCCACCCGGTGGTGCGTGAAGCGCTGGAAAGCCAGTCCGGCCGCCTGCGGGAGATGTTCGCCCAGCAAGGCATGGGGCAGGTGGACGTGAACGTGTCTGACCAGTCCCGTGGCCAGGAGCAGCAACAACAGCAGGCCCAGACCCGTGGCGTGAGCGGCAACGGCGGGCGTGGCGGCGATAACGGCGACAGCGGCAACCACATTGATGTGGCTGAAGCAGTGACGCCGGTAACGTCGACTGTGATCGGCTCCAGCGCAGTGGATTACTACGCCTGATTCAAGCCATACAACGGTCAAAATGTGGGAGGGGGCTTGCCCCCGATGGCTGAGTGTCAGTCACTGTATTGGTTGCTGACCCACCGCCATCGGGGGCAAGCCCCCTCCCACATTTGATTTGTAGTGCCGCCTCTTCCCCGAGTGCCAGACAACTCTGGCATAACACTTGCTCTTGCCTTTCCGTAGATCTATGAATCCCCGAATAGTGACGGATTATTGGCATGGCGAAGAGCGACGACGCAGCAAAAGCACCCGCAGGCAAAGGCAAGCTCAAGCTTATCCTGGTCATAGTCCTGGGCCTGCTCCTGGCCATCGGCGCCTCGGTGGGTGGCACCTGGTACATCATGCACAGCAGTGCAAGCAAACCGGCACCCGCCGCCGAATCCGCCAGTAACGTCAAGCAACCGGCAATCTTCGAGCCGATGCTCCCGGCCTTCGTGGCCAACTTCAACCAGAACGGTCGGCAACGCTACTTGCAGGTGAGCATCACCTTGCTCGCGCGTGACAAGGGCGACCTGGAAGCGCTCAAGGTGCACATGCCCGTGATCCGCAACAACCTGGTGATGCTGTTCTCCAGCCAGAGCTTCGACACCCTGGCCACCCCGGTGGGCCAGGAAATGCTGCGTCAGAAGGTCACTGCCAGCGTGCAGGAAGTGGCCCAGAAAGAACTCGGCAAAGTCGTGGTCGAGCAGGCGCTCTTCACTAATTTCGTATTGCAGTAGGACCTCGACATGGCCGTGCAAGACCTGCTGTCCCAGGATGAAATCGACGCGCTGTTGCATGGCGTCGACGATGGTCTGGTACAGACCGAAATGGCTGCCGAGCCCGGCAGCGTCAAAAGTTATGACCTGACCAGCCAGGATCGCATCGTCCGTGGACGTATGCCGACCCTGGAAATGATCAACGAGCGTTTCGCCCGCTATACCCGTATCAGCATGTTCAACATGCTGCGCCGCTCGGCGGACGTTGCGGTGGGCGGCGTGCAGGTGATGAAGTTCGGTGAATACGTGCACTCGCTGTACGTGCCCACCAGCCTCAACCTGGTCAAGATCAAGCCGCTGCGCGGTACCGCGCTGTTCATCCTCGACGCCAAACTGGTGTTCAAGCTGGTGGACAACTTCTTCGGCGGCGACGGCCGCCACGCCAAGATCGAAGGCCGTGAATTCACCCCCACCGAATTGCGGGTGGTGCGCATGGTGCTGGAGCAGGCCTTCATCGACTTGAAGGAAGCCTGGCAGGCGATCATGGAAGTCAATTTCGAGTACATCAACTCGGAAGTGAACCCGGCCATGGCCAACATCGTCGGCCCCAGCGAAGCGATTGTGGTGTCCACCTTCCACATCGAACTCGATGGCGGTGGCGGTGACCTGCACGTGACCATGCCGTACTCGATGATCGAGCCGGTGCGCGAGATGCTCGACGCCGGTTTCCAGTCCGACCTCGACGACCAGGACGAACGCTGGGTCAAGGCCCTGCGCGAAGACCTGCTGGACGTCGACGTGCCGCTGAGCGCCACCGTGGCCCGTCGCCAACTGCGCCTGCGGGATATTTTGCACATGCAGCCTGGGGACATCATCCCCGTCGAATTGCCGGAAGAAATGATCATGCGCGCCAATGGCGTGCCGTCGTTCAAGGTCAAGCTCGGTTCCCACAAGGGCAACCTGGCTTTGCAAGTGGTTGAGCCCATCAACCGTCGCTGATCCCTTATTTATGAATGCTTGCTTCGCCGAGGACATGTAATGGCTACCGAACACGAAAACACTTCCGCCGAAGACCAGGCCCTGGCTGACGAATGGGCCGCGGCCCTGGAAGAAACCGGCGATGTTGGCCAGGACGATATCGACGCCCTGCTGGCCGCCGACGCTGCCACTGCGCCGGCCAGCAACCGCCTGCCGATGGAAGAATTCGGCAGCGTGCCGAAGAACAACGATCCGGTGACCCTCGACGGCCCGAACCTGGATGTGATCCTGGATATTCCGGTGTCGATCTCCATGGAAGTCGGCAGCACCGAAATCAACATCCGCAACCTGCTGCAACTCAACCAGGGCTCGGTGATCGAGCTGGACCGCCTGGCCGGCGAGCCGCTGGACGTGTTGGTCAACGGCACCTTGATCGCCCACGGCGAAGTGGTCGTGGTCAACGAGAAGTTCGGCATCCGCCTGACGGACGTGATCAGCCCGAGTGAACGCATCAAGAAGTTGCGCTGATATGAAATATTCGATGGCGGGACTGTTGCTGGCGCTGCCATTGAGCGCCCTGGCGGCCGAGCCGGTCGCGCAAGCGGCAGCGGCAGCGGCGCCTGTGGCCAGCAGCGGCATCGGCGGGCAGCTGACCCAGCTGGTGCTGGGTTTGCTGCTGGTGGTCGGGCTGATTTTTGTGCTGGCCTGGCTGCTTCGTCGCGTGCAGAGCGTGGGCCCGGGCAACGGCCAGGTGATCGAAATGATCGGCTCGCGTGCCCTCGGCCCGCGTGATCGGCTGGTGCTGGTGCAAGTGGGTGAGGAACAGATCCTGCTGGGCCTCACCCCCGGGCGTATCACCCCGTTGCACGTGCTCAAGACCCCGGTCAACGTCGACCAGTCCAAGCCCGCCACGCCAGAATTCGCCCAGCGCCTGATGGAGTTGCTGGGCAAGGATCAGAAGGATAAGAAGTAATGCGCGTTTTATTGACGCTCATGCTGTTGCTGGCCGCGCCGTTGGCATTTGCTGCCGACCCGTTGTCGATCCCGGCGATTACGCTGGGCACCAACGCGGCAGGGGCGCAGGAGTATTCGGTCAGCCTGCAGATCCTGCTGATCATGACCGCGCTGAGTTTTATCCCTGCGTTCGTGATGCTGATGACCAGCTTCACGCGGATCATCATCGTGTTCTCGATCCTGCGTCAGGCCCTGGGCCTGCAGCAGACGCCGTCGAACCAGATCCTCACCGGCATGGCCTTGTTCTTGACGCTGTTCATCATGGCGCCAGTGTTCGACAAGGTGAACCAGCAAGCCCTGCAACCGTACCTGGCGGAAAAAATGACCGCCCAGGACGCGATCGACAAGGCCCAGGGCCCGATCAAGGACTTCATGCTGTCGCAAACCCGCTCCAGCGACCTGGAGCTGTTCATGCGCCTGTCCAAGCGTACCGACATCGCCACCCCGGACCAGGCGCCGCTGACCATCCTGGTGCCGGCGTTCGTGACCTCCGAGTTGAAAACCGCGTTCCAGATCGGCTTCATGATCTTTATCCCGTTCCTGATCATCGACCTGGTGGTGGCGAGCGTGCTGATGGCCATGGGTATGATGATGCTGTCGCCGCTGATCATCTCGTTGCCGTTCAAGATCATGCTGTTTGTGCTGGTGGACGGTTGGGCGCTGATTATCGGCACCCTGGCCGGCAGTTTCGGAGGGGTATAGGGCTATGACCCCAGAAGTCGCCGTCGACCTGTTCCGCGAAGCGCTGTGGCTGACCACCGTGATGGTTGCCGTGCTGGTGGTGCCGAGCCTGTTGGTGGGCCTGCTGGTGGCGATGTTCCAGGCCGCGACGCAGATCAACGAACAGACCCTGAGCTTCCTGCCGCGTCTGCTGGTCATGCTGATCACGCTGATTGTCGCCGGCCCGTGGCTGGTGCAGACCTTCATGGAATACATCCTGCAGTTGTACGGCAGTATTCCGCAGTTGATCGGCTGACCCGATGCAGTCTTTGCTGGCATTGACCGACACCCAGATAAGCACCTGGGTGGCTTCCTTCATCCTGCCGTTGTTCCGGGTGACGGCCATGTTGATGGCCATGCCGGTGTTCGGTACTACCCTGGTGCCGCGCCGGGTGCGTCTGTATTTCGCGGTGGCGATCACGGTAGTGCTGGTGCCGGGCTTGCCGCCCATGCCGCCGGTGAATGCCCTGGATCTGAGTGCGCTGATGCTGATCGCTGAGCAGATCCTGATCGGCACCATGCTCGGCTTCTCCCTGCAGCTGTTTTTCCAGGCCTTTGTGATCGCCGGGCAAATCATCTCGATCCAGATGGGCATGGGCTTCGCATCCATGGTCGACCCTACCAACGGCGTGTCGGCGGCGGTGATCGGGCAATTCCTGACCATGCTGGTGACCTTGCTGTTTCTGGCGATGAACGGCCACCTGGTGGCCTTCGAGGTGCTGACCGAAAGCTTCACCACCTTGCCAGTGGGCTCGGGCCTGGTGGTCAATCACTTCTGGGAAGTGGTCGGGCGTCTCGGTTGGGTGCTCGGCGCGTCGCTGTTGCTGGTATTGCCGGCGATTACCGCGTTGCTGGTGGTCAACATCGCGTTTGGGGTGATGACCCGTGCGGCGCCGCAATTGAACATTTTCTCGATTGGTTTCCCGCTGACCTTGGTGTTGGGCATGGGGATTTTCTGGGTCGGCCTGGCTGACATTCTCAATCAGTATCAGCCGCTGGCGACCGACGCCTTGCAGTTCTTACGTGATCTGGCACGGGCGCGCTGAGCCATGGCCGAGAGCGAGAGTGGTCAGGACAAAACAGAAGACCCCACGGAGAAACGTAAAAAGGACTCCAGGGAAAAGGGCGAGATTGCACGCTCCAAAGAGCTGAATACCGTCGCCACCATGATGGCCGGCGCGGGCGGCCTGCTGATCTACGGCGGCGGCTTGGCGCTGGACCTGCTGGAGTTGATGAAGCACAACTTCACCTTGCCCCGCGAAGTGCTGCTCAACCCTGATTCAATGGGGCAATACCTGCTGCATTCGGGCAAGATCGCGATCCTGGCGGTGCAGCCGATTCTGATCACCTTGCTGCTGGCCGCGCTGATCGGCCCGGTCGCCCTCGGCGGCTGGCTGTTTGCCGCCGGCAGCATGGCACCCAAATTCAGCCGCATGAACCCGGCGGCCGGGCTCAAGCGCATGTTCTCCGCCAAGGCCCTGGTGGAGCTGCTCAAGGCCTTGGCCAAGTTCATCCTGATTCTGTTCGTGGCCTTGACGGTATTGTCGTCCGACATCGACGACCTGCTGCGCATTGCCCACGAACCGCTGGAGTCGGCGATCATCCACAGCGTGCAGGTGGTGGGCTGGAGCGCGCTGTGGATGGCCGCCGGGCTGATCATCATTGCCGCCGTGGATGCGCCGATCCAATTGTGGGAAAGCCACAAGAAACTGCTGATGACCAAGCAGGAAGTGCGTGACGAGCACAAGGACCAGGAAGGCCGCCCCGAGGTCAAGCAACGCATCCGCCAGCTGCAGCGGGAAATGTCCCAGCGCAAGATGATGGCCTCGGTGCCCGACGCCGACGTGGTGATCACCAACCCGACCCACTACGCCGTCGCCCTCAAATACGACCCGGACAAAGGCGGCGCGCCGATGCTGCTGGCCAAGGGCAGCGACTTCACCGCCCTCAAGATCCGCGAAATCGCCGTGGCCAACGACATCCTGCTGCTGGAGTCGCCGGAGCTGGCGCGATCGATTTTCTACTCCACCGACCTCGACCAGGAAATCCCCGCTGGGTTGTACCTGGCTGTGGCCCAGGTGCTGGCGTATGTCTATCAGATCCGCCAATACCGCGCCGGCAAGGGCAAACGCCCAGACCCGCTCAAAGACCTGCCGATCCCGCCGGACTTGCGCCGCGATTCCTGATTGCCCACACCCGGCCAAATACCGTTCGTCGCAAATTCCCACCTACCTGTCAACTCTGACAGTAGCCAGCCTCGCGTTCTCACGGTTTTATGACCCCCAGTGCTGCATGCACGCGGTTAAAGGATGCAGAAGGGGTAGCCATGGGTGTGGTGACGGGAACGGTTAAATCTTACGACCCGCAGATCGGTGAAGGTTTGATTGTGCTGGATGGCAATGCAGAGCAGGTATTGCTGGATCGGCGCGTTTCGGGCGGGGTTCGGCTTTCGGTGGGCGTGAAAGTGGCGCTGCAGATGATCCACCGACCAGCTGGCGTGTACGCGTCATGCGTGAGGCTGCTGTAGCGATATGTGGACGGAGAACAACAATGGCAACGGGCACGGTGAAGTGGTTCAACGCGGAAAAGGGCTTTGGGTTTATCACTCAGGACGACGGAGGGACGGATGTGTTCGTGCACTTTTCGGCGATTCAGGGGGATGGATTCAAAACGCTCGAAGAAGGCAAAAGAGTCGAGTTTGAAGTGAAACCAGGACAAAAAGGCCCGCAGGCCGAGAACGTGCGACTCACGTGAACACATACAAATCCCAATGTGGGAGGGGGCTTGCCCCCGATTGCAGTGTGTCAGGCCCGAAATAGGTGTCTGGTACAGCTCTATCGGGGGCAAGCCCCCTCCCACATTTTGATTGGTTTACAGCCGATAAAGCCTGGGGGGTTGTAGCGATCCACGTGCTGAAGCAAAAGTTGGAAGGCTTCTTGCAATACCGCCTCCAGGACGCCTCTCGGCGTCAAAACTTTGCTTCAAGGAACACGAGGAATACCGGTGGTGGAACGTTCTCAAATGCTCAGCACGGCCCGTGGCACCCTGACTGACCTCTCGCGGGGCAATCTGGGTGTGCCGTTGTTGTTGCTGGTGATGCTGGCAATGATGATGTTGCCGATGCCGCCGTTCCTGCTGGACGTGTTCTTCACCTTCAACATTGCGCTGTCGGTGGTGGTGTTGTTGGTGTGCGTCTACGCCCTGCGCCCGCTGGATTTTGCGGTGTTCCCGACGATTCTGCTGGTGGCGACCCTGCTGCGCCTGGCGCTCAACGTGGCGTCCACCCGCGTGGTGATGCTCCACGGCCAGGACGGCCACGCCGCTGCCGGCAAGGTGATCCAGGCCTTCGGTGAGGTGGTGATCGGCGGTAACTACGTGGTCGGTATCGTGGTGTTTGCGATCCTGATGATCATCAACTTTGTGGTGGTCACCAAGGGCGCCGGGCGGATTTCCGAGGTGAGCGCGCGTTTCACCCTCGACGCCATGCCGGGCAAACAGATGGCCATCGACGCCGACCTCAACGCCGGCCTGATCGACCAGAACCAAGCCAAGTCCCGCCGCCTGGAAGTGGCCCAGGAAGCCGAGTTCTACGGCTCCATGGACGGTGCCAGCAAATTCGTACGCGGTGACGCCATCGCCGGCCTGTTGATTCTGTTCATCAACCTGATCGGCGGTATGGCCGTGGGTATCTTCCAACACGGCATGACGTTCGGCGATGCGGGCAAGGTGTACGCCTTGCTGACCATCGGTGACGGTTTAGTGGCGCAATTGCCATCACTGTTGTTATCTACAGCTGCCGCGATCATGGTGACCCGTGCCTCGGGCTCCGAAGACATGGGCAAGCAGATCAGCCGCCAGATGTTCGCGTCGCCCAAGGCCCTGGCCGTGGCGGCAGGCATCATGGCAGTCATGGGCATCGTGCCGGGCATGCCGCACTTTTCGTTCCTGACCATGGCGGCATTGGCCGGTGGCGGCGCCTACCTGTTCTGGAAAAAGCAGAACCAGGTCAAAGTCATTGCCCAGCAAGAGATCGCGCGCCAGCAGGAACTGCTGCCATCCCCGGCCCGCGCCCAGGAAACCAAGGAGTTGGGCTGGGACGACGTGACCCCGATCGACATGATCGGCCTGGAAGTCGGCTACCGCCTGATCCCCCTGGTAGACCGCAACCAGGGCGGCCAATTGCTCGCGCGGATCAAGGGTGTGCGCAAGAAGCTGTCCCAGGACCTGGGGTTCTTGATGCCCACCGTGCATATCCGCGACAACCTCGACCTGGCGCCCAGTGCCTATCGCCTGACCCTGATGGGCGTGATCCTGGCCGAAGCCGAGATCTACCCGGACCGCGAACTGGCGATCAACCCAGGGCAGGTATTCGGCAGCCTCAACGGCATAACCGCCAAAGATCCGGCTTTTGGCCTGGACGCGGTATGGATCGAAATCAGCCAGCGCAGCCAGGCACAGTCCCTGGGCTACACCGTGGTGGACGCCAGCACCGTGGTCGCCACCCACCTCAACCAGATTCTGTACAAGCACTCCCATGAGCTGATCGGCCATGAGGAAGTCCAGCAATTGATGGGGTTGCTGGCCAAAGCGTCGCCTAAACTGGCTGAAGAACTGGTGCCGGGCGTGCTGTCGCTGTCGCAGCTGCTGAAGGTATTGCAGGCACTGCTGGCCGAACAGGTGCCGGTACGCGACATTCGCAGCATTGCCGAGGCCATCGCCAACAATGCCGCCAAGAGTCAAGATACTGCCGCCCTGGTGGCTGCGGTGCGCGTCGGATTGTCGCGCGCAATCGTCCAAAGCATTGTAGGGCTTGACTCCGAGCTGCCTGTGATCACCTTGGAACCAAGGTTGGAACAAATATTGCTCAATAGTATTCAGAAGGCAGGACAAGGCCAGGAAGAGGGCGTTCTGCTGGAGCCAAGCATGGCTGAGAAGCTGCAGCGTTCGTTGATCGACGCCGCACAGCGCCAGGAAATGCAGGGCCAACCGGTGATTCTGCTGGTGGCCGGCCCCGTCCGGGCGATGTTGTCGCGGTTTGGACGCCTGGCAGTACCGAATTTGCACGTTTTGGCTTATCAGGAAATTCCTGACAACAAGCAAGTGACTATCGTCGCGACAGTAGGGCCCAACGGCTGAGGGTAGTGGGTTATGCAAGTTAAGCGTTTTTTCGCCGCCGATATGCGTCAGGCCATGAAACTGGTTCGTGATGAGCTGGGCGCCGACGCCGCGATCATCGGCAACCGTCGTATTGCCGGCGGTGTCGAGCTGACGGCTGCCCTGGATTACACCCCCTCGGCCCTGGCGCCGCGCGTGCCGAACATGGAGCTCGAAGACGAGCTGCGCAAGACCGCTTCGCGGATCGTCTCGGCCCAGGCCGAACTGAGCATGCGTGGCGACAGCGATGCCACCACCAACCGCCAGTTGTTTGCCGGCCTGCCGCTGACCGCTGCCGAGCCGTTGGTTGAGCCGACCTTTGTTGAACCGCCACGTCCTGCAGCGCCGGCTCCGGCTGCCGCAGTCGACCAGCGTGTGTTCGACTCGATGCGCTTTGAACTCAATGGCCTGCGCGAGCTGCTTGAAGTACAACTCGGCTCGCTGGCCTGGACCCAACTGCAAGGCAGCAAGCCGCAGCAGGCCAACCTGTGGCGTCGGCTGCAACGTATCGGCTTGTCCGGCCCGTTGTCCCGCGACCTGCTGGCCCTGACCACCGAAATCGAAGAGCCTCGCCAGGCCTGGCGCATGTTGCTGGCGCACTTGGCGCGCATGATCGTCACCCCGGAAATCGAGCCGCTGGAAGAGGGCGGTGTGATCGCCATGGTCGGCCCTGCCGGCATGGGCAAGACCACCACCCTGGCCAAGTTGGCGGCGCGTTATGTGCTCAAGTACGGCGCGCATAACATCGCGCTGGTGAGCATGGACAGCTACCGTATCGGCGCCCAGGAGCAGCTCAAGACCTTGGGTCGTATCCTCAATGTGTCGGTGACCCACGTGGACCCGGGCCAGTCCCTGGCCAACGCGTTGGACCCGCTGCTGCGCAAGCGCGTGGTGCTGATCGATACCGCCGGCCTGCAAGCCAGCGACCCGGCACTGCGCATGCAGCTGGAAAGCCTGGCCGGGCGTGGGATCAAATCAAAAAATTACCTGGTGCTTGCAACCACCAGCCAGAAACAGGTTCTTACCGCTGCATACCATAGTTACAAACGCTGCGGCCTGGCCGGTTGCATCCTCACCAAGCTCGATGAAACCGCGAGCCTGGGCGAGGTATTGAGCCTGGCCATCAGCCATGAATTGCCGGTTGCCTACCTCACCGACGGGCCGCGGATCCCGGATGATCTGCATCTGCCGCGCCGTCATCAGTTGGTCAGCCGTGCAGTCAGCGTGCAAATGCAAGAAGAGCCTAGCGAGGAAGCGATGGCCGATATGTTCGCCGACCTCTACCACAACCCGGCAAAGCGGGTGGGTTGAGGGCAGGATGAACACCGTGAAATGTATCTACATCGATGGTCTGCAAGCGATTCACGCGGCCAAGCCATGTAGCCTGCGTCTAAGCAAGACAAGGTAAAGAAATAAAATGGGCAGCATGCATCCCGTACAGGTGATCGCGGTGACCGGCGGCAAAGGTGGCGTCGGGAAAACTAACGTGTCAGTGAATTTGTCCCTGGCCCTGGCAGAGCTTGGCCGTCGTGTCATGCTGCTGGATGCTGACCTGGGGCTGGCGAACGTCGACGTTCTGCTGGGGCTGACGCCCAAACACACCCTGGCCGATGTGATCGAGGGCCGCTGTGAGCTGCGCGACGTGCTGCTGCAGGGCCCCGGTGGCATCCGCATCGTGCCGGCCGCCTCCGGTACCCAGAGCATGGTGCATCTGAGCCCGGCGCAGCATGCCGGCCTGATCCAGGCCTTCAGTGACATCGGCGACAACCTCGACGTGCTGGTGATCGACACCGCCGCCGGGATCGGCGAGTCGGTGGTCAGCTTCGTGCGCGCCGCGCAGGAAGTATTGCTGGTGGTCTGCGATGAACCCACCTCGATCACCGACGCCTACGCCCTGATCAAACTGCTTAACCGTGACTACGGCATGAACCGCTTCCGCGTGCTGGCCAACATGGCCCAGAGCCCACAGGAAGGTCGCAACCTGTTCGCCAAGTTGACCAAGGTCACGGATCGCTTCCTCGATGTCGCCTTACAATACGTCGGCGCAGTTCCCTACGACGAGTGTGTACGCAAGGCTGTGCAAAAGCAGCGTGCAGTCTACGAAGCGTTCCCTCGTTCCAAATGCGCACTGGCGTTCAAGGCTATTGCCCAGAAGGTCGATACCTGGCCGTTGCCTGCCAACCCGCGGGGGCATCTGGAGTTTTTCGTCGAGCGATTGGTGCATCAGACGAGCGCAGGACCGGTGCTATGACATCCAGCGGCTACAACCTTTACAAGAAATCGGCACGTGACAGCCAAGGTGAGTTGATCGAGCGCTATGCGCCCCTGGTCAAGCGCATCGCCTATCACTTGCTGGCACGCCTGCCCGCCAGCGTCCAGGTCGAAGACCTGATCCAGGCGGGCATGATCGGCCTGCTCGAAGTGTCGACCAAGTACGACGCGAGCAAGGGTGCCAGTTTCGAGACGTATGCGGGTATCCGCATCCGTGGCGCGATGCTCGATGAAGTGCGTAAAGGTGACTGGGCGCCGCGTTCGGTACACCGCAATACGCGCATGGTCAGTGACGCAATTCGCGCAATTGAAGCAAAAACCGGTCGCGACGCTAAAGATCACGAAGTTGCGGCCGAACTCCAATTGAGTCTCGACGATTACTACGGGATTTTGAACGATACCTTGGGCAGCCGCCTGTTCAGTTTCGACGACCTGCTGCAGGACGGCGAACACGAAGGGCTGCACGAGGACGGCGCGAGTGCTCATATGGAGCCATCGCGCGACCTGGAAGATGAACGTTTCCAGGGCGCCTTGGCGGACGCGATTGCCAATTTGCCGGAGCGTGAGCGGCTGGTGTTGGCGCTGTACTACGACGAAGAGCTGAACCTCAAGGAAATCGGTGAGGTCCTGGGAGTCAGCGAGTCGCGGGTCAGCCAGTTGCACAGCCAGTGCGCAGCCCGCTTGCGGGGGCGTTTGGGAGAGTGGCGAGCGCGCTGACAGGCAGTGTTGGGGAGCACTGCAAAGCGAGGCCGCGAGGGTGATAGACCTTCGCGGATTCGACCCGTGGTGCCCCCCACAGTCCTTTTTGTGTAATGCCTGTTGATTGAAATGGCGCGTCCAGGTGCTGGGCGCGTTTAAGACTGCTTGGAGGTCGAATTGGACAAGAACATGAAAATCCTCATCGTTGATGACTTCTCAACGATGCGGCGGATCATAAAAAACCTGTTGCGTGACCTTGGGTTCACTAACACGGTCGAGGCGGATGACGGCATTACGGCGATTCCGATCCTCAACAGCGGGAGCATCGACTTTCTGGTAACAGACTGGAACATGCCGGGCATGACCGGTATCGACCTGCTGCGCCACGTGCGCGCTGACGAAAAGCTGCGCAGCCTGCCGGTGCTGATGGTGACCGCCGAAGCCAAGCGTGAACAGATCATCGAAGCCGCCCAAGCTGGGGTTAACGGCTATGTGGTCAAGCCATTCACTGCATTGGCCTTGAAAGAGAAGATCGAAAAAATCTTCGAACGCATCCACGGCTAATGCCATCGCGGGGGAGCTATGGAGCATAAAGAATCATCACAGGGAGACTTTGAGTCGACCCTGAAAAAGCATGCTCACCAGTTGGTCGACAGCCTTGAAAAAGGCCAGTTCGGCGACGCGGTGCAGTTGATCCATGAGCTCAACCAGACCCGTGACCGCGGCCTGTACCAGGAAGTGGGCAAGCTCACACGCGAGCTGCACAGTGCGATCGTCAATTTCCAGATTGACCCGCATATGCCCCAGGCCGAGGAAATCTCGCAGATCACGGATGCCACCGAACGCCTGTCCTACGTGGTCAGGCTGACTGAGGCGGCGGCCAACCGCACCATGGACCTGGTGGAAAACGCCACGCCCCTGGTCAATGGCATGGCCACTGAAGCCCAAGCCCTGAGCCACGACTGGGGCCGCTTCATGCGCCGCGAAGTGGGGGCTGAAGAGTTCCGTGAGCTGGCGCGTCGGGTTGAAGGTTTTCTGTCACGCAGCGAGCAGGAAAACCGCACGGTTTCCAGCAACCTCAATGACATTCTGCTGGCCCAGGATTACCAGGACCTTACTGGCCAGGTGATCAAGCGTGTGACCCAGTTGGTCACCGAAGTGGAAAGCAACTTGCTCAAATTAGTGCTTATGGCAGGCCAGGTTGACCGTTTTGCCGGCATCGAACATGACCGCGAAGCGATCCTCTCGGAAAAAGATCCAAAAAAACATCTCGCCAAGGGTGAAGGTCCGCAGATTCATGCCGATAAACGTGAAGACGTTGTGTCAGGTCAGGATGACGTAGATGACCTGTTATCCAGTTTAGGCTTCTAAGGAGCACCCACATGAGCTTCGGCGCCGATGAAGAAATCCTTCAGGATTTCCTTGTAGAGGCCGGCGAAATTTTAGAGCAACTGTCCGAACAACTGGTCGAGCTGGAAAGCCGCCCGGATGATGCGAACCTGCTCAATGCAATTTTTCGCGGTTTTCACACTGTAAAAGGGGGCGCCGGCTTCCTCCAGCTCCATGAGCTGGTGGAGTGCTGCCACATCGCCGAGAACGTGTTCGACATCCTGCGCAAGGGTGAGCGTCACGTTGATTCGGAATTGATGGACGTGATTCTCGAAGCACTGGATGCGGTCAACGGCATGTTCAGCGAAGTGCGCGAACGTGCACCGATCACGGCGGCTACGCCGGAACTGCTGGCCGCCCTGGCG
Organism: Pseudomonas sp. S09G 359; assembly: GCF_002843605.1. NCBI lineage: Bacteria > Pseudomonadati > Pseudomonadota > Gammaproteobacteria > Pseudomonadales > Pseudomonadaceae > Pseudomonas > Pseudomonas sp. S09G 359. The sequence continues at coordinate 4,892,827 of NZ_CP025263.1, read as the reverse complement.
CGCTATGCGGAGCCGGCCGACCTGTCCGCTGCGCCGGCCGTTGAAGCTGCGCCAGAGCCTGTGGCTGAGCCTGAAGCGGATGTGACGGACAGCGAGTTCGAGCAGTTGCTCAACTCCCTCAATGCCGTCAAGGCCGAGGCCGAAGCACCGGCGGCGGTTGCCGCACCGGCAGCGCCGACCAGCGAAGACATCACTGACGCAGAGTTTGAATCCCTGCTCGACCAGTTGCACGGCAAAGGCCAGTTCGCTGCCGACGCCGTGGCACCGGCCGCTGCCGCCGAAGCGCCTGCCGCCGCGGCCAGCACCGACATTACCGACGACGAATTCGAAGCGTTGCTCGACCAACTGCATGGCAAAGGCACGTTTGCGGCCGACGCCTTGCCGGAAGTCGCGGCAGCCCCTGCGCCAGCTTCTGAGCCCGCTGCCAGTGCCGCACCGGCTGGCGACGGCCTGATCTCCGATCACGAATTCGAAGCCCTGTTGGACGATTTGCACGGCAAGGGCAAGTTCACCGAAGTCGCCCCGGCTGCCGCTGCAGCCGTTGCCACGGCGGCACCGGTTGCCGCCAAAGCCGCTGCGCCGGCCGCCAAGCCTGCGCCGGCCCCGGCTGCCGCCCCGGCCCCAGCGCGTGCCGCTGCGGCGCCGGTCGCCGAGAAACCCGCCAGTGAAGCCGAAACCACCGTGCGGGTTGATACCGCGCGCCTGGACGACATCATGAACATGGTCGGCGAGCTGGTACTGGTGCGTAACCGCTTGGTCCGCCTGGGCCTGACCAGTGGCGATGAAGCCATGCAGAAAGCCGTGTCGAACCTCGACGTGGTCACTGCCGACCTGCAGACCGCCGTGATGAAAACGCGGATGCAGCCGATCAAGAAAGTCTTCGGCCGCTTCCCGCGCCTGGTTCGCGACTTGGCGCGCCAGTTGAAGAAAGAGATCAACCTGGAACTGGTGGGTGAAGAAACCGACCTCGACAAAAACCTTGTCGAGGCCCTGGCCGACCCGCTGGTCCACTTGGTGCGCAACGCCGTCGACCACGGCGTGGAAACCCCGGAAGAACGCGAAGCCTCGGGCAAGTCCCGTGGCGGCAAGGTGATTCTGGCGGCCGAGCAAGAAGGCGACCACATCCTGCTGTCGATCACCGATGACGGCAAGGGCATGGACCCGACCATCCTGCGCAATATCGCGGTCAAGCGTGGCGTGATGGACAAGGACGCCGCCGACCGCCTGACCGACACCGAGTGCTACAACCTGATCTTCGCCCCGGGCTTCTCGACCAAGACCGAGATTTCTGATGTGTCCGGCCGTGGCGTGGGCATGGACGTGGTGAAGACCAAGATCAGCCAGCTCAACGGCTCGATCAACATTTACTCGACCAAGGGCCAGGGCTCGAAGATCGTGATCAAGGTGCCGTTGACCTTGGCGATCATGCCGACCCTGATGGTGATGCTGGGCAACCAGGCCTTCGCCTTCCCGCTGGTCAACGTCAACGAAATCTTCCACCTCGACCTGTCGCGCACCAACGTGGTGGACGGTCAGGAAGTGGTGATCGTGCGCGACAAGGCGTTGCCACTGTTCTACCTCAAGCGTTGGCTGGTGGCATCGGCCAAGCATGAAGAGCAGCGCGAAGGCCACGTGGTGATTCTCTCCGTGGGCACCCAGCGGATCGGCTTTGTGGTCGATCAATTGGTGGGTCAGGAAGAGGTGGTCATCAAGCCTTTGGGCAAAATGCTGCAGGGAACCCCGGGCATGTCCGGTGCGACCATCACCGGTGACGGTCGGATCGCGCTGATTCTCGATGTTCCGAGCATGCTCAAGCGTTACGCCGCTCGGCGTATTTGATTCTGGTGGGGCAGGGCGGTTCGCCCGCCCCGCCTAACGGAGTGTTTATGGCAGTCAAGGTCCTGGTGGTGGACGATTCGGGTTTCTTCCGCCGCCGCGTCTCGGAAATTCTTTCCGCCGATCCAACGATTCAGGTGATCGGCACGGCCACTAACGGCAAAGAGGCGATTGATCAGGCGATTGCGTTGAAACCCGACGTGATCACCATGGACTACGAGATGCCGATGATGGATGGCATCACCGCAGTTCGACACATCATGCAACGCTGCCCGACCCCGGTATTGATGTTCTCCTCGCTGACCCATGAAGGCGCCCGGGTGACCCTGGATGCGCTGGACGCCGGCGCGGTGGACTTCCTGCCGAAAAATTTCGAAGACATCTCGCGTAACCCCGAGAAGGTCAAGCAACTGCTGTGCGAGAAAGTCCACAGTATTTCCCGCAGTAACCGCCGCAGCCTGTTCAGCACGCCAGCACCCGCGCCGGCACCGGTAGCTGCGCCAGCCCCTGCACCAGCCTCTTCATTTGGTCGCCCGGCGCCTGCGCCGGTTGCACGGCCTGCGGCGCCGCCAGTGCGCACGTCGGCGCCTGCTGCTGCGCATTCGCCGGCGCCCAAGCGCAAGGCTTACAAGCTGGTGGCCATCGGTACCTCCACCGGCGGCCCGGTGGCGCTGCAACGCGTGTTGACGCAACTGCCGGCCAACTTCCCGGCGCCTATCGTGTTGATCCAGCACATGCCTGCCGCGTTCACCAAGGCTTTCGCCGAGCGCCTGGACAAGCTGTGCCGCATCAGCGTCAAGGAAGCCGAAGACGGTGACATCCTGCGCCCAGGCCTGGCGCTGCTGGCCCCGGGTGGCAAGCAGATGATGGTCGACGGGCGTGGCGCGATCAAAATCCTGCCGGGCGATGAGCGCCTGAACTACAAGCCGTGTGTGGATATCACCTTCGGCTCGGCAGCCAAGTCCTACGGCGACAAAGTTCTGGCGGTGGTACTCACCGGCATGGGCGCCGACGGCCGTGAAGGCGCGCGCCTGCTCAAGCAGGGCGGCAGCGCAATCTGGGCCCAGGACGAAGCCAGCTGTGTGATCTATGGCATGCCCATGGCCATCGTCAAGGCTGACCTGGCCGACGCCGTCTATAGCCTGGACGACATCGGCAAGCACCTGGTGGAGGCCTGCCTCTGATGGATGTATTGAGCCTGATCGGCATCATCATGGCGTTTGTCGCGATCATCGGCGGCAACTACCTCGAAGGTGGCCACCTTGGTGCGCTGGCCAACGGCCCGGCGGCGCTGATCGTGATCGGCGGCACCGTGGGCGCGGCGTTGTTGCAGTCGCCGATGAGCTCGTTCAAGCGTGCGATGCAGATCCTGATCTGGATCATCTTCCCGCCGCGCGTGGACCTGCCCGGCGGCATCGACCGCGTGGTCAACTGGAGCCTCACCGCCCGCAAGGAAGGCCTGCTGGGTCTGGAAGGCGTGGCCGATGCCGAGCCTGACAGCTACGCGCGCAAAGGCCTGCAATTGCTGGTGGACGGCGCCGAACCGGAAGCGATCCGCAGCATCCTCGAGGTGGATTTCTACACCCAGGAAAGCCGCGATATCAACGCCGCCAAAGTCTATGAAAGCATGGGCGGCTACGCGCCGACCATTGGCATCATCGGTGCGGTGATGGGCCTGATCCACGTGATGGGCAACCTGGCCGACCCTTCGCAACTGGGCAGCGGGATTGCCGTGGCGTTTGTGGCCACCATCTACGGCGTGGCCAGTGCCAACCTGGTGCTGTTGCCGGTGGCCAGCAAGCTCAAGTCGATTGCCATGCGCCAATCGCGTTATCGCGAAATGCTGCTCGAAGGCATCCTGTCGATTGCCGAGGGCGAGAACCCGCGCTCCATCGAACTGAAGCTCCAGGGCTTCATGGATTGATGGGTATGGAGAGCGTGTTGTGGCCAACCGGCTTGTTGTGGCAAGCGGGCTTGCTGTGGCGAGCGGGCTTGCCCGCGTTGGGCTGCGAAGCAGCCCCAGTACAGTCACCGCATTCCTCCAGGTTTAACTGTGTGTCGGGTTTTGGGGCCGCTTCGCGCCCCAACGCGGGCAAGCCCGCTCGCCACAACAAGCCCGCTCTCCATAACAAGCCCGCTTGCCACATTGAATGGAGAGTTGCCTGCCAATGAGCCGTCGCCGTCGCGAGCCTGAAGAGCACGTCAACCACGAACGCTGGCTGGTGTCCTACGCGGACTTCATCACCTTGCTGTTCGCGTTTTTCGTGGTGATGTACTCCATCTCGTCGATCAACGAAGGCAAGTACAAGGTCATTTCCCAGGCGCTGATCGGCGTGTTCAACGACGCCGACCGCGCCCTCAAGCCGATTCCCATCGGCGAAGAACGGCCCAAGACCGTGACCCCGGCCAAGCCGCTGGTCAACGACAGCGACGAAACCGCCGCCGGCGTGGGTGGCACCAGCGACCCGCTGAAGAGCATCGCCGACAATATCAGTGCCGCATTCGGCGACCTGATCAGCTCCAACCAGATGACCGTGCGTGGCAATGAGTTGTGGGTCGAGATCGAGCTTAATTCCAGCCTGTTGTTCGCCAGCGCCGACGCCATGCCCAGCGACCAGGCGTTCACCATCATCGACAAGGTGGCGGGGATCCTGCGGCCGTTCGAAAACCCGATTCACGTCGAAGGCTTTACCGACAACCTGCCGATCAGCACGGCGCAGTACCCGACCAACTGGGAGCTGTCATCGGCGCGCGCGGCAAGCATCGTGCGCATGCTCGCGATGCAGGGCGTAAACCCTGGCCGCCTGGCGTCGGTGGGCTACGGCGAGTTCCAGCCGGTGGCCAATAACGCCACGCTGGAAGGCCGCGCACGTAACCGCCGGGTGGTGTTGGTGGTCTCGCGCAACCTGGATGTGCGCCGCAGCCTGACCGGCACCGGCACCGCCAATGCAACACCGGACGCGGCCTTGAAGCGGGCTGGCACACAAACTGCACCGGCCCCTGCAAAACCGCCGGTTCGACAGGGTGCCGTCAATTCTCCGTCACCGGCTCAATAACCTTATGCAATGTCTCGGTCGCGCCTGTGCCTGCCGGGAGGAACCAACCGAATGAGAGTCTGGGCAGTTGCCAATCAAAAAGGTGGGGTCGGCAAGACCACCACCTCCATCGCCTTAGCCGGCTTGCTGGCCGAGGCGGGCAAGCGCGTGGTCGTGGTGGATCTGGACCCCCACGGCTCCATGACCAGCTATTTCGGCTACGACCCGGATGCGCTGGAACACAGCTGCTACGACCTGTTCCTGCACAAGGGCAGCGTGCCTGCCGATTTGCCTGGGCAGCTGCTGCTGCCCACCAGTAACGAAAGCATTTCCCTGCTGCCCTCCAGCACCGCATTGGCCACCCTCGAGCGCCAGTCGCCGGGGCAGAGCGGCCTGGGCCTGGTGATCGCCAAGACCCTGGCGCAGCTGTGGCAGGACTTCGACTACGCGATCATCGACAGCCCGCCGCTGCTCGGCGTGCTGATGGTCAACGCCTTGGCGGCCAGCCAGCAACTGGTGATCCCGGTGCAGACCGAGCACCTGGCGGTCAAAGGCCTGGAGCGCATGGTCAGTACCCTGGCGATGATCAACCGTTCGCGCAAACAGGCGCTGCCCTACAGCATCGTGCCGACCTTGTTTGACCGCCGCACCCAGGCGTCCCTCGGCACCTTGCGGGTGCTGCGCGATGCTTATCCGGAGACCATCTGGAATGGCTATATCCCGGTCGACACGCGCCTGCGCGATGCTAGCCGTGCGGGCCTTACGCCTTCGCAGTTCGACGGCAAGAGTCGTGGCGTGATGGCCTACCGCGCGTTGCTCAAACACCTGCTGTCCCAGCAGCTTGTTGCGCAGGTGGCGTGATGAACCGTCCCGTCGAATTCAAGACCCGGCCGCAACTGGCACTGGAATCCTACCTGGATGCCCTGCTGCAGGATGCGACCGAGGAAGAGCTGCCGGAACCGATCCTGGTCCTTGAGCCCGCGGTAGTCGCAGAAAGCACGCTGGATGAATTCCAGTTGGCGGTGCTGGAAGAGCAGGCCCGCGATGCGCAGGTCGCACCAGTGGCCGAGCGCGCACCCGTGCTGGTACCGATCACGCCGGTTGTGGTTGCGCCGGTGGTGGTCGAGCCCGTGGTGGAAGTGCACCTGCCGCCGAGCATCACGCCGCCGCCGGTGGCCGGCGATGACCGCCCGGCCTGGGCCGCGGAGCCGTTCGAGTGCCTGCTGTTCGACGTCGCCGGGTTGACCCTGGCGGTGCCGCTGGTGTGCCTGGGCTCGATCTATTCCCTGGAAGGCCAGGAGCTGACGCCGCTGTTCGGGCAACCGGAGTGGTTCCTCGGCATCCTGCCCAGCCAGGCCGGCAACCTCAAGGTACTGGACACCGCGCGCTGGGTGATGCCCGACCGCTACCGCGATGATTTCCGCCAGGGCTTGCAATATGTAATCTCGGTGCAGGGCTACGAGTGGGGGCTGGCGGTGCATCAAGTCAGCCGCTCGTTGCGCCTGGACCCGAATGAAATCAAATGGCGCAGCCACCGGGGCCAACGGCCTTGGCTGGCGGGCACCGTGATCGAACACATGTGCGCGTTGCTCGACGTCGCCGAACTGGCCGAGTTGATCGCCAGTGGCGCGGTCAAGACGCTGCCGCTAACCAAACGCAGTTGATTGAACAATAAGGGCCGCATGCGAGTGTGGTCAGAGAAGTACATACGCCGTGTCCAACGGCATTTGAAGGGGTCAGAGAGATGAACAAGTCAGCGTCCGCACAAGGTTTGGATGATCCGATCCTGCAATGGGTTACCTTCAAACTGGACAACGAGTCCTACGGCATTAACGTGATGCGCGTGCAGGAAGTGCTGCGCTACACCGAGATCGCTCCGGTACCGGGTGCGCCAAGCTACGTGCTGGGCATCATCAACCTGCGCGGCAACGTGGTGACGGTAATCGACACCCGCCAGCGTTTCGGCCTGGTGCCAACCGAAGTCAACGACAACACGCGTATTGTGATCATCGAAGCCGACAAGCAAGTGGTCGGGATCATGGTCGACAGCGTGGCGGAAGTGGTTTACCTGCGCCAATCGGAAGTGGAAACCGCGCCGAACGTGGGTAACGAAGAATCCGCCAAGTTCATCCAGGGCGTGTGCAACAAGAACGGCGAACTGCTGATTCTGGTTGAGCTGGACAAGATGATGAGCGAAGAAGAATGGTCGGAACTGGAGAGCATCTGATTGTTCCTTGAGGCGGCGGTAATTGTCCTGGCCCTGTTGTGGGCCGGGACGCTGGCATTGCTGCTGCGCTATGTGCGCCAGCAGCGCGAGTTGGCCCTGCAACAGGCCGAGCGCGATGCGGTGCGGGATCGACGCATCCTGGAGTTGGTCAAGCGTGTGGACCATTACCAGCAGAGTGCGGTGAAGGTCGGGGACGAGGTGCATGAACTGCGCGCGATCCTCGCGCCGTTGCCGGACAAACTGGCGCAGATTGAGCAGCGTGATCCGTCGAGCCTTTCGTTTGCGCAGGCGGCGAAGCTGGTGGGCATGGGCGCGACCGTGGATGAGCTGACGCAGTCGTGTGGGCTGACCCAGGCTGAAGCGCAGTTGATGAGTAAGCTTCACAAGAGCTGACGGCATACCCGGATCAAACAGGTGGGAGGGGGCTTGCTCCCGATGGCAGTGTTTCAGTATCAGCTGTACTGACTGACACACGGCTATCGGGGGCAAGCCCCCTCCCACATTTGCATCTGGATTGTCCTGGGGATTATTTTCCCGCCTGACGACCTTTTGCCTATTACTTGTGGTCCACATCCATCAGGAACCCTTTCCCCCTGGAGTAGCCCACCCATGACCAGCCCCAAAGCCCTGTTGATCCTCCACGGCAAGCAAGCCCTTAACGAGGACGTACGCGCCGCCGTGCAGGCCCGGCGCGAGCAGGGCGGGGAGTTGGCCGTGCGGGTCACATGGGAGGGCGGCGACGCCCAGCGCCTGGTCAAGGAGGCGCTGGACGGCGGCTACACCCAGATCATCGCCGGTGGCGGCGACGGCACCTTGCGCGACGTCGCCGAAGCCATGGCCCAGGCCGAGACCGACGCCAGCCTGGTGCTGATGCCGCTGGGTACCGCGAATGACTTCGCCAAGGCCGCCGGTGTGCCGCTGGAGCCTGCCCAGGCCCTGGCGCTGCTGGACGTGCCGCCACGGGCGATCGACCTCGGTCGGGTCGGCGGGCAGGTTTTCCTGAACATGGCCACCGGCGGCTTCGGCAGCCAGGTCACTGCCAATACGTCCGAAGATTTGAAGAAGGTGCTGGGTGGCGCCGCGTATCTGTTCACCGGCTTGACCCGCTTCAGCGAGCTGAAGGCGGCTTATGCCGAGCTGGACGGCCCGGATTTTCACTGGAAGGGCGAGCTGCTGGCGCTGGGCATCGGTAACGGTCGCCAGGCGGGTGGCGGGCATGTGCTGTGCCCGGGTGCGCTGGCTGACGACGGCTTGCTGGATATCAGCATCCTGCCGGCGCCCCAGGAGGTGGTCGGCACCCTGCGTGAGCTGATGAACAATGGCTGGGGGCTGGACACCATGTTTGTGCGGGCGCGCCTGCCATGGGTCAATATCAAGGTCGCGCAGGGGCTGTACATCAACCTCGATGGCGAGCCGCTGGAGGGCGACGACCTGCATTTCGAGGCGGTGCCCAAGGCTCTGCGCGTGCACTTGCCGGTGGGCTCGCCCCTAGTCGTCCAGGCTGATGATCTGCTCGCGCACGGCGAATAACACCAGGCCTGCGACGTCGAAAATCTGCAGGCGCTTCATGATTTGCGAGCGGTGCGCTTCCACGGTCTTGATGCTCAGGCCCAGCCCATGGGCGATTTCCCGCGTGGATTTGCCGCGCACGATCAGGCGCAGGATCTCCAACTGGCGGGCGGTGAGGTTATGGCTCTGGCCTGCGGGGGTGGTGGCGCCCTGGCCGCGCACCAGCGCCTGGTTGATCACCGTGTGGGCGATTGCCGGGCTCAGGTAGCGTTCGTTGTTGCTCAGCGCCAGCAGCGCGTGTTCAAGCTCGTTGGCGGTGGTGTCCTTGAGCAGGTAGCCGTGGGCACCGGATTCCAGCGCGCACATGATCAGCTCCGGGTCGGTGTGCATCGACAGGATCAGCACGCGGCTTTTGGGATAGGCGCGCTTGAGTTGCTGCAAGGCATCCAGCCCGCCGGTGTGCTTCATCGACAGGTCCAGCAGCACGATGTCGGGCAGCAGGGCGCTGAACTGCTCCAGCAACTGTGCGCCATCGCTCGCCTCGCCGATCACCGTATAGCCGGGAATATCCTGGACCAGTGCGCGCACGCCGGCCCTGATCAGTGCATGGTCATCCACCAGGAGTAATTTGCAGGTCACTCGAGAACCTTAGGGGAGCTGGCCCGTTCGAGGGCGCGTGGCGCCCAGGGGAAAAGCGCGTCGATCCGTGTGCCTTTGCCTGGCTGGCTGCTGACGGATAATGACCCGCCAAGCTGATCAATCCGCTCGGACATGCCGGCCATGCCCCGTTGACCTTCCAGGCCGGGGTTGATGGCCGGCGAAAAGCCCTGGCCGTCATCGCTGATGGTCAGCGACAGGCCTTCGGGCAGGCGTTGCAGGCGCACCAGCAAATTGCGCGCCTGGGCGTGGCGTAGCATGTTGGTCACGGCTTCCTGGGTGATGCGAAAGGCTGCCACGGCCATTTCTTCGGGGATGCCGGTCAGCCGTTGCTGGCATTCCAGGCTCCAGTGAATCGGGGTGTTTTCCAGGGTCTTGAGCAGGTGCGCGCGCAGGCTGGCTTCCAGGCCCAGGCTGGCCAGTTGGCGCGGGTTGAGGATGGCGGAAACATCACGCACCTTGGCCAGGGTTTCATTCAACGTGTTGCACAGCACCGTGCATTGGCTTTGCAGGTCTTCCGGCAGGCGGCGCTTGAGCCATTCGCTCTGCAACTTGGCGGCCGTGAGTAACTGGCCGATATCGTCATGCAGTTCGCGGCTCAAGCGGTGGCGTTCGTTTTCCTGCACTTGCAGCAAGCGGTCAGCCAGTTCCTGGGGCTGGAACTTGATGGATTTGCGTGAGAGCCACTGTTGCAGGCCAACCACCATCAGTGTCGCCAGGTTCAGCAGCAGCACCGCCAGTGGCAGCGGCTCGGCGCTGGCATAGGCCCAAAGGCTCAGCAACAGCGAGCCCACGCACAGGGCAAGGATCAAGCGGCGAGCATGGCTGCGGGACACGGACCTGGCGAGGAGTGACTTGAAGTTGGCGTACATAGCGGATGGAGCCAATGAGGGTTCGCTGCGGGAAGACCGGTCACGGCGGCTGACGGGGCTTTGTGTGGAATGCGTGGCCGAATCGTTTTTATACATGATGAAGTTGAGTTACTTCGAGTGGGTCATAGTACCACCCCTGTAACCGTTGGTCGCCTGGCACTTTGCTTGGCCGCGTCGATATCCAGGCAAATACCCTGAAAGAGTCTCAGAGTTTGAACAGTGGGAACTTGTATTACATAAGTTGGTTTGTATCGATATGCTCGTTGATGGCTATTTGCTATAACTGCATGTCGTTTTTAGCTAACTCACGTATCGAATACGACCTGCTGTTGGTTCAGGATGTGTGATGCGCGCGTTGCTGCGGTTTGGCACTGAAGTCCTTTTGCGGAATTTGCAGTGTGACCGTGGCGATCAATGTGGTTTGTTCCGTTTCATCCAACGTCAGCAGGCCGGTCTTGGCATCGATAAGCTCCAACTGCCATGCCAGTAAGGTCAGGCAATCATGCAGCGCATCCAGGGCTTGATCGTGCAGTTGCAAGGGGTTCTCGGCGTTGGCGATCAGGTATTGGATATGTCGCGAGAACTCGCTGATTGCCTGCAGGGCCAGGGCATCGGCCTTTTCGGCAAGATTGATCAGGCTGATTTTCATGCAGTCGATGGCATCGCTGTCATTTCGAATCAGGTGCAGATGACTTAGGCACTCTTCGGACTTGGCCAGCAGCTTTTCAGCCTCATTCAAGAAGTCGGGAAGTGCAAGTTGCCACTCGTTACCGTCGTTCATCATGCAAGTCTCCACAACTTAAGGTCGGGTGATGAGATGTCGCACCGGGTGAATGGCTTAAAACTAGCGCTGAAATATGACTGAAATCTGTAGGTTGCTTCTGAGATTTCAGTAGGACGTTTATTTAAATGATGACGAAGGCTGCGCATCGCCCTCATGAATGGGGTCAATTGCACACCTGCACTTGCCGTGACGTGAATGTCTGGAAGGCCCGTGGGCCGAGGGCTAGGGATGGCGAACAAAAGCCTGACTCCATTCATGCATTGAGAATGGCGTCACATTAATGGCTATTAGATATTGCGAATATCAGGTTGCACCTGATTGCGCATAGGGGAATCCCTTATATGACGGAACCTTGCGTCGATTTGAGTGTCGCGCAACGTCGCTGAACCGCCGTATGGAGAGGCCAACGCAGTAAAGCATGATGTCAGTGTGACATCAATGAATTTACGTGGCATTTTACAGGGGTCAAGGTCTGGCGCTCGCCGCCGATAACTAGCCTTAGTGAGCTGCACAAACCCTTAGCGCATCAGGAGCTTTTAATGGCCGGCATTCTCGACACGGTAGATCAACGCACGCAACTGGTCGGTGAGAATCGCCTGGAGATCCTCATGTTTCGCCTGGCCGGGCGGCAGTTGTTCGCGATCAACGTGTTCAAGGTGCAGGAAGTCCTGCAGTTACCCAAGCTGACCCTGATGCCTCAGCGTCACCCGTTCGTCTGTGGCGTGGTCAACCTGCGTGGCCAGACCCTGCCGGTGATCGACCTGTCCCAGGCCATCGGCATGCGCCCACTGGTGCCGGGCCCTAACAGCACCATTATCGTCACCGAGTACAACCGCTCGGTGCAGGCGTTCCTGGTGGGCGGCGTGGACCGCATCGTCAACATGAACTGGGAAGCCATCCTGCCGCCGCCAGCCAGTGCCGGGCGCCAGCATTACCTCACCGCCATCAGCAAGGTCGACGACCAGTTGGTGGAAATCATCGACGTGGAAAAAGTCCTGGCCGAGATCGTGCCTTACAACGCCAAGGTTTCCCGCGAAAAACTCGATGACCCGGTGCTGGAACGCGCCCGTGGTCGCGAAGTGCTGCTGGTGGACGACTCCAACGTAGCCTTGTCGCAGTTGCGCGATACCCTGGGCCAATTAGGCGTCAAGATGCACATCGCCAGCGACGGTCTCAAGGCCCTGAACATGCTCAAGGGCTGGGCCGACAGCGGCCAGGTGATGACCGACAAACTGCTGATGATCTTCACCGACGCCGAAATGCCCGAGATGGACGGCTATCGTCTCACCACCGAGATCCGCAACGACCCGCGCCTGCGTGGGCTGTATGTGGTGCTGCACACGTCGCTGTCGGGCAGCTTCAACGACTCGATGGTGAAGAAGGTCGGCTGCGACAACTTCCTGTCCAAATTCCAGCCCGACAAGCTGGTAGATGTGGTGCGTCAGCGACTGATGCTGGACGAAGTGCCGGCTTGACCTTAGGGTGGCATCTTTGCTCCTCAGGAATGCAGGCCCATGCTTCGTCTCAGCGCGTTGTACCGTTACCCCTTGAAGTCCGGCAAGGCCGACACCTTGCAGCAGATTGGCCTGGATAAACTCGGGCTGGAAGGGGATCGACGCTGGATGCTGGTGGACGCGGCCAGCGGGCGCTTCCTGACGCAACGCGCGGTGGCGAAGATGAGCCAGTTATCGGCGCTGTGGAACGGCGCCGGCGGCCTTACCCTGAGTTCGCCGGGCTATGCGCCGCTGGACGTGGCACTGCCTGGCAGCGCCGCCGAGTTGCGCGGTGTGACCATCTGGCGCGACACCTTGCGCGTGCCGGATGCCGGCGACGAGGCTGCCGCTTGGGTCAGCGACTTCATCGGCAAGCCGACCCGGCTGGTGCAAATCCCCCTGGAGCGCGCTCGCAACACCGAAGCGGGCTACGGGCGCGATGATGACCAGGTCGCCTTTGCCGATGGTTACCCGTTGCTGGTGATCGGCCAGGCTTCCCTCGACGACCTTTCGCAACGCATCGGCCGGCCCATGGAGATGCTGCGCTTTCGGCCCAACCTGGTGATCGAAGGCAGCGCGGCCTTTGCCGAAGACGGCTGGAAACGCCTGCGCATCGGCGATGTGGAGTTTCGCGCGGTCAAGCCTTGCACCCGTTGCATTCTCACCACCATCGACCCGCAGACCGGCGAACGCAGTGCCGACCGCGAACCCTTCGCCACTCTTGAGGCGTATCGCAAGACCGAGAGCGGCGCGGTGTTTGGCCAGAACCTGGTCAACGAGGGCATCGGGCGCCTGGAAGTCGGCATGCCGGTGACCATTCTTGAGTAATTGCCCTCGGCCATAAAAAATGCCCGTCTCACAGGAGACGGGCATTTTTTTGGGTCGGCGTAACGATCAGCCGCGGTATTCGCACAGGTAAGCGGTGTCCACGGCGACCTTCAGCTGGAACTTGCTGTTGGCCGGCACGTTGAACTGGGTGCCGGCGGCGAAGGTTTCCCAGTCGTTGGCGTCAGGCAGCTTGACGGTCAGGGCGCCGGACACCACGTGCATGATTTCACGCTGGGCGGTGCCGAATTCGTATTCACCCGGGGCCATCACGCCGATGGTCGCAGGGCCTTCTGCGGTGCCGAAAGCGATCGACTTGACGGTGCCGTCGAAGTACTCGTTGACTTTAAACATGGGCGAATCCTCGGAAAAGGGTCTGTAAAGGTCGGCCAGTATGCCCAAGCCCAGGGAAGCTGCCTAGACCGGCAAAATCAACGGCAGCAGGCGCGCCGTGTTGCGCGCATCCTCAAGCGCCCGATGTTGCTGGCCATGGAACTGCATCCCGGCCAATTGCAGGGCGCCATTGAGCCCCAGCGGCTTGTCCAGGCGCCGGGCCTTGGCGAAGCGTTGCTTGAGGTTCACATGCGGCGTCTGGGCCAGCGCGCTGGCCAGGCCATGGCGCTGCCATTCGAGTTCAAGCTGCGCGCGGTCGTAATCGCCCCAACTGGCCCAGCCTTCCAGGCGCGGGTGATGCTGGCCAAGCCAACGCTCGAACAACGGCCACACTTCGGTGATCGGCGCGGCCGTGTCGATGTTCGCCTGGGTGATGTGGGTCAATTTGCGACAAAAGGGCGTCAGCAAGGGGCGACGCAGCGGCCGCACAAAGCGCTGGAAGTGGTCCAGCTCGCGGCCTTCGCGGTTCACCAGGCTCGCGCCGATCTCGATGACTTCCATCTCCGTCACGGGCCAGCCGCCATCATCCGTTGTGGCTTCAAGGTCAATAATCAGCCAATGAGGCATCGTGCAGGTTCCCGTACTCTTCCCTTCCTGATGGGGATAGAGCGTAGCGTGGCCCTGTAGTTCCGCCTAGGGCGTTATTCGATCTCGAGCAAAACCTGGCGGTTACGCACCTGATCGCCGGAAACGACCTGCACGGCCGCGACCACGCCGTCCATGCCGGCTTTCAGCGGATGTTCCATTTTCATGGCTTCAAGCACCAGCAGCAACTGGCCTTTGGTCACGCTGTCACCGGCGCTGACGCGCACGTCGACGATGGCGCCGTCCATGGGGGCCTTGACTACGCCGCTGCCGGCGTCGGCCTGGCGGTTGGCGACTTGCTGGGTGCGGTTGAGCACGCTGATGCCGGGCAGCCACAGCTTGTCGCCATTGAGGTTATAGGGGATGCGTCGGCGGATGCCGTCAAGCACCACCGTGGCGTGGCGGCCGTCGGTGGTGAGTGGCAGGGGCTCGGCGCTGACGTGGTGGATTTCGCCGTTGACCTCCAGGCGATAGGTCCACGGCGCGCTGGCGTTGTTGCGCCAGCCTGCCAAGCCTTGGGGATGCTGGTCTGCACTGTGTTGGTAAAACAGCGCAGCGGCCAGGCTGAGTTGTTCGTTAGACGGGCTCCGGGGCGAGATTTCGCTGAAATGCTCGGCGATAAACCCGGTGCTGAAATCGCCGTCGATAAAGTCGCGGTGCTGGAGCAGGTCGGCCAGCAGTTGCTGGTTGGTGGTCACCCCGAGCAATACCGTGTCTTGCACCGCGCGCAGCAGTTTGCGCCGGGCCTCTTCGCGGGTGGCGCCGTGGGCGATGATCTTGGCTTGCATGGCATCGTAGAACGGGCTGATTTTCCCGCCTTCGAGCAACCCATGGTCGGTGCGGACGCCGGGGGCCGGTTCCCAGCGCAGCACTTCACCGGTTTGCGGCACAAAGCCCTGGGCCGGGTCTTCGGCGTACAGGCGTACTTCCATGGCATGGCCGCTCAGGCTGACGTCGGCCTGCTGCAGCGGCAAGGGTTGGCCGCTGGCGATCTGCAGTTGCCAGGCCACCAGGTCGAGGCCGGTGATCATCTCGGTGACCGGGTGTTCGACCTGCAGGCGGGTGTTCATTTCCAGGAAGTAGAACCGGCCATTGCGGTCGAGCAGGAATTCCACGGTGCCAGCGCCGACATAATTGACTGCGCGCCCCGCCTTGAGGGCCGCCTCGCCCATGGCTTGACGCAGTTCGGGCGTCATTATCGGGCAGGGGGCTTCTTCGATGATTTTCTGGTGGCGGCGCTGGATCGAGCAATCGCGCTCGCCTAAATAGATGAGGTTGCCGTGGCTGTCGCCGAACAGCTGGATTTCGACGTGGCGCGGGTCGATCAGGGCTTGTTCGAGGATCAGTTCGTCGCTGCCGAAAGCGTTCATTGCTTCGGAGCGTGCGGTGCGCAGTTGGTCGAGCAGTTGGCTGCTGTCGTGTACCAGGCGCATGCCACGCCCGCCGCCACCGGCGCTGGCTTTTATCATCAGCGGGTAGCCGATGCGGTCGGCTTCCTGTTGCAGCGTTGCGTGGTCTTGTTGGTCGCCCTGGTAACCGGCGATACAAGGCACGCCGGCGTTGAGCATGGCGAGTTTGGACAGGCGCTTGCTGCCCATCAGTTCGATGGCTTCGGGGCTGGGGCCGATGAAGGTGAGGCCAGCGTTGAGGCAGGCTTTGGCGAAGTCGGGGTTTTCGGAGAGGAAGCCGTAGCCGGGGTGGATGGCGTCGGCGCCGGTTTTTTTCGCGGCGTCGAGGATGGCTTCGATGTTCAGGTAGGACTGGTTTACCGGGGCGGGGCCGATGTTGATGGCTTCGTCGGCCATTTGGACGTGCAGGGCTTGGGCGTCGGCATCGCTGTAGACGGCTACGGTGCGGTAGCCCAGGGCTTGGGCGGTGTGTTGGATGCGGCAGGCGATTTCGCCGCGGTTGGCGATCAGGATTTTTGTTAGCTGCGGCATTTTTTTGCTCCGTGTACATATCCGTTTTTGCGGTAACGGCTGGTTATGGTTCCGCTCTTACAGCGGGTCACTTTTGGCAAACGCCCCAAAAGTAACCAAAAGGTCTGTGCCCCATCACTCGGCACCTCGCCTAGGCTCGGTGTGCCCTCACTCCGGCTTGAATCCGTGGGCCGCCGCAATGGGCCATCCTTGGCCCAGTGCGGCTAACCCGGCGTCCTGCCGGGTTACCCACGGATTCAAGCCTGCGTTCGGCCAGCGTGATTGACGGGGCGTCTCAGATCAAAATCAAAATCAAAAGCAGAGCACGGCGGCCTGAAAGCCGACCTGAGTGGTGTAGATCAAAAGCGTTTTTGCTCTGCTTTGTTTTTGATCTGGCTCTTACATCCTTTGCGCTGACGAAGTCGGCGGTCTTTTGATCTGCGCTGTTGATCGTGATCTTGATCTTAGGCGCCCCGTTAAACACGCTGGCCGAACGCAGGCTTTGGAGCGTGGGTAACCCGGCAGGACGCCGGGTTAGCCGCGCTGGGCCAAGGATGGCCCATCGCGGCGGCCCACGGTCCAAAGCCGGAGTGAGGGCACACCGAGCCGGAGGCGAGGTGCCGAGTGTTGGGGCAAGAGCCCTTTTGGTTACTTTTGGGGCTCTTTTCCAAAAGTGACCCGCTGTAAGAGCGGAACCCATTTCAGCCATCACCCAAACACCCGATATTCACCCATTCATCGAGCCCACCCCGGCTTGCGCTTCTGCACAAATGCCTGAGTCCCTTCAATCCCCTCGGCCCCCGTCACCGCCTCAGCAAACCACTGCGCCCCAAGATCCAACACAGCCTCCAGCGGCTCATCCACACTCGCCAACAACAACGCCTTGGTGCGCCCATTCGCCCCCGGCGCGCACCGCAACACCTGCCCCAACACCTCATCCAAACGCTCCGCCAACGCCTGCGGATCGCTCTCGACAAAATGCACCACCCCCAACCGCAGCGCCTCGACCCCATCAAATCGCGCCGCCGTCAGCGCCAGCCGCCGCGCCTGGGTCAGCCCGATCCGCTTCACCACAAACGGCGCAATCTGCGCCGGCAACAGCCCCAGGCTGGTTTCCGGCAAACCGAACTGCGCCTGGTGATCAGCAATCGCAATATCGCTCACGCAGGCCAGGCCAAAACCGCCGCCCAGCACCGCGCCTTGCAGCACCACGATCACCACCTGCGGCACCGCTTCGACTTCTTGCAGCAAGGTGCCAAACGCGCGGTTCAACGCCTGCAACCGGGTGCCCGCGCTGACCAGGTCCTTCACATCGGCGCCCGCACAAAAGTGCCCACCCGCACCGCTGATCACCACGGCGCGTACCTGGTTGTCCAAGTTCGCCAACACCGCGCGCAGTTCGTTGACCATCTCCAGGCTCATCGCATTGCGGCATTCAGGCCGGTTGAGGGTGATGTGCAGCACGCCGTTATGCGGTTCGAGCAGCAGGGTGTTCATGGCTTTTTCCCCGGCAAAGTACCCATCAGTTTGCAGATGATGCCCAGCATGATCTCGTCGGCGCCGCCGCCAATCGACACCAGGCGCACGTCCCGATAGGCGCGGGCCACCGGGTTGTCCCACATAAAGCCCATGCCGCCCCAATATTGCAGGCAACTGTCGCTGACTTCGCGGCCCAGGCGCCCGGCCTTGAGTTTGGCCATGGAGGCCAGGCGGGTCACGTCCTGGCCTTTGATGTACTGCTCGGTGGCCTGGTACACCAGCGCGCGCAGGCATTCGATTTCGGTGGCGAGTTCGGCCAGGCGAAAGTGGATGACCTGGTTGTCGATCAGCGCCTTGCCGAAGGTCTGGCGCTCCTTGCAGTAGGCGATGGTGCTGTCGATGCACTGCTCCAGGCCCTTGATCATATTGGCCGCGCCAAACAGGCGTTCTTCCTGGAACTGCAGCATCTGCATCATGAAGCCCGCGCCTTCGTGGCCGATGCGGTTGCGCTGAGGGATGCGCACGCCGTCAAAGAACACCTGGGCGGTCTCGGAGCTGTGCATGCCGAGTTTTTCCAGGGGCGGGCTGACGCTGATGCCTGGCGTGTTCATCGGCAGCATGATCAGCGACTTGTTGATGTGCGGCTTGTCGTCGGAGGTGTTGGCCAGCAGGCAGATAAAGTCGGCGCTGGGCGAGTTGGTGATCCACATTTTGCTGCCGTTGATCACGTAGTCGTCGCCGTCCTTGCGCGCGTGGGTCTTGAGCCCGGCCACATCGGAACCGGCACCGGTTTCCGAAACGCCGATACAGCCGACCTGCTCGCCGCTGATGGCCGGGCGCAGGAATTCGTCGCGCAGTTCATCGGAGCCGAAGCGGGCGAGGGCGGGGGTGCACATGTCGGTCTGCACGCCGATGGACATGGGGATGCCGCCGCAGTGGATGGTGCCGAACTCTTCGGCGGCGACGATCGAATAGCTGTAGTCCAGGCCCATGCCGCCGAATTTTTCCGGCTTGGAAATGCCCAGCAGGCCCAGGTCACCGGCCTTGCGGAAGATGTCGTGGATGGGAAAGCGCCCGGCTTTTTCCCATTCGTCCACATGGGGGTTGATCTCGCGGTCGACGAAGGCGCGGACGCTGCGACGCAGTTCCTGGTGTTCCTGGGTGAAGATCATGGTGCTTATTCTCCTGTTAGAAACGCGCCACACCGAAACTATTGGGCTGTAACGGCCGCACTTCGGCCTCATGGCAGATATCAAGCAAAAAACCCAACAGCGTGCGGGTGTCGCGTGGATCAATCAGCCCGTCGTCCCACAGATTTGCGCTGCCATAGAGGGCGGTGGATTGGCTGTCGAGTTTCTGCGCGGTGACCTGCTCCAGCATGTCCAACACCTTGGGGTCGGGCACCAGGCCGTCCTTCAATTGCTTGGCCTCGGTGACGATGCGCAGCACCTTGCCCGCCTGCGCGCCGCCCATCACCGCCGTGCGGCTGTTGGGCCAGGCGAAGATAAAACGCGGGTCCAGCCCACGCCCGCACATCGCATAATTGCCGGCACCGTAGGAACCGCCGACCACCACCGTGAGTTTAGGCACCCGTGCATTGGCCACGGCCTGGATCATCTTCGCGCCGTGCTTGATCACCCCTTGCTGCTCCGCCTCGGTGCCCACCATGAAGCCGGTGGTGTTGTGCAGAAACAGCAGCGGCGTGCGGCTCTGGTCGCACAGCTGGATAAACTGCGCGGCCTTGCTCGCGCCCTTGGGCGTGATCGGGCCGTTGTTGCCGATCACGCCGACGGCGCGGCCCTGGATGTGCAGGTGGCCGCAGACGGTGTGGGGGTCGAACTCGCCCTTGAATTCCAGGAACTGCGAAGCGTCGGCCAGGCGCGCGAGGATTTCGCGCACGTCGTAGGGCTTTTTCGGGTCATCGGGGATCAGCCCCAGCAGCTCGTCGATGGGGTACAGCGGCTCGGCGTAGGCGCGTTTTGGCGCTGGCGGCAGGCGGTCGTCCCAAGGCAACAGGCCGACAATCTCACGCACGATACGCACGCCGTCGGCATCGTTTTCCGCCAGGTATTCGGCGGTGCCGGCGGTTTGCGCGTGCATCTCGGCGCCACCCAACTCCTCATCGGTGGCCACTTCGCCGGTGGCGGCCTTCAGCAGCGGCGGCCCGGCCAGGAACAGCTTGGCCTTGCCGCGCACCACTACCACGTAATCCGACAGCCCCGGCTGGTACGCGCCACCCGCCGTGGCCGAGCCATGCACCACGGTGATCTGCGGCAAACCCATGGCCGACATGCGCGCCTGGTTGGCAAAACTGCGCGCGCCTTCGACGAAAATCTCCGCGGCATAGTTGAGGTTGGCGCCGCCGCTTTCGGCCAGGGTCACCACCGGCAGTTTGTTGTCCATGGCGATCTGTTGCAGGCGCAGGGATTTTTTCAGCCCGGTGGGGGAAATCGTGCCGCCCTTGATCGCGCTGTTATTGGCCACCACCAGCATGCGCACGCCGCTGACGTAGCCGATGCCGGCGATCAAGCCGCCGCCGGCGGCGCTGCCGTCCTTGTCATCGTGCAGCTTGTAGCCCGCCAGGCTGGCGAGTTCCAGAAACGGCGCGCCGGGGTCCAGCAGCAGGTTGAGGCGTTCGCGCGGCAGCAACTGGCCGCGTTTGTCGAACTTGGGCTTGGCTTCCTCGGCCTTGTTGAGCAGCGCCTGTTCCAGTTGGCGCAGTTGCTGGATGCCGGCCAGCATGGCTGCGCGGTTCTGCGCGAATTGCGCGCTGTGGGCGTCGATCAGGCTTTCAATCACCGGCATGGTTTATTGCTCCGCCTTGAGGACGTCGGGCAGGTAGGCGCGGTGGAAGCCATTGAAGGGTTCACTCGGCGACTGCGCCTTGTGCAGCGGCCAGGCGCGGCTGCCCAGGCTGGCGGCGCCATCGATGCGCAAGGTGCTGCCGCTGACGAACGCGGCAGCGGGGCTGAGCAGGAACACAATGGCCGCGCTGACTTCCGATTCGGTGCCGATGCGCTTGAGCGGCACATGCTCGCGCAGCGTCGGGATCACCGCCTTGAATGCGCCTTCGTAGGTGTCCATGCCGCTGGACGCGATCCACCCTGGCGCCACGGCATTCACCCGCACCCCGGCGTAACCCCATTCGAAGGCGGCGGTTTTAGTGAAGTTGTCCATGCCCGCGCGCGCCGCGCCGGAGTGACCCATACCGGGCATGCCGCCCCACATGTCGGCGAGCATATTGACGATGGCGCCGCCGTGCTTGCTCATGGATTGGTTGAACACTTCCCGCGCCATCAGGAAACCGCCGACCAGGTTGGTGCGCAGTACCGTTTCAAAGCCTTTTTGATTGATCGAGGCGAGCGGCGACGGGTACTGGCCGCCGGCGTTATTGACCAGGCCATGAATGGGTCCGTGTTCATCAATAAGCTGCGTAACCAGCGCCTTCACCGCCTCTTCATCGCGAATGTCACAGGCCAGCCAATGGGCGCTGCCGCCGTCTTCGGCGATTTCTGCGGCGACCTTTTGCAGTTTTTCCGGTTTGCGCCCCACCAGAATCACCCGCGCGCCCAGGGCTGCCAGTTCATGGGCGGTGCAACGGCCAATGCCGCTGCCACCGCCGGTGACAATCACGGTTTGCCCCTGGAACAGCTTGGCTTTGAAGATCGAGTCGAAGGCCACGGCAACGGTCCTTTAAGTAAGTGAGTCGGCGATGTGTTGCGGCACGGCGATAGGGATTTCCAGCAACTGCTGGGCGAAGGCCTTGCCTTGCGGGTCGATGCGCAGGCTGGCGATACCGCCGCCGCCCAGGGCGTTTTCCAGCAGGAAATTGAGGCTGTGGCTGCCGGGCAAGTACCAGCGCTCGACGCGGCCGTGTACGGGGTCGAGCACGTGGCCCATCCAGTCGACGATCACCTCCGGGGTCAGCGCTTCGGCAATCCACGCCAGGTACTCGGGCTGGCGGGCGATCACCCCGATATTGCTGTGGTTGCCCTTGTCGCCGGAGCGCGCCACGGCGAGTTTCACCAGCGGCACGCTGGCATCGGCGCGGCCTTGGGGTTTGGGGGCGTCAACCGCAGCGGCGGGCAGGGTGGGCGCGTCGCTGATGGGTTGCGTGCAGGGATGTTGCTTGCCCTGGAAGTCGATCACGGGCGTGCAGGCCGTTTTGTCGATCAGGAACGAAAACAGGCGGATCAACGGATACACCGTCGGCCGCCCGCCGACGATGCCGGTCAGCCCCGGCGCCATGCCGGTGGCCGCCTGGGCGATCTCGCGGGCAAACAACACCAGTGCCTGCTTGTTCGGGTGTCGCACCGCCAGCTTCACCACCACTTCGCGGCAATCCTGGCGTCGGGCGTGGGCGCCGTAGGTAGCTTCGCTGCCGAGCAGTTCGATGTTCACCTCGGAGTAGGGCGCCCAGCCGCGCTGGCTGAACAGTTCCGCGGTCTTGCTGATGATTGCCTGGCTGACGCGTTCGGCCTTGGCCACTGCGTCGATCCCGGCGATCAGGCAACTGGCGGTGCAGCGGAACCCGTCGGGGTAAGTGGCGCTGACCTTGTACTGGCCGGTCGGCGGTGCACCCTTGGCACCGTGCAGGCGCACGCAGTTTTTGCCTTGCTGCTGCAGGGTCACCTGGCTGAAATCGCAGATGACATCGGGCAGCAGGTACGCACGCGGGTCGCCGATTTCATACAGCAACTGCTCGGCCACGCTGAGCTCGCTGATCAGCCCGCCCGTGCCGGCGACTTTGCTTACGGTGAACTGGCCATCGTTGCTGACTTCAACGATGGGAAAACCGATGTGCTCGTAGTCGGGCACGTCGCGCCAATCGGTGAAGTTGCCGCCGGTGCACTGTGCACCGCATTCGATGATATGCCCGGCCAGCGCGGCCTGGGCCAGGCGGTTGTAGTCCTGCCAGGACCAGTCGAATTCATGCACCAGCGCGGCGCTGACCACCGCGCTGTCGACCACACGGCCAGTGATCACGATGTCCGCGCCCATTTTCAGCGCCTGCACGATGCCCGGAGCGCCGAGGTAGGCGTTGGCCGACACGCACACCGGCGGCAGTGGCGCGCCGTTGAACATATCGGTGATGCCGTGCATGTGCTTGAGTTGGGGTTGCAGGTCGTCGCCCAGCAGCACGGCGATTTTCAACCGCAGTTGGGCCTTGTCACAGGCCGCTTGCAGGGCGGCGGCGCAGGCCAGCGGGTGGATGCCGCCGGCGTTGCTGATTACGCGCAGGCCCTGGCGCTGGATATCGGCCAGCAGCGGCGTGAGCACGTCGACGAAGTCGGTGGCGTAGCCGGCCTGGGGGTCTTTCATCCGTGCGCCCGCGAGGATCGACATCGTGACCTCCGCCAGGTAGTCGAACACCAGGTAATCCAGCTCGCCACCGTGCACCAACTGGGCGGCGGCGGTGCAGGTGTCGCCCCAGAAGGCGCTGGCGCAGCCGATACGAACCGTCTTGCTCATGAGAAATCCTTCCTCGAATGGCTGGCTCCGAGACTACCAAGCAAGCGCTTGGTTTGTAAACTGCCGAAACAAGTTTTACCCAAGCGCTTGCTTGGGTGGCTGCCACGGCCTAAATTGCCGGCCAAGACGATTGTAGAAGTAGAGGAGAGCAGCATGGATGAGCACCAAGCCCTGCAGGTGATGCGCACCATGGTCGACGCCGGCCAATTGACCGACCCCGACAGCGCCCGGGGCAAGTTGCTGCAAACGGCGGCTCACCTGTTTCGCAACAAAGGCTTTGAACGCACCACCGTGCGCGACCTGGCCAGCGCCGTGGGCATCCAGTCCGGCAGCATCTTCCATCACTTCAAGAGCAAGGATGAGATCCTGCGGGCGGTGATGGAGGAAACCATCCACTACAACACCGCGATGATGCGCGCTGCGCTCGCCGAGGCGACGAACGTGCGCGAGCGGGTACTGGCGCTGATTCGCTGCGAGTTGCAGTCGATCATGGGCGGTACCGGCGAGGCCATGGCCGTGCTGGTGTACGAATGGCGCTCGCTGTCGGCCGAGGCCCAGGCCCAGGTGCTGGCCCTGCGCGATGTGTATGAGGCGATCTGGTTGCAGGTGCTGGGCGAGGCCAAGGCCGCCGGCTATATCAAGGGCGATGTGTTTATCGCGCGGCGCTTCCTTACCGGCGCCCTGTCCTGGACCACCACCTGGTTCCGTGCCGAGGGCAGCCTCACGCTCGAGCAATTGGCCGAAGAAGCCCTGTTGATGGTTCTGAAACCCGACTGAGGCGCAAGCTATTAATTTGCGGGTGGAAAGTTGTCTCGCCAGACAAAAACGCCTAGCTTATCGCCATCGATGTGTTGAACGGTGTGTGCCTTGATGTATTCGCCTTGGCGGCTGGCTGCAGGACTTACTTTATGGGCACTGGGCACCGCGTGGTGGATGCCGGCTTCGGCTGCACAATTGGTGCGGATCGGCGCGGCACACTTCCCGCCCTACACCGTGCGCCCTGAGCAGGGCGCCGACACCGGTTTGCTGCCGCAGCTGGTAGAGGCCCTGAACGCCGTGCAAACCGACTACCAGTTTGTGCTGGTGCCCACCTCGATTCCGCGGCGGTTCCGTGATTTCGAACAGGGCCGCGTCGATATGGCCATCTTCGAGAACCCCGACTGGGGTTGGCGCAAGATTCCCCACACCAGTGTCGACATGGGCCTGGAAGACGCGGAAATTTTCGTCGCCCAGCGTCAGCCCGGTCGCGGGCAGGACTATTTCACTGACCTCGCGGGCAAACGCCTGGCGGTGTTCAGTGGTTATCACTATGCCTTTGCCAACTTCAACCCCGACCCCAAGTACATGGCCGAGCATTTCAACGCCACGTTGACCTACTCCCATGACAGCAACCTGCTGATGGTGGTGCGCGGGCGTGCGGATATCGCGCTGGTGACCCGTTCGTACTTGAGTGATTTCATGGTGCGTAATGCGGACATGGCCGGGCAGTTTCTGGTTTCGGAGCGTATCGACCAGGTTTATCACCATTACGCGCTGCTGCGGCCGAAGGCGCCGATCACTGGCGAGGCGTTTTCTGCGCTGCTCACGCGCTTGCGTGACAGTGGTGAGATGCTGAAGATTTTTGAGCCCTACCGTATTGATGTGATGCCAGTGCCTTGAGAACGGTGGTGCTGAACCCTTAATTGCCTCTCAGACGACTGAGTTTTCTCTGCTGTAAACCGGTTCGAATGTGGGAGGGGGCTTGCCCCCGATAGCGGTATGTTGGTGTACATATCCGTTATTTAGGTAACGGCGGCCTATGGTTCCGCTCTTACAGCGGGTCACTTTTGGAAGGACCCAAAAGTAACCAAAAGGTCCTCGCCCCAACACTCGGCACCTCGCCTGGGCTCGGTGTGCCCGCACTCCGGCTTGAATCCGTGGGCCGCCGCCATGGGCCATCCTTGGCCCATCGCGGCTAACCCGGCGTCCTGCCGGGTTACCCACGGATTCAAGCCTGCGTGCGGCCAGCGTGTTTGACGGGGCGTCTGAGATCAAGATCAAGATCAAGATCAAACGCAAATCAAAAGCCTACGTGCTCAGTCAGCATCAGTTGTGTTCGGGC
This sequence comes from Pseudomonas sp. S09G 359, assembly GCF_002843605.1. Lineage (NCBI taxonomy): Bacteria > Pseudomonadati > Pseudomonadota > Gammaproteobacteria > Pseudomonadales > Pseudomonadaceae > Pseudomonas > Pseudomonas sp. S09G 359. The sequence goes on along the minus strand of NZ_CP025263.1, from coordinate 4,867,640 downwards.
TATGGGCCTTACGGGCTAAATTTGTGCTCCCGGCTCACGTCACCTCTTCATCTGTCGATGACTATCGTGAGCCCTTCCCATGTCCAATCTGAATGACTTGTCGGTCCTGCCGTTGCCGGCCGGGCCTGCCTTGAATGCTGATGAAACCGAAAGCCACCTGAGCCTGACGCTGGAGGGCGAGCCTCTGCTGCGTTTGCGCCTTGAGCGTGGTGACGCATTGCACGTGCATTTGCAGGACGCCGGCCATGTCGCTCCGGCCCGCGCTTTGTGGGCGGCCTGTTATTGGTTGTTCACCAAGGAGCCGGCCCGGCAGCGGCTGGTGTGGTGCCTGGAGCATGTGCCGGAAGACGCCTTGCGCAGTGGCCTGCTGGTCGCCACTGAGGTGGCCGGGCAGTTTCATTGCGAGCGCACCCAGTTCTGGCAATTACCCCAGCCGTGGCTCGGGCAATCGATGGGTGGCAGCTACCCGCAGCAGATGGTGATCAGTGGCGGCAAGCGCCACCCTGCGCGTGCGCCGAAGCCGCGGGGTGAAGTTTATCGTCGTTATGACGCGCGCCTGGGCGCCTGGATTTCGCTGCGCACGGTTGAGATCGATGTGGACCTGGCCCGCTTCAATCGTTGGCAGAACAGCCCCCGCGTGGCGAGTTTCTGGCAGGAAAGCGGCAGCCTGGAACAGCACCGCGAGTACCTCGACAAACTCCAAGCCGACCCGCACACCCTGACGTTGATCGGCTGTTTCGATGACGAACCCTTCGCTTATTTCGAAGCCTACTGGGCCAAGGAAGACCGCATCGCGCCGTTCTACGATGCTGGTGACTATGACCGTGGCATTCACATGCTGGTGGGCGAGGAGCATCACCGTGGCCCGCACAAGGTCGCCAGCTGGCTCTCGGCGCTGGTGCACTACCTGTTTCTGGATGACCCGCGCACCCAGCGCGTGGTGGCGGAGCCGCGTGCCGACAATGCGAAGATGATCGGGCATATGCACAACCAGTGTTTCCACTGTGAGAAGGAATTCGATTTCCCTCACAAGCGTGCGGCGTTGATGATTCTGGGGCGGGAGCGGTTTTTTGATCGGTGCGATTTAGCCTGAAAGGGGGCTGATCGTTCCCGACCCGGGAGCGATCAGCCTGCGCTCAGACCCGGCGGGCGAAGGTGTCGCTGTGGCTGCCCGACACCTTGCGGCAATGCACCAGCGCATCGCGGATCATGAAGTTCACCAGGGTCGGCGATACGCCCAGTTCCTTGGCGATGTCCTTTTGCGGTACGCCGTGCAGGCGGTACATCTCAAACGCGTAGCGGGTGCGCTGGGGCAGCTCCGTCAGGGCGTCGGCGATGTTTTCCAGGGTGCTGAAATTGATGTGCGAGGTTTCCGGTGAAGCGCCGTGAATAACCACATTCAAGCCTTCCTCTTCCGTCCCGGAGTATTTGAGCTCCAGGGCCTGCTTGCGGTAGTGATCGATCGCCAGGTTGCGCACGATCTGGAACAGATAGCTGAGCTGCGCCTTGAACGATGATGTGATGGTCGGCGCTGATTGCAGGCGGAAATAGGCGTCCTGCACTACGTCTTCGGCGCGGGAGCGGCAACCGGTAATACGTGCCGCGATCTTCACCAAAATCAGTCGATTGTCGACGAACGCCTGGAGAAGAGGTGAGTCGCACCTGCCTGTGGTTACTTGTTCCGTCATGGAAATCACCTTGTCGCAAAAGAGGTTAGGGGAGGGCGTCCTTGCTGAGGCCTCCTACACATCGGGCAACAAATTATGCTTAATGATAATGATTGTCAAATGAGAAGACGAACTAATCTTATGCTTTCTTGTTCGATGTGAACCGCGTCTCGCTTGCGCCCGGCGACTAATTATTTGCCGGTGCCGTCCGTTCTTCTGGGTGACAGGTCCGTAAGTGAAACGGCCAAGGATCAACACCCGCAGGAGGACGAAATGGGTTTTTATCGTGCACACAGCGTGTTTCAGTTTGGCGTCGCCGTTCGATGAACACGCCGACTCGGCTGCGCCTGTTCTGCCTGCCCTATTCGGGTGCCAGCGCCATGGTTTATGCGCGTTGGCGCCGAGCCATGCCGGACTGGATCCAGGTCAGCCCGCTGGAGCTGCCCGGCCGTGGCATGCGCATGGACGAGCCGTTGCAGCGCGATATCCAGGCCTTGGCGGTGCAGCTTGCGGATGAAATCAGCCGCGACCTCAACGGCCCCTATGCCTTGTTCGGGCATAGCCTTGGCGGCCTGCTGGCCTTCGAGCTGGCGCACGCCTTGAACGCGCGCAACCTGCCGGCGCCGTTGGCGCTGTTCGCCTCCGGTACGGCCGGCCCGGCGCGGCGCGATGTCAGCGAATACGCTATCGAAAAAACCGATGAGCAACTGATCGCCCGCCTGCGCGAATTGCAAGGCACCGCCGAAGAAGCCCTGGCCAACCCTGAGTTGATGGCGTTGATGCTGCCGATCCTGCGCGCCGATTTTCTGCTGTGCGGCAGTTTCAGCTACGGCGAGCGCGAGCCGTTGGGTATGCCGATCCATGTGTTTGGCGGCAAGCAGGACAGCGTACGCGCTGACCAACTGCTCGACTGGCAACTCGATGCCGCCAGTGGCTTTTCCCTGGACATGTTCGAGGGCCACCACTTCTTCCTCATGCAACACGAAAGCGCCGTATTGCGCTGCGTACGGCGCTACGCCGACGAACACTTGGCCCGCTGGCGCAATGGTGTAGCGCGGCCAGTGGCCGCCGGCTGAAGCCTGGTCCCCCCTAATTCCCGAATTTCCCGCAAGCCGATTTCAGGCAGGAACCCCATGATGGACGCCTTCGAACTTCCCCGCACTTTGGTCCAGTCCCTTCAACGTCGCGCCGAGCAGACCCCGGACCAGGTCGCCCTGCGCTTCCTGGCCGAGTCGGCCGAACACAGCGTGGTGCTCAGTTACCGTGACCTGGACCAGCGCGCCCGCAGCATCGCCGCCGCGTTGCAGGCCAATGCCGCACTGGGTGATCGCGCGGTGCTGTTGTTCCCCAGTGGCCCGGATTACGTCGCGGCGTTCTTTGGTTGCCTGTATGCCGGGGTAATCGCGGTGCCGGCCTACCCGCCGGAGTCCACCAAGCGTCATCATCAGGAGCGCTTGCTGTCGATCATCAGTGACGCCGAACCGCGCCTGTTGCTGACCATCGCCAGCCTCGCCGACGGCCTGGCGCAGATCGAAAATGCGCCGCCGGTATTGAGCGTCGATACCCTGGAGAACACTGGCCAGTGGGTCGCCCCCGACCTGCAGGCCGATGACATCGCCTTCCTGCAATACACCTCCGGCTCCACCGCGTTGCCCAAGGGCGTGCAAGTCAGCCACGGCAACCTGGTGGCCAACGAAGTGCTGATCCGTCGCGGCTTCGGCATCGACCTCAACCCGGATGACGTGATCGTCAGCTGGCTGCCGCTGTACCACGACATGGGCCTGATCGGCGGCCTGCTGCAACCGATTTTCAGCGGCGTGCCTTGCGTGTTGATGTCGCCGGCGTACTTCCTCGGCCGGCCGTTGCGCTGGCTGGAAGCGATCAGCGAATACGGTGGCACCATCAGCGGCGGCCCGGATTTCGCCTATCGCCTGTGCAGTGAGCGGGTCAGTGAGTCGGCCCTGGAACGTCTGGACTTGAGCAAATGGCGCGTGGCCTACTCGGGCTCCGAACCGATCCGCCTCGACACCCTGGAACGCTTCGCCGAGAAGTTCGCCGTCTGCGGTTTCAGCTCGAATAATTTCTTCGCCTCTTATGGGCTGGCCGAGGCGACGCTGTTTGTCGCAGGCGGGCGCCGTGGCCAGGGCATCCCGGCCCTGCGGGTCGACGAACAGGCCCTGGCCGCCAACCGTGTCGAAGCCGGGCAGGGCAGTGCGATCATGAGTTGCGGCACCAGCCAGCCGGAACACGCGGTGCTGATTGCCGACCCGCACACCCTGGGCGAACTGTCCGACAACCAGGTCGGCGAACTCTGGGCCACGGGCCCAAGCATTGCGCACGGCTATTGGCGCAACCCTGAAGCCAGCGCCAGGACCTTCGTAGAACATGCCGGCCGCACCTGGCTGCGCACCGGCGACCTGGGCTTTATCCGCGAGGGCGAGGTGTACATCACCGGTCGCCTCAAAGACCTGTTGATCGTGCGCGGCCACAACTTGTATCCCCAGGACATCGAACAGACCATCGAGCGTGAAGTTGAGGTGGTGCGCAAGGGCCGGGTCGCCGCGTTTGCGGTGAATGACCAGGGCCTGGAAGGCATCGGTATTGCCGCCGAAATAAGCCGCAGCGTGCAGAAAATCCTGCCGCCCGAAGCGCTGATCAAGGCCATCCGCCAAGCCGTGGCCGAGGCTTATCAACAGGCGCCAAGCGTGGTGGTGTTGCTCAACCCTGGCGCACTGCCGAAAACCTCCAGCGGCAAAGTGCAGCGCGCAGCGTGCGCGATTCGCCAGGCTGATGGCAGCCTCGACAGCTATGCACAGTTCCCCGGCCTGCAAGCGCAGGCGAGTGATGCTGGGCTGGAATCCGCGCTGCAAAACAGGATTGCTGCAATCTGGTGTGAGCAACTGCAAGTGGAATCCGTGGCCGCGGATGATCACTTTTTCCTGCTCGGCGGCAACTCGATCACCGCCACCCAGGTGGTCGCGCGCCTGCGTGAAAGCCTGGGCCTGGAGCTGAACCTGCGCATGCTGTTCGAGGCGCCGAGCCTGGCCGGCTTTGCCGCGAGTGTCGCGCAGTTGCAACACGATGGCGGCGTTGCCCAAGGCGCGATCCACAGCTTGTCGCGCCAGGACGAACTGCCGCAATCCCTGGCACAGAACCGCCTGTGGATCACCTGGCAACTGGACCCCCACAGCAGCGCCTACACCATCCCCGGCGCCTTGCGCTTGCGTGGCGAGCTGGATGAAGACGCAGTGCGCGCCAGCTTCGAGCAACTGATCCAGCGCCACGAAGCCCTGCGCACGCGCTTCTATGAACGCGACGGCCAGGCCTTCCAGCGCGTCGATGCAACCACGGACTTCAACCTGCAAGTCATCGATCTCAGCGACCTGCCCGCCGCCGAGCGCGATGCCCGCGCGCAACAGATCCGCGAAGACCAGGCGCGCACCCATTTCGACCTGGAAAACGGCCCGCTGCTGTGGGTAACCCTGGTGCGCCTGGATGATGAAGATCACCACTTGCTGGTGACCCTGCACCACATCATCGCCGATGGCTGGTCGCTGAATATCCTGATCGATGAGTTCTCGCGCCTGTATGCCGCCGCGTCCCAAGGCCAAGCCTTGGAACTGCCGCCGCTGGCATTGCAGTACGCCGACTACGGCAGCTGGCAGCGCCAATGGCTGGCCGAGGGCGAAGGCCAGCGGCAACTGGCGTACTGGAAAGCGCAGTTGGGCGAGGAGCATCCGCCCCTGAGCCTGGCCACTGACCACCCGCGTTCGGCGCAGCACCTTCACAGCGCAGCGCGGCATACCGTGCGGCTGAGCGCCAGCGTCAGCGAGGCGATCCGCCAGACCGCCCAGGCCCATGAGTCCACGCCGTTCATGCTGTTGCTCGCGGCGTTCCAGAGCTTGCTCTACCGCTACAGCGGTCAACGCGATATCCGCATCGGCGTGCCCAACGCCAACCGCCCGCGCCAGGAAACCCAAGGCCTGGTCGGCTTCTTCATCAACACCCTGGTGCTGCGCGCCGAGCTGGACGGTCGGCAGCCATTCAGCGCCTTGTTGGCCACGACCCGCCAGACGGCATTGGGCGCCCAGGCCCATCAGGACCTGCCGTTCGAACAACTGCTGGAAGCCTTCCCGCAAGCGCGCGAACAGGGCCTGTTCCAGGTGATGTTCAACCACCAGCAACGTGATTTGAGTGCCTTGCGCCGCCTGCCGGGCATGCTCGCCGATGAGCTGCCATGGCACAGCCGCGAAGCCAAGTTCGACCTGCAACTGCACAGCGAAGAAGACCGCAACGGGCGCTTGAGCCTGTCGTTCGACTACGCCGATGAACTGTTCGACAGCGCCACCATCCAGCGCCTGGCCGAGCATTTCATCCACCTGCTGCAGGCCGTGTGCGCGCAACCGCAGCTGGCCATCGGCGACCTCACGCTGATGCAGCAAGACGAACAGCAGCCGTGGAGCCAGGCGCCGTGCGCACCGGCCCAGCAGTGGCTGCCCGAACTGCTCAACCTTCAAGCCTCGGATAACACCGCCTTGGTGTGGGAGGGGGGCAGCCTGACCTTCGCGCAACTGCACACCCAGGCCAACCGCCTGGCTCACTACCTGCGCGACAAAGGCGTCGGCCCGGACGTGTGCGTGGCCATCGCCGCCGAGCGTTCGCCGCAACTGCTGATCGGCCTGCTGGCGATCCTCAAGGCCGGCGGCGCTTATGTGCCGCTGGACCCGGACTACCCCGCCGAGCGCCTGGCCTACATGCTCAAGGACAGCGGCGTGCACCTGCTGCTGACCCAGACCGCCTTGCTGGAACACGTGCCGAGCGCCGAAGGCGTGTGCGTGATTGCCATGGATAGCCTGCATCTGGACAACTGGCCGACCCAGCCACCGGGCCTGCACCTGAATGGCGATAACCTCGCCTACGTGATCTACACCTCCGGCTCCACCGGCCAGCCCAAAGGCGTGGGCAATACCCATGCGGCCCTGGCCGAACGCTTGCAGTGGATGCAGGCCACCTATCAATTGAATGACACCGATGTACTGATGCAAAAGGCCCCGATCAGTTTTGACGTGTCGGTGTGGGAGTGCTTCTGGCCATTGATCACCGGCTGCCGCCTGGTGTTGGCGGGCCCCGGTGAACATCGCGACCCGCACCGCATCGCGCAGTTGGTGCAGGAACACGCGGTGACCACGCTGCACTTTGTGCCGCCGCTGTTGCAGCTGTTTATCGACGAGCCGCTGGTTGCTGAATGCACCAGCCTGCGTCGGCTGTTCTCCGGCGGTGAAGCCTTGCCTGCCGAGTTGCGTAATCGCGTGTTGGCGCAGTTGCCGGCGGTGCAATTGCACAACCGCTATGGCCCGACTGAAACCGCGATCAACGTGACCCACTGGCACTGCACCGTGGCGGACGGCGAGCGCTCGCCCATCGGCCGGCCGCTGGGCAATGTGATCTGCCGCGTGCTGGATGAGCAGCTCAATCCTGTACCGCTGGGTGTTCCGGGTGAACTGTGCATCGGTGGCATCGGCCTGGCCCGGGGTTACCTCGGGCGTGCCGGGTTGACGGCTGAGCGCTTTATCGCCGATCACCAGGGCGCACGCCTGTATCGCACCGGTGACCGCGCGCGCTGGAGTCGCGATGGCGTGCTCGAATACCTCGGCCGCCTCGACCAGCAGGTCAAGCTGCGTGGCTTCCGTGTGGAACCGGAAGAAATCGAAGCGCGCCTGCTGGCCCAGGACGGTATCGCCCAGGCCGTGGTGCTGGTGCGTGATGCGCAGTTGATCGGCTATTACACGGCCCATACCGCGCTGGACGAACAGGACGTAAAAGCCGCGCTGGCCGCCGAGCTGCCGGAGTACATGGTGCCCGCGCAGCTGATGCGCCTGGAGGCCATGCCCCTGAGCCCCAGCGGCAAACTCGACCGCCGCGCGTTGCCGGAGCCGGTGTGGCAAACCCGAGAACACGTGGAGCCGGAGACACCGCTGCAACAGCAGATCGCGGCGATCTGGCGCGAGGTGCTGGGCCTGCCACGTATCGGCCTGCGCGATGACTTTTTCGCCCTCGGCGGCCACTCGTTGCTGGCCACGCAAATCATCTCCCGTACCCGTCAGGCCTGCGACGTTGAGCTGCCGTTGCGCACCTTGTTCGAAGCCAGTGAGTTGGGCGCGTTTGCCGAGCAGGTCGAGCTGATCCAGGCGTCGGGCCAGCGCAACCAGCAAACCGCTATCGCCAAGGTCGACCGCAGCCAGCCGGTGCCGTTGTCGTACTCCCAGCAGCGCATGTGGTTCCTGTGGCAGATGGAGCCGGACAGCCCGGCCTATAACGTCGGCGGCATGGCGCGCCTGCGTGGCGTGCTGGATGTGGGGCGTTTTGAGGCCGCGTTGCAAGCCTTGATCATGCGCCACGAAACCCTGCGCACCACCTTCCCGAGCGTCGATGGTGTGGCCTATCAGAAGGTGTCGGCGCAGACCGGCCTGCGCATGGACTGGCAGGATGTCTCGGCACTCAACGAAAGCGAACGCGAGCAACGCTTGCAACAATTGGCCGATCACGAGGCCCACACCCCGTTCAACCTGGAAACCGGGCCGTTGTTGCGCGCCTGCCTGGTCAAGGCCGGTGAGCAGGAACACTACCTGGTGCTGACCCTGCACCATATCGTCACCGAAGGCTGGGCCATGGACATTTTTGCCCGTGAACTCAGTGCGCTCTACGAAGCCTTTATCGACGAACGCCTGTCGCCGCTGGCGCCGTTGCCGGTGCAATACCTGGACTACAGCGTGTGGCAACGCCAGTGGCTGGAAGGCGGCGAGCGCCAACGCCAGCTGGACTACTGGACCGCACAGTTGGGCCACGAACACCCGCTGCTGGAACTGCCCGCCGACCGCCCACGCCCACCGGTGCAAAGCCACCAGGGCGAGCTGTACCGCTTCGACCTGAGCGACGAGCTGGCCGCGCGTGTTCGCGCGTTCAATGCCGAACGTGGCCTGACCCTGTTCATGACCATGACGGCCACCCTGGCCGTGTTGCTCTACCGCTACAGCGGCCAGACCGACCTGCGCATCGGCGCGCCGGTGGCCAACCGCATCCGCCCGGAAAGCGAAGGGCTGATCGGCGCGTTCCTCAATACCCAGGTGCTGCGTTGCCAGCTCAATGGGCAGATGAATGTGGCGCAGTTGTTCGAGCAAGTGCGCCATACCGTGATCGAGGGCCAGTCCCACCAGGACCTGCCGTTCGACCACCTGGTAGAGGCCCTGCAACCGCCGCGCAGCGCGGCGTACAACCCGCTGTTCCAGGTGATGTGCAACGTGCAGCGCTGGGAATTCCAGCAAAGCCGCCAGTTGGCCGGCATGACCGTCGAGTACCTGGCCAACGATGCCCGCGCGACCAAGTTCGACCTCAACCTGGAAGTCACCGACCTCGACCATCGCCTGGGTTGCTGCCTGACCTATAGCACCGACCTGTTCGACGAACCGCGCATTGCGCGCATGGCCGAGCATTGGCGTAACCTGCTCGAAGCACTGATCGCCAACCCGCAGCAGCGCCTCAGTGAACTGCCGTTGCTGACTGTCGCCGAACAGCGCGCGTTGCAGGACAGCCTGGGTGTCGAGGCCGGTGAGCATCGTCTCGACCAGTGCCTCCATCAACTGTTCAGCCAGCAGGCGCGCAAGCGTGCCGACGCACCGGCGCTGACCTTTGCCGGTGAGACCCTGACGTACGCCGAGCTCGACGCCCGCGCCAACCGCCTGGCCTGGATGCTGCGCGAGCGTGGCGTCGGCCCGCAGGTGCGCGTTGGCCTGGCGCTGCCGCGCTCGCTGGAGATGGTTATCGGTCTGCTGGCGATCCTCAAGGCCGGTGGCGCCTATGTGCCGCTGGACCCAGAATACCCGCTGGACCGCCTGCACTACATGATTGAAGACAGCGGCATCGGCCTGCTGCTCAGTGACGCAGCGATGTTTGCCGCCCTCGGCGAATTGCCGGCGAGCGTGGCGTGCTGGTGCCTGGAAGATGATTCGCCGGTACTGGACAACTACCCGGCCGACGCGCTGCCATTTATCAGCTTGCCGCAGCATCAGGCCTACCTGATCTACACCTCCGGCTCCACCGGAAAACCCAAAGGCGTGGTGGTGTCCCACGCTGAAATCGCCATGCATTGCCAGGCGGTGATCGAGCGTTTCGGCATGCGTCCGGACGATTGCGAGCTGCATTTCTATTCGATCAACTTCGACGCCGCCACCGAGCGGTTGCTGGTGCCGTTGCTCAGCGGTGCGCAGGTAGTGTTGCGCGCCCAGGGCCAGTGGGATGCCGAGGAAATCTGCGCGCTGATCCGCACCCATCGCATCAATATCCTGGGCTTTACTCCCAGCTATGGCAGCCAGTTGGCGCAGTGGCTGGCCACTCAACGCCAGACCTTGCCGGTGCGCATGTGTATCACGGGTGGCGAGGCCCTGACCGGCGAACACCTGCAACGGATCCGCGCGGCGTTCACGCCGGCGCTGTTCTTCAACGCCTATGGCCCGACCGAAACCGTGGTGATGCCGCTGGCCAGCCTGGCGCCGCAGCAACTGGAGGAGGGCGCCGGCAGCGTGCCGATCGGCAGCATCATCGGCGACCGCGTGGCCTATATTCTCGACGCCGACCTGGCCCTGGTGCCACAAGGCGCGACGGGCGAGCTGTACGTCGGCGGGGCCGGCCTGGCCCAGGGTTACCACGAGCGGCCGGGCATGACCGCGGAGCGTTTTGTCGCCGACCCGTTTGCCACGACTGGCGGCCGCCTGTACCGCACCGGTGACTTGGTGCGCCAACGCGCCGATGGCCTGGTGGAGTACTTGGGCCGCATTGACCACCAGGTGAAGATTCGCGGTTTCCGCATCGAGCTGGGCGAAATCGAAACCCGCCTGCTGGAGCATACCGCCGTGCGCGAAGCGGTGGTGCTGGCCGTGGATTCGCCCAGTGGTAAACAGCTGGTGGCGTACCTGGTCAGCGATGCCGAGCACGGCACCTTGCGCGATGCGTTGAAGGCGCACCTCAAGGCGCAACTGCCGGACTACATGGTGCCTGCCCACCTGATCGTCCTGGACAGCATGCCGCTGACCGCCAACGGCAAACTCGACCGCCGCGCCTTGCCGCAGCCTGATCCCGAGGCCAACCGCCAACAGTACGTGGCGCCGCGCAACGAGTTGGAAAGCACCTTGGCAGCGATCTGGTGCGCGGTACTGAACGTGCAGCAAGTCGGCCTCGACGATAACTTCTTTGAGCTGGGCGGCGATTCGATCCTGTCGATCCAGGTGGTCAGCCGGGCACGCCAGGCGGGGATTCATTTCAGCCCGCGCGACCTGTTCCAGCACCAGAGCGTACAAGCCCTGGCCGCCGTCGCCACGCGCTCCGAGCAGGTCAGCGCCGAGCAGGGTGTGCTTACCGGTAGCTCGGGGCTCACGCCGATCCAGCATTGGTTCTTCGACACCGAGATCCCGAATCGCAAGCACTGGAACCAGGCCTTATTGCTCAAGCCTTTGCAATTGCTCGAGCCCCATCGCCTGGAGCAGGCGCTGCTGGCGGTGCTGGAGCACCACGACGCGCTGCGCCTGAGCTTTACCCAGCGCGATGCGCAGTGGCATGCCGAACACTTGGCCGTGCCCCACGGCGGCGTGCTGATGCAGGCGCAAGTGCGCGACATGGCGCAATGCACCGCGCTGTTCACCGACACCCAGCGCAGCCTCGACCTGGAACACGGGCCGCTGCTGCGCGCCTTGCTGGTAGACGGCCCGCAGGGCCAGCAGCGCCTGCTGATCGCGATCCATCACCTGGTGGTGGACGGCGTGTCGTGGCGCGTGTTGCTGGAAGATCTGCAAAGCGTCTATCGCCAACTCAGCGCCGGCCAGTCGGTCAGCCTACCGGCCAAGACCAGCGCCCTGCGAGACTGGGCTGCGCGTTTGCAGGCGTACGCCGGCAGCGAATCCCTGCGCGAAGAATTGAGCACCTGGCAGGAGCAGTTGGCGGGCCCGGCAGTCACCTTGCCCGTTGATCGCCCCCACGGTTCGCTGCGCAACCGCGATGCCGATACGCTCAGCGTGCGCCTGGATGCCGAGCACACTCGCCAGTTGCTGCAACAGGCGCCGAGCGCCTACCGCACCCAGGTCAACGACCTGTTGCTGACCGCGCTGGCGCGTGTGTTGTGCCGCTGGAGCGGGCACGCCTCGGCGCTGATCCAACTGGAAGGGCATGGCCGCGAAACCCTGTTCGATGACCTCGACTTGACCCGCAGCGTCGGCTGGTTCACCAGTGCCTACCCACTGCGCCTGACGCCCCAGCACATCGAAGAAGCCGCCGGGCAGGGCGCTTCGATCAAGGCGATCAAGGAGCAATTGCGCGCCGTTCCGCACAAGGGCCTCGGCTATGGCGTGCTGCGCTACCTGGCCGACGATCAGTGCCGGCAGACCATGGCCGCGCTGCCGACGGCGGCCATCACCTTCAACTACCTCGGCCAGTTCGACCAGAGCTTCGGCGCCGATGCGCTGTTCCACCCGCTGGACGAATCCGCCGGCGTGGCCCATGACCCGGACGCGCCGTTGCCCAACGAGTTGAGTGTGGACAGCCAAGTGTACGGTGGCGAACTGGTGCTGCGCTGGACCTTCAGCCGCGAACGCCACGACCAGCAGACCATTCGCGAACTGGCGGATGCCTACCTGGCCGAGCTGCAAAGCCTGATTGCGCATTGCCTCAAGGACGGTGCCGGCGGCCTCACGCCGTCCGACTTCCCCCTCGCGCGCCTGACCCAGCCACAGCTGGACAGCTTGCCGGTTGCGGCCAGCGTCATCGAGGACGTGTACCCGCTGACCCCGATGCAGGAAGGCCTGTTGCTGCACACGCTGCTGGAGCCGGGCACTGGCCTCTACTACATGCAGGACCGCTACCGCATCAACAGCGCCCTCGACCCCGAGCGGTTTGCCCAGGCCTGGCAGGCGGTGATCGCCCGTCACGAAGCCTTGCGCGCTTCGTTCTGCTGGAACGTCGGCGAAGACATGCTGCAAGTGATCCACAAACCGGGCAGCACGCCGATCGAGTACCTGGACTGGAGCCACGCCCCCGAAGCCGAGCAAGAGCCGCGTCTGCAAGCGCTGCTCAAGGCTGAGCGTGAAGCCGGGTTCGATCTGCTCAACCAGGCACCGTTCCACCTGCGCCTGATCCGCGTGGGCGAGGCGCGCTACTGGTTCATGATGAGCAACCACCACATCCTTATCGATGCCTGGTGCCGTTCGTTGCTGATGAATGATTTCTTCGAGATCTACATGGCCTTGGGCGAAGGTGTTGAAGCGCAATTGGCCACGCCGCCGCGTTATCGCGACTACATCGCCTGGCTGCAACGCCAGAACCTGAACGAGGCGCGCCAGTGGTGGCAGCAAAACCTGCAGGGTTTCGAGCGCACCACGCCGATCCCGAGCGACCGGCCGTTCCTGCGTGAGCACGCAGGCCACAGCGGCGG